>DASSBJ010000071.1:0-30478 GCA_035698885.1 Solirubrobacterales bacterium
GCCGAGCAGTTGAAGGCCATCGGCGCCGCCGCCGGGCTGCGCCCCATCTCCTCGCAGAGCAGCCCGTACTCCCAGTTGCTCAGGCCGGGGCCGAAGCGCTCGTCGGGCATGAAGAGGTTCCACAGCCCCTCGGACTTCGCCTTCTCCCGCACCTCGACGAGGATCGCCGGGTAGGCGACGCCGGGGCCGACCTCCTCGTCCAGCGCCTCCATGATCTGCCGCTCCTGCGGGTAGATCTCGGCGTCGATGAAGTCGAGGATCCGCTCGCGCAGGGTCTCGACCTGTGGGCTGGGCTTGAAGTCCATCGCTGGGGATCCTCTCCTCGGTTTGGGGGGCGAACGCTACCGCGCGACCGCGTAGCGGGCGAACAGCTCGCCGTCCTCCTCGAGCAGCCAGGCGAGCTCGAGCCCGACCGCCTCCGACAGCGCGCCCTCGAGGATCGACGGCGCGCCGGCGCCGCTCAGCTTCGGCGCGATCGTCAGGAACAGCTCGTCGACCAGCCCGGCCGCCTGCAGCGAGCCGTGCAGCGTCGGCCCCCCCTCGCAGAGCAGCGCCGCGACGCCCTCCTCGCGCAGCGAGCGCAGCAGCGCCGGCAGGTCCGCCCAGGCCCGCTCGCCGCTTTCGACCACGACCAGCCGCCTGTCGAGCCCCGCGTAGCGCTCCGCGCGCATCGTTCCCGCGCCGATCATCACCGCGTCGAAACGCCTTCGCAGGCCCGCCAGCATCGTCGTGTCGGTCTCGGAGCCGATCGGCCCCGAGACCCCTTCGATCGTCGCCCTCCCGTCGACCGTGGCGGCGAAGTTCATCGCGACGAAGGGTCGGTCCTCGCGCGCCCGCTCGCCCGGCCGGTAGGAGGCGAGCTGCTGCTCGACGGTGGTTGGGCCGGGGTCGGGCAGGAGCCGCCGCATGACCCGGACCCTAGTACGCCGCTCGCTAGGAGTAGGCGTGCCAGCCGGCGAACTCGCGGCCGGCGAAGTCCTGCAGGGCGGCGACGTCGGCGCCGAAGCGGCCGCGCAGGGTCTCGAACAGCTCGTCCGGCAGCTCCGGCTTCGGCGCCGGCGGCTTCTCCGGGTCGTGGACGACCTTCTCGACGATCCAGCGCATCGACTCGGGCAGGCGGTCGAAGTTGCGGTCGAAGGAGCGCAGCCCCGGCAGTTTCACCAGCTTCTCCATCACCTGGTATTTGTCGCCCTGCTTGGCGCTCGACTTCTCCCACTCGCGGTCGAACTGCTCGGAGGTGAAGCTCTCGTCGACGCCGGCGAAGCGGAACGCCTTGCGCATCGTCTGCTCGCGTTCGCGCTGCAGCTCCTCCTGCGCGATCACCTCGATCTGCTCGCGCTCGAACAGCTCCAGGTAGGGCTGCAGCTGCATCCAGTACTGCGAGCGATGGATGTAGGAGGAGTCGGGCTCAGACAGGGTGGGGACGAGCTCGCGGGTCTCGTAGCCGGCGCCGGTCGCGTGCACCCAGTGGGAGAGGATGCGCTTGATCGGGTCGCGCACCATGTAGATCAGCCGGGCGTCGGGGCAGTTGGCCTTGATCCGCTCGGGCACGCCCCTGAAGCGGGGCAGGTTGGTGTAGTGCGGGGAGGACTCGCCGCGCACCTCGAAGCGGTCGTCGAAGCGGCTCGCGTACCAGTCGAGGCCGAGGTCCCAGTTGAGCTCCTCGACGAAGAAGTTGAGCTCCTTCGGCTTCGACATCTGGATCTGCGGGTGCAGGCCGAGGTAGTGGTGGATGCTGGTCGTCCCGCACTTCAGGCCGCCGACGATGATCAGGTTCGGCAGCTTGGCGTGGCGCTTGCGGCGGCGCCGCAGGCGGCTGCCGCGATCGCCCGTGAAGCGCTCGCGGGCGCGGTCGCACATCGCCGCGTCGGCGGGGTCGTGCGGGGCCGCGGGAGCGGTCTGGGTCGGGTCGGGGGCTGACACGAGCGGGCTAGTGTAACTGCGATGCCCCTGGCGGACTTCGCATCGAGCGCCGAATCCTTCGCGGAAGCGACGGCGCGCTTCTTCGGGCACCTCTCGGACATCCGCTGGACGCCGTTCGCGATCGCGCTCCTCTGCCTGGCGGCGATGCAGCTCGCCCGTGCCCGGGCGTGGCGCAACGTCCTGCGCGCCGCCTATCCGGGCTCCCGCATCTCCTTTCTGCCGCTCAGCGCCGCCTACCTGGCCGGGGCGGGGATCAACGCGATCCTCCCGGCCCACGCGGGGGACGTGACCAAAGTCTTCCTCGTCAAACGCCAGATCCCCGGCTCCTCCTACCCGGCGGTGACCTCCTCCTTCCTCGTGCAGACGGTCTTCGACACCACCGCGGGCCTGCTCGTGCTGCTCTACGCGATCAGCCAGGGCCTGCTGCCACAGCCGCCGAGCCTGCCCGACCTGCCGGCCTTCGAGCTCTCCTACTGGGCCGAACATCCGCAGGTCTTCGCGATCGTCAGCGGCGTGCTGCTGCTGGCGATCGCGATCGGGGTCTACCTGCTCGGCCACCGCGTGCGCGCCTTCTGGCAGCGGGTCAGGCAGGGCGTGGCGATCCTCAGGACGCCGCGCCGCTACCTGCGCGAGGTCGCCGCCTGGCAGGGGGTGGGGTGGCTGCTGCGCTTCGCCGCCTTCTGGTTCTTCCTCGAGGCCTTCGGCATCGGCGGCTCGGTCGGCAAGGTGATGCTGGTGATGAGCGTGCAGGCGATCGCCAACGTCCTCCCCTTCACCCCCGGCGGCGCCGGCGCCCAGCAGGCGCTGCTCGTGGCGACCCTCACCGGCCCCTCGCGGACCGCGGTCCTCTCCTTCTCGGTCGGCACCCAGATCGCGATGGCCGCCTGGTCGGTGGTGCTCGGCTTCGGGGCGATCCTGCTGGTCTTCCGCACGACCGACTGGCGGGGCTTGATCCGTCAGGCGGAAGCCGACCAGGCCGCCGCCGACCCCGGCTCAGCTTGACTGGCCCTGAGCGACCTGTCGTGGACGGCCGGGCGTGACACTGCCGCACATACTCAAGGGGCCGACGCCGGCGCCGGCGAGCGTCGAGCGTCGAGCCGATACGCGAGTCGATCGGATCCGAAGCGGCGCTGTCGACGCGCACCTGGCCAGTCCTCCGGTCGACCTCTCGAATCGATCCCGGACCTGCCGGTAAGCCGCTTCGTCTTGAACATGCGGGGCGGGAACAAGGGGCTGATCGTCAACAGCCGCAACCTCTGCTTCAAGCCCAAGCGCACCCGCGCGAAGGTCAACCCGCTGGGTCAGAACGGCCGGCGCTCCAACACCAAGCCTGTGCCCCTCGCTCGTGCAGCGCCTCCAGCAGCGAGCGGAGGTCGAACTCTCTCAACGTGGCGTCCGGGCCGCGCCCTTGATCGCGCTGAGCTGCTTGCAGAGCGCGTGCACCCGCGCCAGTCGCTCGTTCATCGGCGTCGCGCGGTCGCGTGCGAGGCGTAGGGCGCCGGCCCTTCGCAGCTCCGCGGCCTCTCCGCTGAGCGCTCTGTGCATCACTCCCACATCGTACCGGCCCAGAAGCAGGCTGACGTGTCTTGCGGCGGCCGCCATCGCGGGCCTGCTCGCCCTCCCGGGGCTCGCTTCGTCCTCGCCTTTACGGCGCACCCCCGGGTGGGCGGGGTCGGAGTACGGGGCGCCGCGCGCTGCGGCCTGAGACCCGCGCAGCTGCGCTGCCGTGGCCGCAAGAGCGCGCAGGTCACCGTGCGCGGCCGTCTCCGGGTGCCGGCGGGGACCAGGTGCGCGGAGCCGGTGAGGATCGGTTCCCCGTTCAGCCGCTGTACACGGAAAGCGCAGCTCTGGGAATTGGGCGAATCGCTCCTCGACTCCACGGGCTCGCCCGTGGAACGGCTGATCAACTCGGTCGGAGTCGCCGTCCTGCGGAACGAGGTCGAAGTCGGGACCGAGCATGTGGCCGAAGTCCGGCGTCTGCTCGCCGAACGCTTCGGCGCCGACGCCCCGTTCCTCGTCGTCTTCGAAAAGCCCGGGATGCTCCTCTAGCCGGCCCATGACCGACGCCCCGTTGAGTTGGTCAGCTTGACCAGCCCGGATAGCGGCTCTTGACTTTCCACCGCCACGGCGGTTCCTCGCCGGGTGGGAAGCCGTACTGGTCGCGGCCCGGGAGGGTCTCCAGCGGGACGAGGTTCGGATCGTCCTTCAGCAGGACGCGGACGTGGCTCGCCGCCTCGACCTGGGCTTGGCCGGCGCGGCGGGCGATGCGCTCCCAGCCGAGCCCGGGCCGGTAGAGCCAGTAGGTCAGCTCGACCCAGCCGAGCTCGCGACGGCGGTCCTCGAGCTGGGTGAACACGGTGACGCGCCGGTTGGAGGCCGTGACGTGCCGGCCGGCGGCGACGGCGCAGCTCTCGCGCCGGCAGCGGCGGAAGTCGACCGGCATCAGCGGCAGGCCGTCGGCCGCGCGGCGGGGAACCGGCGCCGGCGCCAGGGCGCGGGCGAGGCGGGCGAGGGGCCAGCCGTAGGCGGGGACGAGCGGGTGGTGGCGGCAGGGCCCCGGCAGGCGCGGCGCGCAGGCGAGCCGCCGTGCGATCGTGCCGCCGAGGCCGCGCCGCGGGTCGACGTCGCCGCCCGCCTCGAGCGCCGCGATCGCGACCAGCCCGAGCAGCGCGACCAGCGCCACCAAACCCGCCTGCTCGACGCTTGCCGACCCGTGTTCGCTCCGCATGGCGACGACGCTAGGGGGCGCCGGCGCGCGTGTGGCGCGCGAAATGAAAGGATTTCGTGCCGGATACGTGGACTAAGCGCGCGGTCTGCTTAGATTCCCCCTGTGGAGGGCTTCAACCTCTTTGGCGACCCCGACGAGTTCCGCGCCCGCATGGAGGAGCTCAGCGAGCAGATGCATTCCTCCCAGCGTGTCGCCTGGGCGGACAACGCGATCAAGCTGGCGGTCGAGCTGACCGTCGCCTCGATCCACCGGATGGACCTCACCGGCTCCAGCGACGAGCAGGCGATGCAGGCCCGCGACGCGATCCGCATGCTCTTCCCCGAGGCTGTGACCCTGGTCCGAGAGGCCAGGGAAGGTCTCTCCTAAAGCAGCTCGAAGCGAAGGCTCAGCGCGCTGCCGCGGCGGAAGAGGGCGCCCGCAAGCTCGAGCGGGACGGCGACGAGCGCGGCGGGAATCGCCAGCGCGGCGACGACCAGCCAGTCGATCCGGCGCTGCCATGCCTTTCCCGCCTCGATCCTCCTCCCCACGAGCAGGTTGTGGCCGAAGGTCGCGCTGTTGAGGATCGTCTGCCACATCGCCGCGGCGCCCTTGGCGGGCGACCAGCGGGCCGAGGCGACGATCTGGTCGCGGTTGGCGACCAGGCGGCGCACCGACTCCAGGGTGAAGAGATAGCGGGCGCCCGCCTCCAGGCCGGCCCAGCCGGCGCCGCCGATCCAGGCGGCGAAGCCGGCGCGGTTGACGATCGTCGCGCCCTCTCCGCCTCCCCGCCGGTCGAGCTCGCGCAGCGCCTGCTCGGCGTCTCCAGGCTCGCCGACGACGCCCAGCCCGCAGCTCTCGCAGCGGCTGACGGGGCCGGCCAGGCCGGCGCGCCGGTCGATCCAGCCGAAGAGCGGCTCGCCGCAGGCGGGACAGGGCGGGTTGTCGGGGCCGGCGCCCGCCTCGAGCGGCACGACCGGGGTGCGCTTCGTCCGATCCACGCCCGGTAGCGTACGGGGCGTGAAGCTGAGCGAGATCATGACCGCCGGGGTCGTCACCGCCCCGCCCGAGGCGAGCGCGGTCTCGGTCGCCCGCCAGATGCGCGACAACCGGGTCGGCTCGGTCGTCGTCGTCGACCCGGCCGGCTCGCCGGTGGCGATGGTCACCGACCGCGACCTCGCGGTGCGGGTCTTCGCCGAGGGGGTCGACCCGGCGGCCGCCGTCGGCGAGCATGCCTCGCGGCCGCTGGTCTGCGGCGAGCCGGAGATGGAGCTCGACGAGGCCGCGGCGCTGATGGTCCAGCACCGGGTGCGGCGCCTTCCGGTGGTCGACGGAAGCAGCCTCGTCGGGATCGTCACGCTCGACGACATCGCGGTGCGCACCGGCAACCTCGAGCTGGCGCAGCGGATGACCGCCGAGGTGATCGAGGGCGCCCTGCCCCAGTTCTACTTCCACGAGCGAGGCTGAGCGGAGCTTGAGCAGAGAGGCGATCCTCGCCTGGGAGGCGCGCTGGGCGCGGCCGGTCGCGGTCGCGACGCTGGCCGCGATCCTGCTGATCGTCGCGGCGATCGTCGTCGCCAGCCAGGGCGTCGGAGGCGGCGACGGCGAATCGGAGCTGCTGCGCAACGTGCAGGACCACCGCAACGCCCAGCTCCTCTCCAGCATCCTGCAGGCGCTCGGCGTCGGCCTGCTCGCGGCGCCGCTCTACTACCTCTTCCGCGCCGCCGGCGCGCGCAGCGACAGGATGCGCGGGCAGCTCGTCGGGGTGGTCGTCGCCGCGCCGCTGTTCCTCGCCGTGCTGGCGATCCTCAGCGGCCTCTCCACCCTGCATGCGGCTTCGGAATTCGTCACCCACGATGTCCCCCGCCTGACCGCGAAGGGAATCGGCCTGACCAGCGACAGGGCGAACGAAGCCGCCAACGACGCGATCACCGAAGCGCCGCTGCGCTCGCTGGCCGCCGGCTTCGCGATCGGCGGCCAGCTCGGCTTCCTCGTCGCGATGGTCTACACCTCCCTCTACGCGATGCGCACCGGCCTGCTGAACCGCTTCTGGGGCTCGCTCGGGATCGCGCTCGGCGCCGTCTCCTTCATCTTCTTCCAGTTCGCCCTGCTCTGGTTCGTCTACCTGGCGCTGCTGCTGCTCGGCTGGCTGCCCGGCGACAAACCGCCCGCCTGGCGGGCCGGCGAAGCCGTCCCCTGGCCGACGCCGGGCGAGCGGATGGCCGGCTCAGACGAGGAGTGAGTCGGCCCGTGCGGGCACCTTAGGGCCCAGCGGGTTGGCCTCGCCGGGAACGTCCTTGCGGTAGCAGCGCCAGCCGCGGAAGTTGCCGCACCACCCGCTCTCGGCGAGCGCCTCGCTGCTCATCGGCCGAGCCGGGTGCTCGAGCGGCGACATGTGGCCGCTTTCGAGCAGCCGGTCGTGCAGCTCGATGTCGGCCGCGAGGTCGCGCTGGCCGGCGTGGGTCAGGTAGCTGACCCGGGCGCAGCGACCGGCCGAGATCTTCAGCAGGTCCTCCAGCGAGTCGACCTGCTCGCGGTCCTCCGGGCGGACGAGCGGCAGGTGCCACTCGTCGGCGCCGAGCTCCGCCGGTTCTGAGGCCTCGCGCGCTTCGCGCATCGCCGTCGCGATCCGCCTGATCTCGGGCTGCGCGTCGCCGTGGCAGCGCAGGTTGAAGAAGTTGTCCCACTCGGTCGCGGTGACGATCACCGTGTGCCACATGAACGGCTCGAGCAGGCGGTTGGCGACCTGCTTGTGGACGTTGAGCCAGCCCGCCGGCCGCTGCTCGCCCTTGTAGAGCTGCTCGATCCGCGCGAGGCCCGCCAGCGGGTCCTCGTCCGGCGCGAGCTCCTCGGGCCCGGCGACGAGCGCCAGCACGCGGCGCACCGCGTCGTCGCGCGCCCCCAGCCACTCGCCCTCGGCGGCGAGCCTCGCCCCGCCCTCGAGCGGCGCCCCGGCCTGCATGCCGGGCTGGTTGGCGCCGAACTCGATCGGCACGTAGGGATGCTCGAGCACCCGGCGCAGCTGCTTGAAGATCGGGATCGCCCGCGAGCTGGCCGAGTTGCGCGAGAACACCCGGTGGGTGTTGAACTCGGCGAGCACGAAGCGCGGGAAGGTCGCTTCCAGCGTGGTCAGCCGATGCCCCGCGGGCGAGACCGAATCGGCGAGGACGGAGGCGTCGAACGACATCGATCTCAATCTTCCACGCCCGTCGGCGGAAAAGCCATCAGCTCGACCACGTGGCCGCCGGGGGCCGCTGCCTTGGCCCGTGGCGCACCCCAGTGCTCGCGGCCCGGGCATACCTCGAAGCCGGCGTCGCGCAGGCGCTCGACGGTCGCGTCGAACTCCTCGACCACGACCGCTGCATGGCCGTTGGGCGGGACGACCGGCGAGCGGTTGCGTTCGAGGTGGATCTGGGTGCCCTCGCGTTCCATCCAGACGAACGTCTCGGCCAGCGCCGCCGGCGCCTCGACCCGCGCGAACCCGACCAGCTGCCAGAACTCGACCGACCGCTCGATCTCGCCTGGCTTGACCTCGAGCGTCACATGCTGAAGCACGTTAGAAAAGTAGCGAGGCCAGCGAGGCGGCGACAACTATCGCGGTCGACCAGGTGACGGCCTCGGCGACGATCTCCATGTCGAGGCCGTAGGCGTGGGCGACGACCATCGAGTTGATCCCCGACGGCATCGCCGATAGCAGCCGGTAGGGAGCGGGCAGGTCGATCAGCGGGGCGGCGAGCAGCATCAGCAGCGCCGGCACCAGCAGCAGGCGGGTGCCGATGGCGAGCGCCACCGGCTTGGTCAGCGGCGGCGGCATCGGCAGGTCGCCGTGCTCGGCGTTCTCGGCCAGGGTCGCGCCGACGGCGAAGAAGCCGAGCGGCAGGATGGCGATGACGATCGCCTGCGAGGCGTCGACGAGGACCTGCGGGGCCAGCGCGCTGGGCGCGAGCAGCCCGGCGATCGCCGCGTAGAGCGGCGGGTTGCGGGTGAAGAAGGCGCGCAGCCGCTCGCCCGGACCTTCGCCCGCTTTCGTGCCCAGGGCCGCCCCGACGGCGAAGGCGCCGAGCAGCAGCGAGGGGCCGGTGACGAGCACGTCGTAGAGCACCGCGGTGGAGAGCTGGTCGCGCCCCAGCAGCGCCACGGTCAGCGGGTAGCCGAGGTAGCCGGTGTTGACGCTGAGCACGGTGCAGACGACGGCGCCGGTGCGGGGCCGCGAGAGGCGCAGGACGTGGGTCGCCAGCAGGTAGGCGGCGAACGCCCCGAGCGCCGACGCGGCCAGCCCCAGCAGCAGGCCGACGCCGTGGCCGACGTCGATCTGGGTCGAGGCGATGTTGAAGAAGATCACCGGCGGCAGCAGCACGTAGAGCATCGCCGTCAGCGATCGCCGCGCCATCAGCGCCGCCACCCGCGGCCGACGCCGCTCGGCGCCGACCCCGACCCCGACCGAGGTGGCGATCGCGGCGGCTATCAGCAGGACGGTCAGAAGAGTGAGGCGCCTGCGTGTTGCGCGAACTCGACGAGGGGCTGCGGGATGATGCCGAAGAAGATCGCGCCCGCCGCCGCCAGCAGGGCCGGGGCGACGAGGTACCAGCGGCGGCCGGCGTCGGGGTCGATCGGGTCGGCCTCCGGGGAGGCGCCGGCGATCGCGGGAGCAGCCGTGGCTTCGCCGCCCGGCCGCATCCACATCGCCGCCACGACGCGCAGGTAGTAGGCGAGCGAGATCATCGAGCCGACGGCGATGAAGACGGCCAGCCAGGTGTAGTCGCCTTCGACCAGCGCCTCGATCAGGTAGAGCTTGCCGATGAAGCCGACGGTCGCCGGCATCCCGGCCAGCGCCAGCATCGAGATCGTCAGCGGCCAGGCGAGCAGCGGCCGCTCGCGGCCGAGCCCGCGCACGGCGCGTATGTCGTCGCCGAACGGGGTCTCGCGCTCGCGCGCGACGACGACGCCGAAGGCGGCGAGGTTCATCAACAGGTAGCCGGCGAGGTAGAAGACCAGCGCGTCGACCCCCGCCTCGCTGGCGACCACCAGGCCGCCGAGGATGTAGCCGGCCTGGGCGACGCCGGAGTAGCCGAGCAGCCGCTTCAGCGAATCCTGGCCGAGCGCGCCGACGTTGCCGATCGCGATCGTCGCCGCGGCGAGCACGGCCAGCGCCGGCTGCCAGTCTCCCGCCTCCGGCGCCAGCGCGACGTCGAAGAAGCGGACGAAGACGGCGAAGGCGGCCGCCTTGGTCGCCACGGCCATGAACGAGGTAATCGGCGTCGGCGCGCCCTCGTAGACGTCCGGCGTCCACTGGTGGAAGGGCGCGATCGAGGTCTTGAAGGCGAGCCCGACGGCGACCATGCCGATGCCGACGAGGACCAGCGGGTCGCTGAGCAGCCCGGCGTGGCCGACCCCGGCGGCGATGCCGGCGAAGTCGGTCGAGCCCGAGCCGCCGTAGAGGAAGGCCATGCCGTAGAGCAGCGTCGCCGAGCCGAGCGAGCCGACGATCAGGTACTTGAGCCCCGACTCGAGCGACCGCTCGCGCCGCAGGTCGGTCGCGCAGAGGATGTAGAGGGGGATCGAGAGGGTCTCGATCGCGACGAAGAAGGTGACCAGGTTCTGCGCCTGCGCCAGCAGCGTCATCCCGAGCACCGAGCCGAGCAGCAGCGCCTGGTACTCGCCGCCCCCCGCCTGCTCGGCGGCCGGCTCGCGGACGGAGAGCAGGACGGCGAAGGCCGCGGCGGCGATCGCGATCAACGAGATCGAGATCGCCAGGTCGTCGAGCCGCAGCGCCCCGGCGACCAGCTCGGTCGGGTCGTTCCAGTGCCAGATCAGGAGCCCGGCGGCGCTCGCCAGGGTCGCCAACGTGAGCGCGGTCGAGGTTTGAATCGCTATGCCGCTGGAACCTCGACTGCGCCCGAGGAGGGGGAGCAGCAGGACGAGGCAGACTCCCGCGGTCAGCGCGATCAGCGGCGAGAGCGCCGCGTAGTCCATTGCGGGAGCGTGGAAGGTCATCGCTTCGCCAGGGTCCCTTCCACCGGCGTCTTCAGCGCGGCGACGGAGCGCTTTACGGCGGGGTCGGTGCGGTGCAGGATCAGCTGCGGGTAGAGGGCGAGGCCGACGATGCAGAGCACCAGCGGCGCCAGCACGAGGCCGTCGCGCAGGCCGATCTCACGCGAGGGGACCGTGTCCGGCCTGCGGTTGTGCATCGTCCGCTGGTAGAGGCGCAGCGCGTAGTAAGCGGACATCGCGACGCCGGAGATCGCGACGAAGGCGTAGACGATCTTCGCCTGGAAGAGCCCGTTGAGGATGTAGAACTCGCCGACGAAGTTGGCCGACCCGGGCATCGCCAGGGTCGCCAGGGTGACGATCAGGAAGAGCGCCGCGAGCACGGGGGCGCGCATCGCCATGCCGCCCATCTGGCGCATGTCCTCAGTGCCGCTGCGCTCGGCGAGCACCGCGACGATGATGAACAGCGGCGCGACGACGAGGCCGTGGTTGACCATCTGCAGCACGGCGCCGTCGGCGCCGTCGGCGCGCAGGGCGAAGATCCCGGCGGTGATGAAGCCGAGCTGGGCGACCGAGGAGTAGCCGCCGACGAGGCGGATGTCGGTCTGCGTGAAGGCCATCGCCGAGCCGTAGAGGATCGAGGCCAGGGCGATCACCAGCACGACCTCCTGGAACTGCACCGTCGCGGCCGGGAAGAGCGGCAGGACGACCCGCAGGAAGCCGTAGGCGCCGACCTTGGCGAGCACGCCGGAGAAGACCGCCAGCACCGGCAGCGGCGCCGCCCGGTAGGCGTCGGGCATCCAGCCGTGCAGGAGGAAGGCCGGCATCTTGACCAGGAAGGCGGCGGCGAAGAACCAGAAGATCCAGCGCTGGCTGCCCTCGGCGATCGGGTGCTTGGCCAGCTCGGCGATCGAGAAGGTCAGGTGGTGGCCGCCGTCCTGCGCGGCGATTATCGCCGTGGCGATCGCCCCGACCAGCATCAGCAGCGAGCCGACCAGCGTGTAGACGAGCATCTTCAGCGTCGCCGCGGCCGCCGTCGGACCGTCCTCGCGGTCGCTCCCCCAGGCGCCGAAGAGGAAGTAGAACGGGATCAGCATCAGGTCGAAGAAGAGGACGAAGAGCAGCAGGTCCTGGGCGACGAAGGCGCCGAGCGTCGCCGTCTCGGCGAGCAGCATCATCAGGAAGAAGAGGTGCGGCCGCCGCTGCTCGCGGAAGGCGGCGAACGCCGTGCCGCCGAGCCAGAGCAGCGCCGTCAGCACGACGAGGAAGACGTTGAGGCCGTCGAGCCCGAGGCTGTAGTCGACGCCGAGGCCGGGGATCCAGCTGACGTCGACGGCGTACTGCAGGCCGGCGGCGCCGGAGTCGAAGCCGGCGAGCAGCGCGATCGCGACGCCCAGCGTCGCCGCCGCGCCGAGCGTCGCCCACCAGCCGGCGAAGCGGCGCGGCAGCAGGAGGCCGGCGAGGCCGAAGGCGAGCGGAGCCCAGAGCAGTGAGTTGATCACGTCGCCCTCAGCAGGAAGTAGAGGGCGAGCCCGGCGAAGCCGGCGATCAGCAGCAGCGCGTAGCTGCGGACGAAGCCGCTCTGCACGAAGCGGACGACGCCGCCCGCGCCGCCGACCGCGTCCCTGGCCCCGGTGACGACCCCGTCGACGACCAGGCGCTCGAACGTGTTGTTCGCGAAGCGGCCGATCGCCAGCGCCGGCCGCACGACCAGCAGGTCGATCGCCTCGTCGAAGTACCACTTGTTCAGGCAGAGCAGGTAGACGGGGCGCAGGCGCTCGCGGAACAGCCGCGGCAGCTGCGGCCGCGCCACCCAGAGGTACCAGGCGAGGCCGATGCCGAGCACCGAGATCGCGGCGCCGATCGCCAGGCCGCGCCACTCGGCGCCGGCCGAGGGGTGGATCGCGGCGAGCGGAGAGTCGGCGAAGGCGGGGTCGAGGAAGCCGAAGAGGACGTTGTCGACGCCGGGGATCTGGACCAGCCCGGCGAACAGCGCGCCGAGCGCGAGCACTCCCATCGCCGCCGCCATCGGCCAGGATCGCTCGGCGATGTGGTGGTGGGCGCCGGGGAAGCCGACCTCGGTGTCCTCCTCCTCGCCGCTCGCCGGGTTGACCGGCGGGCCGTGGTAGAGCTCGCCCGTGTCGATCAGGTGCTGGGCCTCCTCGCAGGGCCTGCCGGGCAGCACGCGGAAGACGAGCCGGAAGGTGTAGATCGCGGTGAGCAGGGCGCCGACGTAGCCGCCGACCGCCATCCACGTGTAGATGCCGCCACGCGCCTCGGCGTAGGCGAGGATCGAGTCCTTGGAGAAGAAGCCCGAGGTCAGCGGGAAGGCGGCCAGGGCGAGGCCGCCGACGACCAGCATCAGCGAGGTGAAGCGCATCGCCCGCCAGAAGCCGCTCATCCGGTCGATGTCCTGGAGGTTGGCCATCGCCGAGATGATCGAGCCGGCGGTCATGAAGAGCAGCGCCTTGAAGAAGGCGTGCGTCATCAGGTGGAAGAGCCCCTGCGCGTAGGCGCCGATCGCGACGCCCATGATCATGTAGCCGATCTGGCTCATCGTCGAGTAGGCGACGATCCGCTTGAGGTCGGTCTGCGCGATCGCGATCGTGCCGGCGACCAGCAGCGTCGCCAGGCCGATCAACGCCGCGACGTCGGCGGCGGTCGGCGCGAGGTAGAACAGCACATGGGTGCGGGCGATCAGGTAGACGCCGGCGGTGACCATCGTCGCCGCGTGGATCAGCGCCGAGACCGGCGTCGGGCCCTCCATCGCGTCGGGCAGCCAGGTGTGGAAGGGGATCTGCGCCGACTTGGCGAAGGCGCCGACCAGCAGCAGCAGGCAGATCGCGGTGACCGACCACTCGCCGCGGGCGAAGGCCCCCGGGGCGTGGGCGAAGACGGCGCCGTAGTCGAAGCTGCCGAGCTCGCGGAAGATCAGCAGCGCGGCGAGGACGAGGCCGATGTCGCCGACGACGTTGATCACGAAGGCCTTCATCCCGGCCTTCGTCGCCGTCGCGCGCCGGTACCAGAAGCTGATCAGCGCGTAGGAGGCGAAGCCGACGAAGGCCCAGCCGACGATCAGCAGGACGAAGTTGCCGGCGAGGACCAGCAGCAGCATCGAGAAGACGAAGAAGTTGAGGTAGCTGAAGAAGCGGCGGTAGCCCTCGTCGGACTGCATGTAGCCGAACGAGTAGAGGTGGATCAGCGCCGAGACCCCGGTGACGACGAGGATCATGAAGGCGGAGAGCTGGTCGACGTAGACGCCGAGCTTTATGTCGAGCCCGGCGGCGCCGGCGTAGGTCCACAGCGAGGAGGCGTGGTGGCGCGCGTCGGCGTCCTCGCCGAGCAGGTTGAAGAGGACGCCCAGGGCGCAGAGGAAGGCGAGGCCGACGGAGGCGGTGCCGACGACGCCGGCGACCCGCGCCGGGATCGCGCGGAAGCCGACCGCGACGGCGATCGAGCCGAGCAGCGGCAGCAGCAGTACCAGCCAGGCCCAGGAGGTTGCGCTCATCCGCGCAGCTCCCGCAGCTCGTCGACGTCGAGCGGCAGCTTGCGGCGGAAGATCGCGACGATCAGGCCGAGCCCGACGACGACCTCGCAGGCGGCGACGACCATCACGACCAGGGCGAAGACCTGCCCCTGCTGGTTGCCGACCATGCGGCTGAAGGCGACCAGCGCGAGGTTGCCGGCGTTGAGCATCAGCTCGAGGCAGAGCAGGATCACGATCGGGCTGCGCCGGAGCAGGATCCCCATCGCACCGGTTGCGAAGAGCAGCGAGGAGAGGACGACGTACCACTCGATGCTCATCGAGGCGCCCCCTCGTCGACGCCGCGGCGCGAGGCGAGGACGATCGCGCCGACGGCGGCGAGCATGAGCAGCATCGAGCTCGCCTCGAACGGGATCAGGAACTTTTCCAGCAGCAGGTAGCCGATCGCCGCCGGATCGCCGAAGCCCGGGTTGACGTGCGGCCCGTCCTGCCCGAGGGCGAGCAGCGAGGAGGCCAGGACCGCGACCGCCAGCTCGACGAAGAGCGCGGCTCCGAGCAGCGGGGCGAGGAAACGCTGGCCGGGGATCGGCTCCCAGGCCGACTCGGCGCCGCCGCCGACGTAGGCGACGACGAAGACGTAGAGGACCATCACCGCGCCGGCGTAGACGACCACCTGGGCGGCGGCGACGAAGGCCGCGGTCAGCAGCAGGAAGAGCACCGCGAGCGAGAACAGGTGGACGATCAGCGCCAGCACGCCGTAGAAGGGGTTGCGCATGGCGATCACGCCGATCGCCCCCCCGAGCGCGCCGATCGCGGCGACGAAGAAGAGCACCGCTTCCACTACTCGCCCTCGGCTTTCAGCGGCGTGCGCTCGAGCGACTCGGCGAGCAGCATCTCCTTGGTGAAGATCAGGTCCTCGCGGCCGTAGTCGGCCATCTCGTAGTCGTGGCCCATCGTGATCGCGTCGAAGGGGCAGGCGATCTCGCAGTAGCCGCAGAAGATGCAGCGCGAGAGGTTGATCTCGTAGACCGCGGCGTAGCGCTCGCCGGCCGAGACGCGCTCGCCGGGGATGTTCTCGGCGGCGACGACGCGGATGCAGTCGGCCGGGCAGGCGGCGGCGCAGAGCGAGCAGCCGACGCACTTCTCCAGCCCGGAGTCCTCGAACTTGTGCAGCTTGTGGCGGCCGCGGAAGCGCGGGTAGACCGGGGTCTTCTCCTCCGGATACTGGATCGTCATCGGCCCCTCGATCAGCCGCGCCATCGTCGTCTTCAGCCCGCGCAGGGTCTCGCCGAAGGCGCGGTAGGCGCCGCCGACGCCACCCGGCTCGGGCCCACGCTGGACCTCGACGACATCCTGGTCATCCAGGTATGGAAAGTCAGGCATCGCCAATCCCCCTGTGTCGCTTTTTCGGGGTATATGACGCAAAAGGAGACACAGCCTGGGTCACGTCACCACCACCAGGACCGCGGTGACGAGGACGTTGAGCGTCGCCAGCGGCAGCAGCACCTTCCAGCCGAGGGTCATCAGCTGGTCGTAGCGCAGCCGCGGCAGCGTCGCCCGCACCCAGATGAAGACGAAGACGAGGGCGAACATCTTCAGCAGCATCCAGATCGGGTCGAGGAAGCCCGGTCCCGGGCCCATCCAGCCGCCGAGGAACATCGCCGCGGCGACGCCGCAGACGACGATGATCTCCAGGTACTCGACCATCAGGAAGCTGCCGAAGCGCATCCCCCCGTACTCGGTCATGAAGCCCTGCACCAGTTCGGCGTCGGCCTCGGGCATGTCGAACGGGGTCCGGTTGGTCTCGGCGAAGCCGGCGAGCATGAAGACGACGAAGCCGACGATCTGCGGCACGACGAACCAGATCGCCCCCTGCGCGTGGACCACGTCGACAAGCGAGAGCGAGCCGCCCATGATGATCGCGCCGAGCAGCGCCAGGCCCATCGAGACCTCGTAGGAGATCAGCTGCGCGGCGCCGCGCATCGCCCCCAGCAGGCTGTACTTGGAGCCCGACGACCAGCCGCCGAGCAGCAGGCCGTAGAAGGCGATCGAGCCGACGGCGAAGAAGTAGAGGATGCCGATCGGCACGTCGATCCCATAGAGGCCGACGCCGCCCTGCACGTCCCCCCAGGGGATGATCGCCAGCGCCATCACGCCCGAGAGCACCGGCAGCAGCGGCCCCAGCACGTAGAGCAGCGGGATCGCGCCGGCCGGCCGGAAGCCTTCCTTGCTGATCAGTTTGAACAGGTCGGCGAGCGGCTGCAGGAGGCCGAACGGCCCGACCCGGTTGGGCCCGTAGCGGTGCTGGAAGCGGCCGATCAGCTTGCGCTCGACGACCGTCATCACCGGCACGATGCCGAAGATCACGGCGAAGATGACGATCGACTTGACGACCATGATCCAGGTCGCTTCGACGAACTGGGTGTCGGCCAGCGGCAGCATCAGCCGGCAGTCTTCTCGATCGTCACGCTGACCGGCGAGCCGTTGAGCAGGCCGTTGGCGTTGCCCTCGGCCGTCCCCTCGACCAGGAAGCAGACCCCCTGCGCGACCCGCTCGCGGATCTGGACCACCGCTCGCACGCTGCTTCCGTTCTGCGCCACCTGGACCGTGTCGCCGTTACGAAGCTCCAGCTTCTCGGCATCGGCCAGCGACAGCTCGATCCGTTGCTGCGGCTGCAGGAACCTGAGCGGGGGATTGAGCTCCGTGATCGGGCCTGCCCAGAGGTCTCGGTAGGTCCCGAGGGTGAGGGCGTCGGGCACAGGGTCCCCAGGCCGGCTTTCGCCGGGAGTTCCTGGGGACCCTGCACCCGACGCCCTCTCAGGCTCGGTCGTCCCGTCGACTTCCTGCGAGAGATTCGAAGCTCCGTGGAGGTCCTGCCAGCGGACGCCGCGGCCGGCGATGTCGGAGTCCGTGATCCCGGCGTAGAAGGGAACGGCTTTAGCGAGCGCCGTGAATGCCGAGGGCTGGGAGTCGATGCCGGTGTCGTGTCCGAGGGCGAGGGAGAGCTCGGCGAGGACGCCCCAGTTGGGGCGGATCTCGCCGGGGCGCCCGGCGCTGGGCCGGACGCGCTGCAGGCGGCCGTCGGGGTGGGTGACGGTGCCGTCTTTCTCGGCGTGGGTCTCGAGCGGAAAGACCACATCTGCCTTTGCGGTCGTGGCGTTCTCGAAGGTGGAGAAGCAGATGACGTTCTCGGCCGACGTCAGGGCGGCGTCCCATGCGGCGGTGTCCGGGAAGTCGCGCAGCGGGTCGACCCCGAAGAGGAGGATCGTGTCGAGCTCGCCGGACTCGAGCGCGGCGCGGATCTCCTCGGTGCTCTTGCCGTCGGGCGCATCGGAGAGGCCCGGGCCGGCGTCGGGGAGGCAACCCGCCTCGCGCAGGCCGCGAGCGTTGGTCAGGTCGGGGATCTCGAGCAGGCCGCTGCCGTCCTTCGCGGCCAGGTCGAGCGCGGCGGCTACGTCGAGCAGGGCTCCGCCGGCGGCCTCGCCCTCGCGGCCGATCCGCTCGCCCCAGATGACGACGACGCGCTCGGCGTCCTTCAGCACCTCGGCGACATCGGTGGTCTCGCCGTCGCCGCGCAGGGCGGTCGCCAGCCCGGCGAGGAAGTCGGTCGCCTCGCCCGGCGCGTAGCGGGCGACGGCCGCCGCGCCGCCGTCGAGCGTCGTCGGGCGGTCGGTGGCGACGGCGAGCCTGGCTCCGTTGCGGCGCATCGCCTTGCGGATCCGCAGGTCGAGGATCGGCGAGGCGTGCAGGGGGTCGGAGCCGACCAGCAGGATCGCGTCGGCGTCGTCGATCTCGCGCACCCTCGCCGACAGCTCGGGCTGGGCGAGCCGCCGCAGGGTGTCCCGGCCCGGCCCGCGGGAGACGCGCGACTCGACGTGCGGCGAGCCGAGCGCCTCGCGCAGGATGCGCTGCACCAGATAGCCCTCCTCGTTGGAGGCGTCGCCGACGATCGCCGCGCCGCGCTCGCCGCCGGCCTTCAGCGCCGTCGCCGCCGTGGCGATCGCCTCGTTCCACGAGGCCGGGCCGCCGCGCAGGCGCGGGCCGCTCACCCGCTGCTCCGCGTCGAACATCTCGAAGCCGTAGCGGCCGCGATCGCAGAGCCAGCCGTCGTCGACGTCGGGGTTGTCGCGCGCGATCACCCGCTTGACCCGCTCGTCGCGGACGGTGAAGCTGACGTTGCACTGGCTCGGGCAGAGCGTGCAGACCGAGCCGGCCTGCTCGATGTCCCAGGGCCGGGCGCGGAAGCGGTAGGTGTAGCTGGTCAGCGCGCCGACCGGGCAGAGGTCGGTGATGTTGCCGTGGAACGGGTCGACGTAGGGGCGGTCGTCGAAGGTGCCGACGAAGGTGCGGTCGCCGCGCTCCAGCAGCTGCAGCTGCGAGTCCTCGGAGACCTCCTGGCTGAAGCGCACGCAGCGGTAGCAGAGGATGCAGCGCTCGCGGTCGATCGCGACCAGCGGCGAGAGCTCGATCGGCTTCTCGAAGTGCCGCTTTTCGTCGCTGAAGCGGCTCTTCCCGGGGCCCCACCCCATCGAGATGTCCTGCAGCGGGCACTCGCCGCCTTTGTCGCAGACGGGGCAGTCGAGCGGGTGGTTGACGAGCAGGAACTCGACCACGGCGCTCTGCGCCTGCTTGACCTGGTCGGTGCGCGTGTGGACGACCATGCCGTCGCGCACCGGGGTCGAGCAGGAGGTCTGCAGTTTCGGGATCCCCTCGATCTCGACCAGGCACATGCGGCAGGCGCCGACCGGTTCGCCGAGCTTCGGCTCGTAGCAGAAGACCGGTATCTCGACGTCGCCCCGCTTCGCCGCGTCGTGCAGCATCTCGCCCTCGCTCGCGGCGACCTCGCGGCCGTCGACGACGATCGTGATCTCGCGGCTCACGCTGCCACCGCCTGGGCCGATTCGATCGAAGCCTCGAACTCGCCGCGGAACTTTCTAACCATCGCCGCGACCGGCATCGCCATCGAGTCGCCGAGCACGCAGAGGCACTTGCCCATGATGTTCTCCTGGACCGAGCTGATGATGTCGAGGTCCATCGGCGTCGCCTCGCCGCGCACGACCCTTTCCAGCATCTTCACCGTCCAGTTGGTGCCCTCGCGGCAGGGGGTGCACTTGCCGCACGACTCGTGGTGGTAGAAGCGCGCCGTGCGCAGCGCCATCAGCGGGATCGAGACCGTGTCGTCGGCGACGATGATCGAGCCCGAGCCGAGCATCGAGCCCGCCTCGGCCATCGCCTCGAAGGAATAGGGCAGGTCGAGCCCCTCCTCGGCGGTCAGCACCGGGGCCGAGGAGCCGCCGGGGTAGAAGGCCTTGATCTCGCGCCCCGGCAGCGGGCCGCCGGCGAGCTCGCAGATCAGCTCGCGGGTCGGGATCCCCAGCTCGACCTCGTAGTTGCCGGGCCGCCGCACGCCGCCCGAGATCGAGACGACCTTGGTGCCCGGCGACTGCTCGGTGCCGTAGCCGCGGAACCACTCGGCGCCGTGGGCGACGATCCGCGGCACGTTGGAGAGCGTCTCGACGTTGTTGATCAGCGTCGGCCCGCCGTAGAGGCCCTGCACCGCCGGGAAGGGAGGCTTGAGGCGCGGGTTGCCGCGCTTGCCCTCGAGCGCGTCGAGCAGCGCGGTCTCCTCGCCGCAGATGTAGGCGCCGGCGCCGCGGTGGACGACCAGCTCGAGGTCGCGGCGGCTGCCGCAGATGTCCCTGCCCAGGTAGCCGGCCTCATATGCTTCGGCGACCGCGGCGTCGAGGATGTCGGCCTGGGCGTCGTACTCGCCGCGGATGAAGATGAAGGCGTGGCCGGCGTCGGCGGCGATCGCGGCGATCGCGATCCCCTCGATCAGCTGGTGCGGGTTGCGCTGCATCAGCTCGCGGTCCTTGAAGGCGCCGGGCTCGGACTCGTCGGCGTTGCAGCAGAGGTACTTGGCCATATCGCCGCGCGGCAGGAAGGAGGCCTTTTTGCCCATCGAGAAGCCGGCGCCGCCACGGCCGCGCAGGCCGGAGTCCTCGAGCTGCTTGAGGATCTCCTCGGCCTCCATCTCGCGGTAGGCCTTCTCCAGGGTCGCGTAGCCGCCGTGGGCCCTGTAGCCGTCGAGCGTGCGCAGCTTCGGGTCCTCCGCGTGCTCGAGCAGGATGCGCGTCTCAGGCATCGCGATCACCCGCCAGCGGCCGCTTTTCCAGGGCCTTCTCGGGCAGCACGTCCTCGCCGGCCAGCAACTGGTCGATCGCCGTGCTCGCATCGGCGCCCTCCAGCGGTCCGAAATAACGCTCGTCGATCGAGGCCATCGGCGCGATGTCGCAGGCGCCGAGGCACTCGAAGCCGCTGACGAAGACGTCGTCCTCGCGGCCGGCCGCGGCGGTGCGGAAGGCGTCGAGCAGCTCGTCGCCGCCGCGCATCCAGCAGCTGATGTTCGTGCAGACGGCGACTTTGCGATCGCCCACGGGCTCCGTGTGCAGCAGGTCGTAGAAGCTCGCCACGGACTCCAGGTAAGCGGGAGTGACACGCATCACCGCGGCGGCCTGCCGAATACCCTCCGGCGTACACCAGCCATACAGCTTCTGCACAGCCCACAACGCCGGAATCGACACCGAGTGCCGATCCGGATACCTCCCCATCAGGGTCTCGATCCGCTCCCGAAGCTCAGCCGGGCAGTCGACTTCATGAAGCTCCGGAACCCCCTCGGAGGCACGGCCCGGGACCCGACCCTCCGACACCGCTGGATCGACGGGGAAGTCGTTCACCTGTCGACCCCGCCGAGGATCGGGTCGAGCATCCCGAGGCTGGCGATCATGTCGGCGACGTAGCCGTCGGTCGACATGTCGCGGAAGGCCTGCAGGTTGACGAAGGAGGGGTCGCGGAAGTGGACGCGCGCCGGCTTCGAGGAGCCGTCGGCGAGCACGAAGCAGCCGAGCTCGCCGCGCGGCGACTCGATCGCGTAGTAGACCTCGCCGGCCGCCACACGGTAGCCCTCGGTGACCAGCTTGAAGTGGTGGATCAGCGACTCCATCGAGGTCGAGAGCTCCGAGCGCGGCGGCAGGACGTACTTGCGGTCGTCGGCGATGAAGGGCCCCTCGGGCAGGCCGTCCAGCGCCTGCTCGACGATCCGCACCGACTCGACCATCTCCGCCACCCGCACCCGGTAGCGGTCGTAGTTGTCGCCGACGGTGCCGACCGGGACCTTGAAGTCGATCTCGGGATAGGCGAGGTAGTCGAACGCCTTGCGCAGGTCCCAGGGCTCGCCCGCGGCGCGCAGCAGCGGCCCGGTCACGCCGAGCTCGAGCAGCCGCTCGCGTGAGACGACGCCGGTGCCCTTGGTGCGCGAGAGGAAGACCTCGTTGCGGTCGAGCAGGTCCTGGTACTGGCCGACCCGCACCGGCATCTCGGCGATGAACTCGCGCAGCTTCGGCTCGAAGCCGAGCGGGATGTCTTCGATCACGCCGCCGACCTGGAAGTAGCGCGTGTGCATGCGCTGCCCGGTCGCCATTTCGAACAGGTCGAGGATCCGGTCGCGCTCGCGGAAGCAGTACCAGAGCATCGAGACCGCGCCGAGGTCGAGCGCCGTCGTCCCCAGCCAGACGAGGTGGGAGTGGATCCGGTTGAGCTCGAGGAAGATCGTCCGCAGGTACCTGGCCCGCGGCGGGATCTCGAGACCGACCAGCCGCTCGACCGCGCCGCAGAAGGCCTCCATCTGGAAGAAGTAGGAGACGTAGTCCATCCGCTCGACGAAGGGGATGGCCTTCCAGTAGCTCTTGTCCTCGCAGGACTTTTCGATCCCGGTGTGGACGTAGCCGATCACCGGCTTGAGGTCGCGCACGACCTCGCCGTCGAGGTCGACGACCAACCGCAGCACCCCGTGCGTCGCCGGGTGATGCGGACCGATGTTGATCGTCATCACCTCGGTCTGGGTGTCCAGCGCCGACTCAGCCATATGCGCGCTCGTTGTAGGTGAACGTCACCGGCTCGCCTCCCACGGGGAAGTCGCGCCGTTGTGGCCAGCCCGCGTAGTCCTCGGGCATCAGGATGCGGGTCAGGTCAGGGTGCTCCCGAAAGACGATCCCGAAGAAGTCGTAGGCCTCCCGCTCCTGGAACTCCGCCGTTGGGAAGAGCGAGACGCATGAGTCGACTTCGGGAAGCTTGTCGTCGCCGGGGTCTGTGAGCATCGCTTTGACCCTGATCCGCTCGACTCGGTCGCGGTTCAGCAGCTCGTAGTGGACGCCGAAGCGCGGCTCGGCGGGGAGGTAGTCCGCCGCATGGAGGCTGGAGAGGAAGCGGTAGCCCTGGCCCGGCGCGTCGCGCAGCCAGGCGAGCACGGCGAGGATCTGCGCCGGGTCGACGACGAGCGCCGGCTGGTCGCGGTCGAAGCTCGTGTCGAGCACGGCGCCGGGGTGGTGCTGCTCGATCTCCCCCCGGATCAGCTCCAGGCCGGGGGCGTCAGGCACGGATCAGCCCTCGCGCCTGCTCGTAGGCGGCGGCGGCCTCGGGGCTCGGCTCGCTGCGCGGGCCGCCGCGAGCCCACTCCTCGCTGCCGGCCGCGTTGTAGCGCTGGCGCCAGCCCTGGTCGGGGTTGCCCATGATCTTGCGCTGCAGCTTGGTGAAGCCGTAGAGCACCGCCTCGGGCCGCGGCGGACAGCCGGGGATGTGGAGGTCGATCGGCATGAACTTGTCGGCGCCCTGGACGACGGCGTAGTTGGAGAACATGCCGCCGCTCGAGGAGCAGGCGCCCATCGAGATCGCCCACTTCGGCTCCAGCATCTGGTCGTAGAGGCGCCGGACGACCGGCGCCATCTTGATCGAGACGCGGCCCGAGAGGATGATCAGGTCGGCCTGGCGCGGCGAGGCCCGCAGCGCCTCGGCGCCGAAGCGCGCGAGGTCGTAGCGGGGGCTGCCGACGAGCGCGATCGGCGCCTCGATCGCGCAGCAGGCGAGCCCGAAGGTGAGCGGGAAGCAGGAGTTCGCGCGGCCCCAGTTGAGCAGCTTCTCGAAGCTGGTCAGCACGACCTTCTCCTCGACGTGGCGCTCCAGCTCCTCGCCCTCGAGGTCGCCGCGCAGCATGTCGCGGGCGCGCAGCTGGCGCTCGCGCATCGTCTGTCGCTCTACCTCCAATTCAACGCTCCCCTGCGCCAGACGTAGGCGAAGGCGACGAGCAGCAGGACGACGAAGGCGATCAGCTCGCCGAGCACGAAGACGCTGTCGGCGCCCTTGAGGATGACGCCGATCGGATAGAGGAAGACGACCTCGATGTCGAAGAGGATGAACAGCATCGCGATCAGGTAGAAGCTGACGTCGAAGCGCAGGCCGTGGGTGGCGCCGACAGGGATGCCGGACTCGTACGGCTCGGTCTTACGCCGGTTGGCCGCGGTCGCCCCCGCCGGCCGCTTCGGGCCGATCAGGTGGTTGAGCATCACGAGGGCGCCGCCGACCCCGAGGCCGAGTAGGGCGAAGACGAGTATCGGCAGGTAGCTCTTCAGCACGGGCGCGAGTCGTTATACAACCACATTGTGACAACTTGCTACATAGTGCTTTTCCGCATCAGCAAGCGAAATCCCGACCCTTTTTGGCGGAAATAGTCCGATGCCCGAGGTCCATCTCGTCGTCGGCTGTCTGCTGATCGCGCTCAACCTCGCGGCCTTCGCCCTCGGCGGCATCGCCTGGCTGCGCCGTCGCTCCTCGATCCCCTTCTGGTACCTGCTGCGCGGCGCCCAGGCGGCGGTCTTCCTGCAGGCCCTGCTCGGCGGCCTGCTGGCGATCGCCGGCCACGAGCCCGACAGCGACCTGCACTACCTCTACGGCATCCTGCCGCTGGTCGTCTCCTTCCTCGCCGAAGGCGCCCGCGCCGGCGCCGCCCAGCGCGAGCTCGGCGACCTCGACTTCGAATCCCTGCCCGCCGAGGACCAGCAGTCCCTCGCTCTCGCGATAGTCCGCCGCGAGATGGGGATCATGGCGGTCAGCTGCGGCGTGATCTTCTTCCTCGCGCTACGGGCGGCCGGGACCAGCGGCGCCTTCTAGCGGCTGTCGAGCGGACGGTAGTCGCCGCCGTGGAAGACGAGGGGGGTGCCCTCGGTCGTCTCCAGGGCGGTGACGGCGCCGGTGACGATCACGTGGTCGCCGCCGGCGATCACGTCCTGGAGGTCGCAGGCGAGGAAGATCAGGGCGCCGTCGATCGCCGGCACGCCGCGGCGCTCGCTCCAGGCGACGCCCTGCCACTTGTCGGCGACCGGCGCCTTGGTGGCGAAGGCGCGGGCGATCGGCTCCTGGCCGGCGTGCAGGACGCTGATCCCGAAGCGGTTGGCCGCCTGCACGGCGAGCAGGGTGCGGGAGCCGCGGTCGAGGCAGGCCAGCATCAGCATCGGCTCGATCGAGAGCGAGCAGACCGCGTTCGCGGTCGCGCCCGCCGGCCCGTCCGGCCCGCCGGCCGCGACCACGGTCACTCCCGTGGGCAGCATCCCCATCGCGGCGCGGAAGCCGGCGGGGTCGGGCGAGCGGGCGTCGGACATCGAGCCTGGACAATATGATGCGCGCCGCGTGCGACCCCTACTTGCAATCGCGGCGGCCGTGGTGGCCGCGCTCGCGCTGGCCGCCTGCGGCTTCGGCGAACAGAGCGTCTCCGTGCCCGCGGGCGCCCCCGATCACGAAGGGGCGGAGCTCTTCGCCACCCACTGCGCCGGCTGCCACACGCTCGCCGCCGCGGGCACCGAGGGCAGCGGCAACCGCGGTCAGCGCACGCAGGGTCCGAGCCTCAACCAGCGAACCGAGACCTACGAAGATGCTCTATTCGCGATCCAGAACGGCGGTTTCTCCGGGGCGATCATGCCGCAGAACATCGTCGTCGGCGACGAAGCCAAAGAGGTCGCGCGCTTCGTCGCCAAGTACGCGGGCGAAGAAGCCGAAGAATCGCCGCGGCCCGGCCAGCCCGCGCCCTAGCGGAACCCTCCGATGCTCGACCTGAAGCTGATCCGCTCCGACCCCGAGCGGGTCAAGCGGGCGCTTGCCCGCCGCGGCGCCGCCGAGCAGGTCGACGAGCTGCTGGCGCTCGACGCCCGGCGGCGTGAGCTGCTGCCGCAGGTCGAGGGCGCCCAGGCCGAGCGCAAGACGCTCTCCAAGCAGATCGGCGAAGCCAAGCAGCGCGGCGAGGACGCGGAGGGGCCGATGGCGGCCGTGCAGCGGCTGAAGGAGACGATCGAGAGCGGCAAGGAGGAGCTGGAGAAGGTCGAGGCCGAGCTCGAGCGCGTCGCCGCCGCGCTGCCGAACCTGCCCGACCCCGAAGCGCCCGACGGGATGACCGAGGAGGACGCGGTCGTCCTGCGCGAGGTGGGCGAGCGTCCCCGATTCGAGTTCCAGCCGCGCGACCACCTCGAGATCGGCACCGAGCTCGGGCTGATCGACATGGAGGCGGCGGCGCGGCTGTCCGGCTCGCGCTTCGCCTACCTCAAGGGCGACCTGGTGCTGCTCGAGCTCGCCCTGGTCCGCTACGCGCTCGACGTCGTCCGCGGCGAGGGGCACGAGCCGGTGGCGCCGCCGGTGCTCGTCCGCGAAGAGGCGCTCTACGGCACCGGCTTCCTGCCCGGCGACCGCGACCAGATCTACGAGATCGCCAAGGACGAGCTCTTCCTCGTCGGCACCTCCGAGGTCGCGCTGGCGGGGCTGCACGCCGGCGAGATCCTCGAGCCCGACGCGCTGCCGCTGCGCTACGCCGGCTTCTCCTCCTGCTTTCGCCGCGAGGCCGGCGCCGCCGGCCGCGACACCCGCGGCATCTTCCGCGTCCACCAGTTCGACAAGGTCGAGATGTTCTCGTTCGTCGAGCCGCGGGAGTCTGCCGCCGAGCACGAGCGGCTGCTGGCGATCGAGGAGCGCATCCTCGCCGAGCTCGAGATTCCCTACCGGGTGGTCAACGTCGCCGCCGGCGACCTCGGCGCGCCGGCGGCGAAGAAGTACGACTGCGAGGCCTGGATCCCGAGCCAGGAGCGCTACCGCGAGCTGACCTCGTGCTCGAACACGACCGACTACCAGGCGCGCCGCCTCAATTGTAGGTATCGGCCTGCCGATAACGAAGGACCCGAGGCGGTCCACACGCTGAATGGGACGGCTGTGGCCGTGGGACGCACGATGATCGCCCTGATCGAGAACCGGCAGGACCAGCGAGGAGGGTTTACCCTACCTAATATTCTGTATGCCTATGGCGCGCCTGAAAGGATCGACCCAAGGTGAGCACCGCTGTCCGTGACGCCAAGCGGGTCGTCCTCTGCGACGACCACGAGATCGTCCGCGACGCGATCAAATCGCGCATGGCCAACAGCAGCGCCCTGCAGATCGTCGGCGAGGCGGCGAACGGCCGCGACGTCGTCGACGTCGTCAAGGAACTGGAGCCGGACGTCCTGATCATCGACGTCGAGCTGCCGAAACGCGACGGCATCGAGGCGACCAAGGAGGTGCTCAAGGCGCGGCCGCGGACCAAGGTCATCGTCTTCACCGCGCACGCCCAGCCCGACCTGCTGGCGCTCGCGCTGCGCGCCGGCGCCTCCGGCTACGTGCTCAAGTCGGCGCCGGCCGAGGACATCGCCCGCGCGGTCAAAGCGGTCACCGGCGGCGGCACCTTTCTCGGCGGCGACTTCGCCGGCGGCAAGCCGTCGGAGGTCGAGAAGCTGCTCCACCTCTCGCCGCGCGAGCGGCAGATCCTCGAGCTGCTCGCCGAGGGCCTGCGGGTGAAAGAGATCGCCGAACGGCTCGACCTCAGCCCGGCGACCGTGCACACGCACGTTCGCAACGCGATCAAAAAGCTCGAAGTCGACACGCGCACCGAGGCGGTCGCCCTGGCGGTGAAATTCAGCTACCTCGGGGCGGTGGGCGGCAAGCAGCAGTGAGGCGGCGCCGGCCCGGCGGCCGGCCTACTCGCGCTCGAGTGTCAGCGCGCAGCCGTTGATGCAGTAGCGCCGGCCGCCGCGGTCCGGCGGGCCGTCCTCGAAGACATGGCCGAGGTGGGCGTCGCAGTGCTTGCAGACGACCTCCGTGCGGCGCATCAGCAGGCTGTTGTCGGCCCGCAGCTCGACGTGCTCCAAATTGACCGGCTCGGTGAAGCTGGGCCAGCCGGTGCCGGAGTCGAACTTGGTGTCCGAGGAGAAGAGCTCGCTGCCGCAGCAGACGCAGCGGTACATGCCCTCGGCCTTCTCGTCGACGTAGGGGCCGGTGAAGGGGCGCTCGGTGCCGGCCTCGCGGGTGACCTCGTACTGCTCGGGGGTCAGCTGCTCGCGCCACTGCTCGTCCGACTTGTTCACTTTCTCCACGGATACAAGGGTAGAGGGCGCCGGGCATCGCCTCGTCAGTGCCTAAATCCGCCTTCGGCGGATTAATGATCTGCCGCTTCGCGGCAGGAATCTCTCCGCGGTGCCGATGGGAGGCACTGTCGAGGCGACGCCCGGCGCCCGTACGATTCGCCGCGTGGACGCCTTCTACGAAAAGGCCGACGACGGGTTTTTGGCCACTGAGCTCACCAGGGGTCCCTGGGATCCCGGGGCTCAGCATGCGGGGCCGCCGTCCGGGTTGTTGGGGCGCGAGCTCGAACGGGTCGCGGGCGGGGAGGGATTTCAGATCGCGCGGGTGACCCTGGAGATCCTGCGGCCGGTGCCGATTGGCGAGGTTCGCGTGGAGGCGGAGCTGGTGCGGCCGGGGCGGAGCGTGCAGATGCTCGAGGCGTCGCTGGCCGGCGAGGATGGGGAGAAGCTGATCGTGGCTCGGGCTTGGCGGATCCGGACCGGCGAGCTCGAGATTCCCGATGACGTGGTGACTACGCCGGACGCGCCGCCGGGTCCCGACCAAGGGGGCGAGTCCGGGTTCTTCGATACCGGACAGTCGGTCGGCTACCACACGGCGATGGAGTGGCGCTCGGTCGGCGGTGGGTTCCTCGAGCCGGGGCCGGCGACGGTGTGGATGCGGATGGCGTGCCAGCTCGTCGCCGGCGAGCGGCCGACGCCGCTGCAGCGCACGCTGGTCGCCGCCGACGTCGGCAACGGGATCAGCGCGGTGCTCGACTGGCGCCGCTACGTCTTCATCAACGTCGATCTCACTGTTTATCTCGAGCGGCTGCCCGAGGGCGAGTGGGTCTGCGTCGACGCCGTCACGCTGCCGCAGCGCAACGGCGTCGGCACCGCCGAGTCGGTGCTCTCCGACGAGCGCGGCCGCATCGGCCGCGCCGCCCAGGCGCTGCTGATCAGCGAACGCGACTGATCGCGAAGCGGGTGGTTGCGGCGGAGCCCAGCGCGATTGCGGCGGCGAAGAGGAAGGCGCCCTGGTAGCCGGTCAGCGCCGCCGCGATCCCGGCCAGCGGCGCGCCGATGCCGACACCGGCGTCGAAGCAGGCGGTGAAGGTGCCGAGCGCGGCGCCGCGGCGCGTCTCCGGCACGCGGTCGACGACGATCAGCGAGAGAGCCGGGTAGAGCAGGGCGAAGGCGACGCCCATCGCCATCGCACCGACGACGGCCACGCCGAGGCTGTGCGCGACGCCGACCGTCGCCAGCCCCGCCGCCTCGACCAGCGCCGCGGCGATCGCCACCCGCACCGACCCGGCGCGGTCCGGCAGGTCGCCCCCGACCAGCCTGGTGAGCACGATCATCGTCGCGAAGACGCCGAAGACCAGCGCCCCGTGGCCGACCCCACGCGCTTCCAGGTGCAGGACGACGAACGAGGCGACGGTCGCGTAGCCGAGCGAGCCGAGCGCCATCGCGGCGCCCGGCCGCACGGCCTCGCGCGCGATCAGCGGGTGGTGTTCGTCCTCGTCGGGCCTGGCGTGGAAGGGATCGGGCAGCCGTGAGGCGATCAGCGCCCCGACCAGCGGCGCCGCTCCGGCGAAGATCCAGACCGCGGTGTAGCCCGAGGCGTGCAGGAGCAGCTCGCCGACCAGCGGCCCGATGCTGAGGCCGCTCCAGACGGCGAGGCCGTAGAGGCCGATCACCCGCCCCCGCCGCTCGGCAGGGGCGATGTCGACGATCCAGGCCGAGCCGGCGGTGAAGACGGTCCCCTCGCCGGCGCCGAGGATCAGCCGGGCGCCGACAAGGCCCGGCACTCCAAACGGGAGCAGGTAGAGGAAGCCGGCGATGGCGACGAGGATCGAGCCGCCGAGCACGGTCGGCTTGCGGCCGCGACGATCGGCGAGCCGGCCGGCGACCGGGCGCAGCAGCAGGCCGGTGACCGCGTAGCAGCCGACCACGACGCCGACGGCGATGTTGCCGGCGCCGAGCGGCCCGTGCACGTAGCGCGGCAGCACCGGCAGCACGGCGCCGACGGCGACCAGGCCGCAGAAGGTGACGGCGAAGAGCCCGGCGAAGGCGATCCCCGGCCGCGCCACCGCCGGCGTTCTCTCGCTCACCGCAGCAGCGCCGCGAGGTCGTCGATCACGTGGTCGGGCGGCGATTCCGCTGCCTCCGCTTCCTCCCGCGTGCCGGCGCCGGTGAGGACCAGCACGGTAGCCAGGCCAGCCCGCCGTCCGCCCTCGATGTCGGAGGCAAGGCGATCGCCCACCATCGCGACACGGGAGGCGTCGGGAATCAGCGCTCGGGCCTGCTCGAAGAGATGGGGTTCCGGCTTGCCGCCCGTCTCGGCGCGCTTTCCCGACGCAGTCTCGACTGCGGCCAGGGTCGCTCCGGTTCCCGGCCAGGCGCCGCCCGGCATCGGCAGGGTGGGGTCGCGGCTGGTTCCAAACAGCAAGGCGCCGTGCTGCAGCGCCCGGGTAGCCGTCAAGAGCTCGGCGTAATCGAACTCGCGATGGGCGGAGACGACGACCGCGTCCGCCGATTGCGCGGCCTCGCCATGGAGCAGCTCGAGCCCCGCCGCGGCGACCGTCTGTTTGAAGCCCGGCGCCCCGATGACGAAGACGGTGCCCGCGGGTCCGACCCGCTCGGCGGCCAGCCGCGCGGTGACGGCGCCGCCGGTCAGCACGCGGTCATCGGCAGTCTCGATTCCTGCCTCACGGAGTCGCGCGGCGTACTCACCCGGCTGCTTCACCGAGTTGTTGGTAACGAAGACGATCTCCTTCCCACCTGAGCGAAGCTCCCCCAAGGCGCCGACCGCTCCAGGCACCAATTCACGGCCGATCCACACAACTCCGTCAAGGTCAACCAGGAAGCCATCGAATCGGTCCGCGAGTGCCATCGCACGTCAGCGTATTGAGAGCGATCCCGGTAGGGGTGGAACGTCTTGTACTTTTTCGTCGAGCGCTCGCGGCGACAGCCCAACCCCTCTCCACCGAAAAAGTTAAGTGGAACCCCTACCGGGATCGCTCTCCTGACCAACGAAGGCGATACTTTGCCCGCGTGAGCAGCAACGGGAATGTCGTCACCGCCACCGACGTCTCGCGCCGCTACGGCGAGGGCGAGGCGGCGGTCGACGCCCTGGTC
>DASSBJ010000072.1:0-25625 GCA_035698885.1 Solirubrobacterales bacterium
CGCCAAGACCCCGCCGGACTACCTGAGGGACGCCCATTACCCCGGCGCCGGCAAGCTCGGCAGGGGAAAGGGGTACCGCTATGCGCACGACGAGCCGGGGGGAGTCTCCGATCAGACCCTGCTGCCGCCGGAGCTTGAGGAAAAACGTTTCTACAAACCCACCGATCGCGGTTTCGAGGCCGAGCTGGGAAAGCGCCTAAACGGCTTGCTGAAGCGGTTTCGCCGGTCCTGAAAAAGAGGATTCACAGGACCTTAAAAAGCGGCGCAACTTCCTGGCGTACCCCGTGTTTCATAAGCGGCTTTCCAAGCTAGAGCCAGGGAGAGCCGACATACCGGCCGGAGGCCTGGACTGGGGGTCTCCGGCCGGTACTAAAGGGGAATCAGGGGGGACCGACGACCGCGCGCACCGCGGTCGTCGGTGTGTATGCGGGTAGGCTGCGGCCCGATGCCCGCGCAACCGCAGCAGCTGGTCCTCCACGTCGTCCCGTTCTCGCACCCCTGCCTCGCGGTGAGCGCCGCGCTCGACCGGATCGGCCGCGAGTACGAGACGGTCGAACTGGTCACCGGCAAACACGGCGAGGAGGTCGAAGGCATATACGGCGAGGGACGCCGCACCGTGCCGGGCCTGCTGGTCGACGAGGAGCCGGTGCACGGCACGGCGGCGATCTTCGCCCGGCTCGCCGAGCTGCACCCCGAGGCCGGCCTCTACCCGGAGGCCCACGCCGAGGCGATCCGCGAGGCCGAGGCCGGGATCTCCCAGGACCTGCAGATGAGCGCCCGCGTGCTCGTCTTCGGCGCGCTCTACTTCCGCCCCGAGTCGATGGCCACCTTCGCCGGCGCCGGCCAGCTCGATCCGCCCGGCGTCGACTTCGCGATCAAGTCGATGCGCGCGACCTGGCGCTACCTGGAGATCAGCGCCGTGCGCGTGCACGCCACGCTGCAGGAGCTGCCCGCGCAGCTCGACGCGGTCGAGGCGCTGATCGAGGCGGGCGCCGCCGGCGGCGAGCAGCCGACCGCGCTCGACTTCCAGCTCGGCTCCTCGCTGCGGCTGCTCGCCGAGATCGGCGACGTCCGGCCGCTGATCGACGCGAGCCCAGCCGCCGCGATCGCCGCCGCCTGGTTCGACCGCGGCAAGGGCGACGTGCCAGCCGGCGCCTTCCCGCCCGGCTGGGTCCCCGCCGCCAGCTCCTAGCGCACGGGCGCCGCCCTCTATCTTCTGAGCGATGAGCGAGGCGAAGCTGAGGCTCGGCGGCATGGCCCTGAGGAACGGGCTGCTGATCCACGGGCCGACCCACTGGGCGGCCGCGGTGCGGACCCCCGACGGAGGGGTGGAAGTCGCCTCGGAGCGCAAACCGGAGCTGGCGCCGAAGCTCGTCCAGAGGCTGCCGGGACTGCGCGGCCCGATGAAACTGGTGGAGGCGATGGCGGTGCTGCCGATGGTGCGGCGGCGGATGTCGGCGGCCCGGCTGCCGTTCGAGGACGCGCGGGTCGTCGCCGCGACCGGGGCGACGCTGCTGGCGACCGGCACGCTGCGGCGCCTCTTTCGCAGCACGGCGCTGCGCGAGGGGGCCGTGCAGGCGCTGGGGGCGATACCCGCGGTCGTCGCGCTCAGCGATCGCGACCTGGCGGCGTACCACGGCGTCGAGCACAAGGCGATCGCCGCCTACGAGCAGGGGATCGACGACCCGGCGTCTGTGCCCAAAGAGCACGACCGCTGCGGCTCAAACCTGATCGTGCCGATGATGCTGCTCTCCGCCGCCGGCACGATGGCGCTCGAGCGGCTGGTCGAGCGTCCAAGGCCGGCCGCGCGCGCCGTCGTCGGCCTCGCCGGCGCCTCGCTGGCGGTCGAGATGTTCGCCTGGAGCGACCGCCACCACGGCGCCCCCCTGGCCGAGGCCTTCCACACGCCGGGCCGCGAGATCCAGCGCCACCTGGCGACCAAGGAGCCGACCCCCGAGCAGATGCAGGTCGGCATCGCCGCATTGGCGGAGATCCTGCGGGTCGAGGGCTCTGGCGGGGACGGCGACGAGACGCCGCCCGCCACGTAGACTGCGCGCCGATGTTCGGACGCATTGACCACGTGGGCGTCGCCGTCGAGGATCTCGACGCCGCGATCGCCCTCTACGAGAAGAGCTTCGAGATGGAGCTGGCGCACCGCGAGACCGTCGAGTCGCAGGGGGTCGAGGCGGTTTTGCTCGACGTCGGCGACGGGCATGTCGAGCTGTTGCGGCCGCTCGCGCCGGACACCGCCGTCGGCAAGTTCCTCGAGCGCAAGGGCCCCGGGCTGCATCACGTCGCCTACGCGGTCGAGGACATCGACGCGACGCTGCAGCGCCTGGCGGCCGCCGGGCTCGAGCTGATCGACCAGCGGGCCCGGGTGGGGATCCGCGAGAGTCGCGTCGCCTTCCTGCACCCGCGCTCGACCGGCGGCGTGCTGACCGAGATCGTCGAACCGGCGGGAGGACACTGATGGCGGAGACGCAGAAGGTAGAGATCGGCTTCGAAGGCGGGCAGGTGGTCCAGGTCCGTCTGACCGGCGACGCGCTGAAGGAGCTGCGCAAGCAGGTCGAGAAGGGCGGCTGGCACGACATCGACACCGAAGACGGCACCCTCTCGATCTACGTCGGCAAGGTCGCGTTTCTCAGAATCGACTCAGGCGCCCAGAAAGTCGGCTTCTAGAGAGTCGATGAGGGCCAAGGCCGCAATCGGGCTCGCCGGCGCGGCGGTCCTCGGCGCGGCCCTGTGGTGGCGCAAGAACCCTTCCGCGTGTCCGTACGGGCAGCGCTTCTGGGTCGAGGCGCCGCACCCGATCATCAGCCGTGACCGCCTGCGCACGGTGCTCGCGCCGCAGCCGGGAGAGCGGGTGCTGGAGATCGGCCCGGGCACCGGCTACTACACGCTCGACATCGCCGAGTGGCTAGGCCCTGATGGCCGGGTTGAGATCTTCGATCTGCAGCGCGAGTTCCTCGACCACGTGATGCGCCGCGCCGGCGAGCGCGGCCTGGCGAACGTCACGCCGACCCAGGGCGACGCGACCGCGCTGCCCTACGAGGACGACTCGGTCGACGCGGTCGTGCTCACCGCGGTGCTGGGGGAGATCCCCGACACGGTCGCCGCCCTGCGCGAGATCCGCCGCGTCCTGCGCCCGGGCGGCCGCCTGATCGTCGGCGAGCTGTTCGGCGACCCCCACTTCACCACCCAGGCGAGCCTCAGGCGCCAAGCCACCGAAGCGGATCTCCGCTGGGAGACCCACTCCGGCGCTTGGCTCGGCTACTTCGCCCGGCTCTCGCCCGCCTGACAGCACGGGCACCAGTAGGTGCGGCGGTTTGCGTCGCCCTGGCCGCGGGCGGCGATCGGCGTTCCGCAGCGGGGGCACGGTCGTCCGGCCCGGCGGTAGACGGCCGGGTCGGGGCGCCCGCGCTCGACCGACTCGAGCATCAGGCGCCGGGCGGCTTCGAGGACTTCGGCGAGGCGCTCCTCCGACATGGCCGCGAGGAATTCCCATGGGCTCGCAGCGGCCGCGAAGCAGGCCTCGCCCTTGAAGATGTTGCCGATCCCGGCGACGAGACGCTGGTCGAGCAGGGCCTCACCTAGGCTGCGGTCGCCGGCGGCTCCGCGCGTGTGGGCCGCCACCCGGGCGGAGTCGAAATCCGGGGCGAGCACGTCGGGACCGAGCCGCGCCAGGGTCGGGTCGGACCGCAGCGCCGCCTCGCTCACCACCCGCAGCGTCGGGCCGCCGACCTCGACCCGCGCCGGGTGCCAGCGCGGGCCGCTGACCCCGGGCGGGTCGTCGCGGGTGTCGAAGCGCAGCCCGGCGACGACCATGTAGACGTGCTCGGCGTTGGCGTAGACGGTGATCCAGCGGCCGAGCCCGCGCAGGCCCCAGTAGGCGAGCTGGCCCGAGACCATCGTCGTGCCGAGCATGCCGCCGCCGTGCAGCGCGTAGCCGACGGCGCCCGAGCAGTCGTAGCCGCGCCGGTCCCACCAGACGAGGTGCCCGCCGCCCCAGACGTAGGGCTTGTGGACGAGCCGGTTGGCGGCGGCGATCACCGCCCTCACCCGCGCCGGCGCCCCCGGCGGCGGCACCGCCCGCCCGTCGACCAGCGTCGCGCCGCAGGTCTCGCTCGTCCGCGGCGCTTCGCCGGGCGGGGCGCAGCTGTAGCCCCAGGGCACAGCTTCGGCCGCGGCCCTCGGGGCACTCAGCGCCGCCGCCACGCCCAGCGTCGCCACGACGAACGCCGCCCTTTTCGCGATCCGACTGAAGATGCCGCCAAAGGCTACGCAAGACGCAGCATCGTCTCGCGCAGCACGCGTCGCACGACATGCGGCTTGCGCCCCACCTGGTAGTGGCTGAAGCGCAGCGTGGTCAGCCCGGTCGCGGTGTGCGCCTGGTCGCGTTCGAGGTCGCGCGCCTGTGTCGATGCCATGCGGTGGTAGCGCAGGCTGTCGGCCTCGACCACAAGTCCCAGATTGGGCCAGAAGAAGTCGACCTCGTGCCCGTTCACGCATTGCTTGCTAAGCGGCATCGGCAGCTTCGCCGCACGCACGATCCGCCGGAAGAAAATCTCCAGGTCGGAGTCCGAGAGCAGGAAGCCGTGACGGTCGAGCAGCTCGCGCAGGGGTCGCACCCCCGGCTCCCCGCGCCGCCCCTCGAGCCTCGTGCGCAGCACCTCCGGGTCGATCAGCTCGAGCTTGTTCGCCTCGCTGATCAGCCGCTCCAGCAGCCGCTCGCGGCGCTCGCCGTCGAGTGAATCCCGCCGAACCCGTGGCGGCAGGAGTTCGGTCGCCTGATCGAGCAGCGTGCGTGCCGCGGAAGTGACCGGAATGCCGTCCTTGACGAGCACGTCGGCCGCAGGCAGTTGAGGCCGGCTCCGAACCCGCAGGCCCGTTCGTCTGCTCTCGAACCGGGCCCGCACGGTGACATCGACGCGGCCGTCCGTCCTCTCCTTGCCGAACCCCCAGAGGGCCGCCGCGCTGCGGTGGCTCAGTGCCGCCTCCGGTCCGCATGAGAGGACCGCCGCCATCCAGCGCCCTTTCGGTGTCGCTTCCGGCCGCCCCACCACGTACATCCCTCGCCCAAAAGTGCCCATCCGGTGCAGTCGCCCGCTTCCGAGCCGGTGTTCGATCGCCCGTCGGCTGAATCCCAATCCCAGCAGCTGCCGCCGGGTCACGATTCCGTGTTGCCGCCTGCTCAGCGCCCATGCGGCCGCGTCCTTCCGGTCGTTGGTCATGCCTCATCCAAGTGCCCAGCGGCCGAAACTCTCCCCCTCAGACACGTCGATCTCGACTTTTTCCACCCTCTGGTGTGGAAGAAGTCGGAAACGGCGGCAGCCAGCCCGCGGCGACGCCGCTCCAGAAGTTCTCGCCGAAGGTCTCTTCGAGGTGAGCTAGGTTCGAGCGTCGGCGGATGGGCGCCGGCCGTCGATGTCGATCCGGTGTCGCCGCGGCAGGCGCTTCTTGTAGTAGCAGGGGCACGGGTTGTCCTCGCAGGCGACGCCGTCGTTGTCGCCGTCGAGCCGGTGCGGGTCGTAGCGCGGCCCGCCGTGCCTGAGGAAGAAGAGCTGCGCTGCCCGCTGCGACCTGAAGTCCTTGCAGTCCTTGTCCCCGGCCGTCGCACCCGAGGGCAGCGAGGCGAGGAGCGCCAGCGCCAGCAGCGCCGTCGCCGTCACGGTTGCAAGCAGACGCACAGTCGACTTCATCGATCCTCCTCTGGTCGCCGGAAGGATCGAACCGTACCGGATAAAGCGGTCAGAAGTATCAATGACCATTTGGCTGGCGCGGCCCGTCCCTGGGCGTCAGAATCGGCAATGTGACCGTCCAGATATGGCTCTCGTCCGTGGACGACGTCGACCCGGCGCCGGCTCGGGGGCTGCTGTCCGCCGAGGAGCTGGCGCGGGCCGACGGGATCGGATCGCCGGAGCTGCGGCGGCGCTTCCTCGCCCGCCGCTGGATGCGGCGCGAGCTGTTGCGAGAGGCGCCGCAGGGCGTGTGGTGGTCGGCGTCGAGCTCGGGGGGCCTGGCCGCGGTCGCGCTGTCGCCCTGGCGGGTCGGGATCGACGTCGAGCGTCGTCGCGAACGGCGGCGCTGGGAGGGGATCGCCCGCCGCCGCTACACCGCTGACGAGCAGCGCGCCGTCGCCGGCTCGGTGGACCGGTTCCTCGAGTTCTGGACGTTCAAGGAGGCCTACCTCAAGGCGCTCGGCCTCGGCCTGGCCGGGGGGCTCGATTCGCTGCAGTGCACCGGCCTCTGCCGCTCGTCCGGCGACTGGATGGAGAGCGCGGGGCACCCGGGCTGGCGTTTCCGGCAGCTCCAGCCGGAGCCCGGTTTCGTCGCGGCCCTCGCAGTCGAGGGCGCGCCGGAGCGAATCGAGGTTCGCCGCTGGGTGCCTTCCGCCGGCGCCGCGAGCGCCGGCCGAGCGGATACCTAAACGGCCGCGGAGTCCTGCCGGGACGCCAGCGAGGCGGCCCGCTCGACCGAGTCGACGTCGCGCACGGCGCCGGTGTCGGCGGAGGTCGCCATCGCGGCGTAAGCGCGCAGCGCCGGCGAGACCTCGCGCTCGCGCGCCAGCGGCGCGTAGCCGCCGGCCTCCTCGAGCCGCCGCCGGCGGTCGGCGAGCTCCTCGTCGTCGACCTCGAGCGCGATCGAGCGCGCCGCGATGTCGATCGCGATCGTGTCGCCGTTCTGCACCAGCGCGATCGCCCCGCCCGCGGCCGCCTCGGGGGAGACGTGGCCGATCGAGAGGCCCGAGGTGCCGCCCGAGAAGCGGCCGTCGGTGATCAGCGCGCACTCCTTGCCGAGCCCGAGCCCCTTCAGATAGGAGGTCGGGTAGAGCATCTCCTGCATCCCCGGCCCGCCGCGCGGCCCCTCGTAGCGGATCACGACGATGTCGCCCGGCTCGACGCCGCCGCTGAGGATCAGGTCGACGGCCTGGTCCTGGGACTCGACCACGACGGCCGGGCCCTCGAAGGTCAGCAGCGAGTCGTCGACGCCGGCCGTCTTGACCACGCAGCCGCGCTCGGCGAGGTTGCCGTAGAGGATCGCCAGGCCGCCTTCGGTCGTGTAGGCGTGCTCGACGTCGTGGATGCAGCCCTCCGCCCGGTCGAGGTCGAGCGACTCCCAGCGCTCGGACTGCGAGAACGCGGTCGCGGAGCGCTTGCAGCCGGGCGCCGCGTGGAACAGCTCGACCGCCTCCTCGGAGGGACTCTCGCCGCCGACGTCCCAGGCGCCGAGCCACTCGTCCATGCTCGCCGCGTGGACCGTCCCGACCGACTCGTTGAGCAGGCCGCCGCGGCGCAGCTCGCCGAGGATCGACGGGATCCCGCCGGCCCGGTGCACGTCCTCCATCAGGTAGTCGCCGCTCGGCGCGACCTTGCAGATGCAGGGCACGCGGCGCGAGAGCTGGTCGATGTCGTGCATCGCGAAGTCGACCTCGGCCTCCTGCGCGGCGGCGAGCAGGTGGAGGATCGTGTTGGTCGAGCCGCCCATCGCGATGTCGAGCGTCATCGCGTTCTCGAACGCGTCGCGGGTGGCGATCGAGCGCGGCAGGACGCTCTCGTCGTCCTCGTCGTAGTAGCGCGTCGCGATCTCCACCGTCACCCGGCCGGCGTCTTCGTACAGCGCGCGGCGCGCCGTGTGGGTCGCCAGGGTGGAGCCGTTGCCGGGCAGCGCGAGGCCGAGCGCCTCGGTCAGGCAGTTCATCGAGTTGGCGGTGAACATGCCCGAGCAGGATCCGCAGGTCGGGCAGGCGGCCTCCTCGATCCGGCCGATGTCGTCGTCGCTGACGTCCTCGGCGACCGCGTCGGTGATCGCGGTGATCAGGTTGAGCCGTTTGCGCACGGTGCCGTCGACCAGGGTCGTCGTCCCGCCCTCCATCGGGCCGCCGGAGACGAACACGGTCGGCACGTTGAGCCGCAGGGCGGCGTTGAGCATTCCCGGGGTGATCTTGTCGCAGTTGGAGATGCAGACGAGGGCGTCGGCGCAGTGGGCGTTGACCATGTACTCGACGCTGTCGCTGATCAGGTCGCGCGAGGGCAGCGAGTAGAGCATGCCGCCGTGGCCCATCGCGATCCCGTCGTCGACGGCGATCGTGTTGAACTCGCGCGGCACGCCGCCGGCCGCCTGGACCGCTTCGGAGACGACCTCGCCGACCGGCTTCAGGTGGGTGTGGCCGGGGACGAACTGCGTGTAGGAGTTGGCGATCGCGACGATCGGCTTCTTGCCGATGTCCTCGCGCGCGACGCCGGCGGCGCGCAGCAGCGCCCGGGCACCGGCCATGTTGCGACCGTGGGTGACAGTGCGTGATCTCAGCGGTGGCATGGCGTCCTCCAAGGATAGAGACCTGTGCCGCGGGCGCGAGCGCGAGCGGCGGTTCGGTTGAGGTGTGGTAGAACTACCCGGAATTGGGTAGTCAAGGAGGCTAATGATGCGTAGGCTGGCGCTTGGGTGCGGATTGACAGTGGTGCTGTTGGCCGCCGGGTGCGCCGGCGCCGCCGCGGGGGCGACGCCGTCCTTCGAGGCACACGGGAGCGTCGAACAGGTCTACGCGACGGGGCTGAGCCCGGGTGTCCAGGTGTCTCTGTACGACGGCCAGGGCCAGGAGGTGGCGACGAAGAGCGCCGACGAGCTCGGCGGGATCCTGTTCCGCGGCGTCGCGCCCGGCAGCGGCTACCGCGTCGGCCTCGCCTCGGGCGAGACGTCGGAACCGCTGCGGGTGCTGACGACCGAATCGGCGCCGCCCAGCACCGACATCTACAGCCAGTCGATCCCCTCGAGCGGCTACGGGTACCTGACCACGCGCGACGGCACCCGGCTGGCGATCGACGTCCACCCGCCGCAGGACGTGACCAAGGTCCTGCCCGGCGTCGAACCGCCGCCGATCCCGAGCGGGCCGACGCCGACCCTGATCGAGTACTCGGGCTACGGCTACGCCGACCCGGCCGGCCCGCAGAACGGGATCTCGATCATCGCCAACCTGATGGGCTTCACCGTGGTCGACGTCAACATGCGCGGCACCGGCTGCTCGGGCGGCGCCTACGACTTCTTCGAGCCGCTGCAGAACCTCGACGGCTACGACGTGGTCGAGACGATCGCGAACCAGCCGTGGGCGCTGCACCACGAAGTCGGGATGATGGGGATCTCCTACGGCGGGATCAGCCAGCTCTTCACCGCCGCCACCAGGCCCCCGCACCTGGCCGCGATCTCGCCGCTCTCGGTGATCGACAACACGCAGACGACGCTCTACCCGGGCGGCATCCTCAACACCGGGTTCGCGCTCGAATGGGCGAAGGAGCGGGTCCACGACGCCGAAGCGGCGGGTCCGACCACGGGCCAGGAATGGGCGTACAAGCGCATCCAGGAAGGCGATGAGACCTGCGCCGCAAACCAGGCGCTGCACCCGGAAGCGGTCGACCTGCTGCGGAAGATCGAAGAAAACAGTCACTACGTTCCGGAGGTCGCCGATCCGCTCTCGCCGGTCACCTTCGTCGACAGGATCGACGTGCCGACCTTCATCGCCTGCCAGTGGACCGACGAGCAGACCGGCGGGCACTGCCCGACCCTCGCCGAGCACTTCACCGGCACGCGGCGGAAGTGGTTCACCTTCACCAACGGCACCCATGTCGACTCGCTCGACCCGGCGACGTTCAACCGCTGGTTCGACTTCCTGCAGCTCTACGTCGCGCAGCGACCGCCGGCGCTCGTCGCGGCGGCGGTCCGCGCCGCCGCGCCGCTGATCTACGAAGAGGCGATGGGGATCCCGGGGGTGACCCTGCCGCCGGACCCGGTTCAGCTGCAGCCCACCTATGGGCTGGCGCTGGCCGCCTTCGAAAGGCTGAAGCCGATCCGCGTCCTGTTCGACAACGGCGCCGGCGGGCTCTCGGCGGGCCGGCCCTATCCCGGCTACGAGGAATCGTTCGACTCCTTCCCGGTCCCGGGCACCGAAGCGAGGGCCTGGTACCTCTCGCCGGATGGCGGCCTGGCGGATCGGCCCCCCGCCAACCGGTACGCCGACGAGTTCACCTGGGACGCCGGCGCGCTGCCGCCGACCGACTTCAGCGGCGACACCGCGGCGGGCGAAGGCGGCCTCTGGACCGCGAATCCCGAATACGACTGGGAGCAGAGCCCGCCCGGCAGCGCCGTCTCCTACCTCACCCCGCCGCTGAGCCGCGACACGACCGTCATCGGCGCCGGGGCGGTGAACGTCTGGGTGCGCTCCTCGACCCCGAACGTCGACCTGCAGGCGACCGTCAGCGAGGTGCGGCCGGACGGCAAGGAGGTCTTCGTGCAGAACGGCTGGCTGCGCGCCGACGAGCGCAAGCTCGACGCCGAGAGGAGCACCCCGCTCGAGCCGGTGCTGAGCCTGCGCGAATCCGACGTCTCCCCGTTGCCACCCGGCAAATTCGTCCAGGTCACGATTCCGCTCTACTACGAGGGCCACGCCTACCGCGCCGGCTCGCGGATCCGGGTCGCCGTCGCCGCCCCCAACGGCGCCCAGCCGATCTGGGCCTTCGCCGAAACCGAGCCCGAAGGCACCGCCAGTGTGGAAATCGCCTACGGCAAGCACAAGCCCTCGAACCTGCTGCTTCCGGTCGTGCCGGGAGCGGGCGTTCCGACCGGCCTGCCGCCCTGTCCCGGCCTGAGGGGCGAGCCCTGCCGGGAATACCAGCCGTTCGCGAACCGGTCGGCGGGGTCCTGAGCTTGGACTCGTCCATCCGCTGAAACCGGGATGACGATTCGCCCCCTGTCCGCATAGGGTGGGGTCCGTTGAACTCTTGGGGCACGCGCCCACCCGCCTTTTCGGCGGCGGTCCTTCTCTCCGCGCTCTTGGCGTTGCTCCTGCCGGTTTGCGCTCTCGGCGTGAAGGCGCCGAGGTCGACTCGCCCCTCCGCCGCGTCGCGCGGGCGGCTGGTGCAGCTTGCCGGTAGGCGGGGCTGCCTCGTCGACCGCTCCGCCAAGCCCGGCAGCTGCGGGACCGCTCGGGCGCTCGAGGGAGCGGGCCCGTTCATGGGCTCGCGGGCGATCGCGGTCAGCGCGGACGGCAAGAACGTGTACGTCGCCTCCTCGCGCAGCGACGCGATCGCGATCTTCGTCCGCAACCGGCGGACCGGCGCGCTGATCCAGCTCGGCGGCCGGCGCGGTTGCGTATCGGCCAAAGGCGAGGGCGGCTGCGCCAGGGCGGTCGGGCTGGACGGTCCGAACTCGGTCGCGCTCAGCCCCGAAGGCCGCTTCCTCTACGCGACCTCGCGCGGCGCCAACTCGGTCACCGCCTTCCATCGCAACGCCAAGACCGGCGCGCTCACCCAGCTCGCGCCGGGCAGCGGCTGCGTCTCCGGCATTCCGATCCCGGGCTGCGCCGCCGGCCGCGCGCTGGTCGCCCCCGACGTCGTCGCGGTCAGCCCGGACGGCGCGAACGTCTACGTCGGCTCCTTCTTCGGCAACGCCGTGGCGATCTTCCAGCGGGCGAAAAACGGCGTCCTCTACCAGGCGAGCGACGCGACCGGCTGCATCGCCGAAGCGATCGGCGGCTGCGCGCCGGCGATCGCGCTCGGCGCCCCGGAGGGGCTCGCGGTCAGCCCCGACGGCGCCGGCGTCTACGTCGCCGGCGCGCTCTCCAACTCGGTCGTCGAGCTGGTCCGCGAAGCGTCGACCGGCGCGCTCTCCCAGCCGACCGGCGGCAACGGCTGCATCGTCGACGTCGCGCTCGCCGGCTGCACCACCGGGGTGCAGCTGAGCGGCGCCAACGCGATCGCGATCGCGCCCGCCGGTCGCGACCTCTACGTCACCTCGCTGTTCAGCAACTCGGTCACCTCGTTCAGTCGCTCCGCCGCCGGCATTCTCACGCAGAAGCCGGGCACCCACGCCTGCATGGTCTACCTGCGTGCCGTCGGCTGTTCGTTCGGCCGCGCGACGATCGCGCCCGAGGGGCTGGCGGTCAGCCCCGACGGCGCCAGCGTCTACCTCGCCTCGTTCAAGAGCGGCGCGGTCGACGTCCTCGACCGCGAACGCGAATCGGGCGTCCTCGCGCAGAAGGCCGGCCGCGCGGGCTGCCTCGCCGCGCGCTCGCTGCCGGGCTGCGCTCGCGGGCGGGCGCTGCGCGGAGTCAGCTCGATCGCGGTCAGCCCCGACGGCCGCTCCGTCTACTCGACGTCCTTCTTCAGCAACGCCGTCGACGTCTTCAGGAGGAGGAGATGACCGAGTCCGAACGCCGCAGGGCGGGCCTCACCCGCAAAGAGCTGCTCGGCACCGGCGCCGGAGCGGCGGCGGCCGCGCTGCTGTCGCAGAGCGGGGTGGAGGCGCTCGCCGCCAAGGGCAAGGGCCGCAGCGTCGCCGGGATGAACATCCTCCTCATCCTCACCGATCAGGAACGGGCGATCCAGCACTTCCCGCCCGACTGGCTGCGCAAGAACCTGCCGGGAATGCGGCGGCTGCGCCGCCACGGGATCAGCTTCGAACGCGCCTTCACCAACGCCTGCATGTGCTCGCCGGCGCGCTCGACCCTGATGAGCGGCTTCTTCCCGGCCCAGCACGGCGTCAAGTACACGCTCGAGGAAGACATGCCGTACCCCGAATACGAAGCGCAGGTCGAGCTGCCGCCGCCCGCGGCGATGCCGAACCTCGCCACGGTGATGAGGGCCGCCGGCTACAACGTCGTCTACAAGGGCAAGTGGCACTGCTCGAAGCCGGCCGAAAAAGAACACGCGGTGCCGGCGGATCTCGAAAAGTACGGTTTCGACCGCTGGAACCCGCCGGACGCGGGCGCCAACCAGACGGTCCCCGAGGCCGGCGGCGGCTACGTCGACAACGACGGCCGCTTCATCGTCTCAGAGGGGGAGGGCGCGGACGAAGGGGCGCTGCAGTACCTCAGCTCCAACGCCGCCCAGGAGCAGCCGTTCTTCATGGTGATCTCGCTGGTCAACCCGCACGACGTCCTCTTCTACCCGAGCCGCAGCTTCGAAGAAGCCGGCTACGACGGGACCTGGCTGGAGGGCGACATCGGCGTCCCGGCGACCAACGGCGAAAGCCTGAAGACCAAGCCGAGCGCGCAGGAGGAGTTCTTGAGGATCTTCAACCTCACCGGGAAGCCGACCACCGAAGCCGAAAAGCGCCGCTACCTGAACTTCTACGGCAACCTGATGCGCTCCTCGGACAGCTACATCGTCAACGTGCTCGACAAGCTCGAAGCGACCGGCCTGCTCGACGACACGCTGATCGTGCGGACCGCCGACCACGGGGAGATGGGGCTGACCCACGGCGGGATGCGGCAGAAGAACTTCAACTTCTACGAGGAGGCGATCCGGGTGCCGCTCGTCTACTCGAACCCGAAGCTCTACCCGCGGCCGCTGAGCACCGACGCGATGGTCTCCCACGTCGACTTCCTGCCGACGCTGGCGAGTTTGGCGAAGGCGCCGAAGTCGGCCCGCGCGCCCTGGCAGGGCGTCGACTACTCCTCGCTGGTCCTCCATCCGCGCAAGGACCGGGCGACCCAGGACTACATCGTCTTCACCTACGACGACTACCAGTCGGGGCAGAAGAACGGGCCCTACCCGAAACCCCCGAACCACATCGTCAGCATCCGTGAAGGGCGCTGGAAGCTGGCGCGCTACTACGACGTGGCGAAGGAAGACCCCAAGCAGCCGCAGTGGGAGATGTACGACCTGAAGACCGACCCGCAGGAGACCGAAAACATCGCCCACCCGGGATTCGAACGCTCGCCGACCCAGGAGAAACAGCTGCAGCGCCTGAAACGCAAGCTGGCCCGGGTCGAAAAGACGCGCCTGGGGCCTGCGGCGAAGGCTTGACTCGACCTCCTGGGTTCGATATTCAGTCGAGGAGTACCGCATCGTCTCGTCGATCAGCCGCACCGCCTCCGCGTAGGCACGTTTGTCCTTGCCCGCGGTCACGTCCTCGACGTGGCGGCGGTAGACGCCGATCGCGTCCTCGGGGTGCTGGTCGCGCCTCGAGGAGTTGGACCTCGACGCCTGTATCTCAGGCGACGGACGCATAGTGCTACCGTTTTGCTACCATTTCGGGATGAGCAAGCAGATCGCAGTGCGACTCCCTGATGACCTCGTCGACTTCGTTGACGAGATCGTCGACTCCGGCACCGAGCGCAGCCGGGCCGCTGTCGTGACCCGGGCACTTGAGCGCGAGCGCCGTCGTGAGCTCGCAGAACGCGATGCCCGGATCCTCGCCCGCACCGGTCCAGACCCAGAGCTCGCAGGGCTCGCCGAGTACGCGGCAGGCCTGCCGCGTGACCTGGCCTGATGCGGGGGATTCACGTCGCGCAGCTCGACAAGGCTCGGCCGGTGCTGATCCTCACCCGTGAGCTCGTTCGGCCGCATCTCAGGACGGTGACCGTCGCGCCGATCACCACAACCGTCCGCGGCCTGTCTACCGAGGTGGCCGTCGACGCTGCCAACGGTCTCGCGGGACCTTCGGTAGTCAGCTGCGACAACATCACCACCATTCCCACGGATGCCCTGGGAGAGAAGATCGGCGTTTTGCTCGACAGTCAGGAGCCGGCTCTCAGCGAAGCGATCACCGCCGCTTTCGATCTCGCCTGATCGATCGATTCTCGGTTTCTGTTTTGCCAGCCGCCGCGAGGTCGCGCCCGCAGATGGGCGGAAGTGAAGGCGCCCGGCGCGGCGGGCGCAGACCGCGTAGTACTCGAACCGGCTACCTCCTGGGTGCGATGACCAAGCTCTGGCCGGGGATCTGGTGTTAGAAGGTGCGGATTAGCAGGGGCTTTGTCGACAGCTGCCAGAGTCGGCCCGCGCGGCGGATATACAGCGATTAGCGGGGATTGTCGGCGTTTCGGGCACTCCTGGCGCCGAGTGCCTGGGAAAGCGAGGTCGTATTAACCCGCCGCGTCGATGGCGGCGATGAAGTCGCGGACCTGATCGGCGGCGGAATCCACGTCAAGTGGCAGGCCGGCGTCGAGCTCGCTTGCCGCCGCCGCATAAGGCTCACGCCAATCGTCGGGAACCACAAGCGTCGGCGGCCACGGTTGAAGATCGCGTCCGGCGAAGATCTCGACGCACGCCTCTCGAACCCGAGCAAGATCGTTGCCGAGCAGCTCGCGCTGGAGCTGGAGATCGACCAAGTCCCAGAAGCGATGGTTGGCCCTGCCGTCGGGCTGCTCGGTGACGGCATGGAGCTTCTGGGCCACCTGATAGCGCAGGGCGAGGCAGGCAACGCGCTCTGGGCCGTCGAGCTTGAAGTCGGCGATGCCGATCGCCACGGGAACGAGTTCAGGTTCGGTTGCCTCGGGGCGGGCCACCTCGATCTGCAGGGTCTGCCAGTCCTTGCCGGCGAAGCTGACCTGCACGAAGAGCCGGCGGCTGCCCGTTTCGCGGATGTCCTCGACCGGCCCCTTGCGACGGAACGAGAAGCTGCCGTAAGGCTTGATGAATGCCTCCTCTAGCGCGTCGAGCATCCCATCTGGAGCGCCCCGAAACACGATGTCGATGTCCTTGGTCGTGCGGGCTCCAAACCCCAGTCGAAGCTCCATAGACGCACCGCCCTTGATCAAGAAGCGCGCCCCGTCGTCGGCGCGGACGGTGTCGAGGGCGCCGGCGAAGGAGACCAGCGAGAGCCAGCGCCGCGCCCGCTCGTGCGCGATGCCGTGCACGCGCCCGTAATCGCCGGTGAGGCGCTCGAGATGGCCACGCCGGCTCGGCGCGCGTCGAGGCGGCTTGAACTCCGAATGACTCAACCTCGCCCCCCGCTCCCCCGGGCAATCCCCAACTCACGGCGAAGAGCGCTCGCCTGGCGCTTGGTCAAGCGACCGCCGTCCTCGCCTTGGTCGATCGCCTGTCCGACGAGCGCCGTCCCCAGGTGTGCTGCGTGCGCCTGGCGGATCGCATGCACCGGAGTGACGATCGCGATTCCCTCGTGCTGGGTGATCTGAGCCGCTCCCAGATCCTCGTGGTGCAGCATGTACGCCGATGGCACGCTGCGGCGGACGCGGTGGCTGCGGGGGAGGGTGATGTGAATCTTCGCCGGATGGACGTCGCTCAGCTCGTAGAGCTCCAGCGCCGTCTCGTGAGAGATAACGCCGAGCGCCCCGCGCGGCCAGAGCGTCGCCTCCATGTAAGGGTCGAGGCGGCTCGCCGGCGTGAGCGGGAGGCGGTACAAGCCCGTCCCGCGGCGCTCGATTTGCCCTCGCTCAGCCATGCGCACGAGGGCCATCGGGTTGATGCCCAGCTCCCGCGCGTCGTCTGGCGTCACGAAGCCGTATCGCTCATTGGCGACCTCGGCCAGCTGCGTGTAGGCGCGTCCGGGCATGTGGACAATTTAGCACAAAAAAGGCTAATTCATCCCGCGACACCTTGGCTGCAGGTGTTGCATTTCGCAACCTTTCAAGTCAACGGGCAGCGCTGACGAGATCGGTCATCAATAGCGCAGGGCGTGGGGAGAACCGATACGCCGCCGGTGGGGAGGTCAAAGGTGAAGACCTCCGATGGAGCTAGCCGGACTCGAACCGGCGACCTCCTGGGTGCGATCCAAGTGCTCTGCCAACTGAGCTATAGCCCCGAAAGTGACGATTTGCAGGCAAATACGGCCTTTCCTGCGTCCGCTCTAGTCCGATCATTCTACAGCGGATATGCGCGGATATGCGGCGATATGTCCCGAGTCGGGAACTTCTGACGAGAAGTTCCCGAAATCGCGGAGGCTGGTTCAAGTTTGGTCGACCTCTGGCTTCGACCCCGACATCCACCGTTGCGGATCGGTGCCCTCGATCTTCGAGACCTCGCCCTTGAGCGCGAGGTGGTCGAGGCAGGCGAGCACAACCTCCAAGGCCCAGGCGCTCATGGGCGAGTCGAGGTTCTCGGGCCTGATCAGGTCGGCGACGATTTCGAAGCCGGTGGAGTCGCGCTCGGAGAGCGACCCGCCTTCTCGATTCGGGACGCCGACGAGATTGCCCCACTCGGTCCAGGAGCCGTCATAGTTCTTTACATCTCCGGCCCCCAGCAGCTCGTGCAGGACGACCCGGGTGTGGGCCGAGCGCTCGCCGATCCAGCAGCAGGCGATCACTGGCTGCTCGTCGGCGAGGACGCCGTGAACTTCTCCGCCTTGTAGGACGGCACGTCGGTACTCATCTCGCGACCCTCCGCGACCTACTTTTCGCGCGGCCCGTCGACCAGGCGGTTGACTTCCGATCCTGCATGACGACAAAGTTTCCGAGCCAGGTGGGCCAGCCCTCATTGCAGGGAGACTACAAATGGAACTAGGCGGATTCGAACCGCCAACCCCCTGGCGTCAGTACTCGAGATCGGAGGTCGGTCAAGATGCCGACCTCCCGTATGCGATGTAGGATCGGCGTCCAGAAGCTGTTCGCCTGCAAGCGAGTGGAGGGTGATCCCGGTCTTCGCCATCGGATGTCCACGCACAGGAGCCCTGGCCACGGCGGACCCGGGATGACTGCCGGCCGGACCTGGAAAATCCCGGCTGAATTCTTCCGCAGCAGCCTGATCCCGTATCGCAGCCGCGCGCCTTGCCCAAGGACGACGGCGCTGCGCTCGCAGGCGGACTGAACGGCCATGGAACGCGACGCGAACCGCAACCTCCTGCTGGCGACGGTCGCCTTTGCGGCCTGCTTCTCGGCCTGGGGGATGCTTGCCCCCCTTGGTCCGAAGCTGCAGGACGACCTCGGCCTCTCCAACACTGAAACCTCGATCATGATCGCGGTCCCGGTGGTCCTCGGCTCGTTGCTGCGGATCCCGCTGGGACTGCTCACGGACCGCGTCGGCGGTCGCCCCGTCTTCACCGTGATGCTGTTCTACTCGGCCGGCGCGGCGGCGCTGGTCGGCTTCGCCTCCAACTATGCAGCTCTGCTCGGCGCCGGCTTCCTGCTCGGCGCGGCCGGCGCCTCCTTCGCGGTCGGCGTGCCGTTCGTTGCCGAGTGGTTCCCGAAAGAGCGGCAGGGGTTCGCGCTCGGTGTGTACGGCATGGGCAACATCGGCACCGCCGTCGCCGCTTTCTCGATCCCGGCCCTCCGCGACGCGACCAGCCAGGGGTTCGCCGGCATCGTCTTCGGCGTCCTCATCGCCGTCTACGCGGTGATCTGGCTGACCTTGGCGCGGGAGGCTCCCGGGGAGCGCCCGCGCACCGACTATGGCAAGGTCCTGCGCGCCGGCTGGCGGCTGTGGCGGCTCGCCCTCTTCTATTTCGTCACCTTCGGCGGCTTCGTCGCGATGGCAATCTTCCTGCCCAAGCTGCTCAAGGACTGGTTCGGCTACTCGCTGACCGACGCCGGCGTGCGGGCGGGAGGGTTCACGGTCGTCGCCACGCTGGCGCGCCCGCTCGGCGGCTGGATCTCGGATCGGATCGGTGCCAGCCGGGTGCTGGTGATCTCCTTCAGCGGGGTCGCGCTGGACGCCACCGGCCTCGCCTGGCAGGCAGCGGGCCCCTCGATCGTCCCGGTGACCTTCTTCTGCCTGACGATGGCTGGCTTCCTCGGCCTCGGCAGCGGTGCGGTATTCAAGATGGTCCCGGCCGAGTTCCCCGACGCGACCGGGGCGGCGACCGGGATCGTCGGCGCCGCCGGGGGTCTCGGTGGCTTCTTCCCGCCGCTGGTGATGGGCGTGGTCAAGGACGCGACCGGCGAGTTCGTGCTCGGCTTCGTCTTCCTCGTCGCCTTCGCCTGTATGTGCGTGGGCCTGGTCTTCCCCCTCCTGAAGCCGCACCCCCCGGCGGTCGCCGATGGAGGCTGACGGCCCGCTCCGGGACGGGCATGGGCGGCGGATCTCCGACCTGCGCGTCTCGATCACCGACCGCTGCAACTTTCGCTGCCAGTACTGCATGCCGGCCGAGGGCCTGCCCTGGTTCGACCGTGAGGACATCCTCAGCTTTGAGGAGATCGAGCGTCTGGTCGCACTCCTGGTCCGGCTCGGGATTGAGGACGTCCGCCTCACCGGTGGCGAGCCGCTGGTGAGGCGCGAGTTCCCGAAGCTGGCGGCGATGCTGGCGGCGCTCGACGGCATCCGCGACCTCTCGTTGACCACCAACGGCTTCCTGCTCGAGCGCCAGGCCGACGCCCTGGTCGCGGCTGGCATCCAGCGGGTCAACGTTTCGATCGACTCGCTGCAGCGCGACCGCTTCTTCCAGCTCACCCGCCGCGACGCCCTGCCGCAGGTTCTGCGCGGGTTGGAGGCGATCGGCGCCTATCCGCAGGTCCGGCCGATTAAGGTCAATGCGGTGGCGTTGCGCGACTTCACCGAGCGGGAGGTCGGGGGCTTCTGCGACCTCGCCCGCTCGACCGCCTTCCAGGTCCGCTTCATCGAGTTCATGCCGCTCGACGCCGATCGCGCTTGGACCCCAGAGGCTGTCCTGCGCGGCGAGGAGCTGCGGGAGCTGATCGAAGCACTGCACCCGCTTGAGGAGCTGCCGCGCGAGCCCTCGGCGACCGCGCGGGTCTTCCGCTTCGCCGACGGTCGCGGCGAGATCGGCTTCGTTAACCCGGTCTCCGAGCCGTTTTGTGCCGACTGCAACCGCCTGCGGCTGACCGCGGAGGGCCGCTTGCGGACCTGCCTCTTCTCGCTCGGCGAGACCGATCTGCGCGGCCCCATGCGCGGCGGTGCCGGCGACGAGGAGCTCGAGCGCCTGATCCGCGCGGCGGTCTGGCGGAAGGAGCTGAAGCACCGCGTCAACGAGCCGGGATTCCGTCACCCGCCGCGCTCGATGAGCGCGATCGGTGGGTGAGGTGAACCGCGAGGAATGGCTGCGGGCGTTCTGCGAGCAGATCGGCGTCGAGCCTCCCACCGACGCGGAGGCCGCGGAACTGCTCGAACTGGCCGCGGTCGCCGCACATTCTTCCGAGCGCCCCGCGGCGCCGCTTGCCTGCTGGGCCGCAGGCCGCACTGGGCGTCCCGTGAGCGAGTTCCTCGACATTGCCCGCGAGGTCAATCCACAGGACGGTCCCTCCTGAGCGCAGTCCTTTCTCGCTTGCTTATACAGTGCCTAGGCAATGGCCAAAGCGAAGAGCGTGGGGATCGGTGAGGCGGCGAAGCAACTGGGGGTCAGCGCCGACACGCTGCGCCGCTGGGACCGGGCCGGGCGGCTGAAGACGACGCGCGACGAGCGCAACCGCCGCCGGGTCTCGGTCGCCGAGATCGAGCGGCTGCGTGCCGCTCCGGCGCGGCACGCGACCGGCGACAGCTTCTCCGCCCGCAACCGCTTCCCCGGTGTCGTTCGCTCGGTCGAGGCCGATGGGGTGATGGCGCTGGTCGAGATCGAGGTCGACGGCGGACACCTGGTCACCGCGGCGATCACCCGCGACTCGGTCGAGGAGCTCGGCCTCGTCCCCGGGGCCCGCGCCACCGCCACCGTCAAGGCCACCTCGGTGATGATCCAGCGAGGCGGCTGATGCGGCGCCTGCGGCCGACGGGACGATTTGTCGTCCCTGGCTTGACAAATCGGCTTATCGGCCTGGCGCTGGCGCTTGTGGTTGGGGTGGCGCTGGTGGGGTGCGGGGGCTCGGGCGAGGGCGCCTCTAGCGGGGGCTCGGAGGGCGACGGCTCGCTGCTCGTGCTCGGCGCCTCCTCTTTGACCGAAGCGGTCGGCGAATACGCGGAATCCTTCGCCGGCGCCGAGGTCAAGGCCTCCTTCGCCGGCTCCGACCAGCTGGCGGCGCAGATCCGCCAGGGGGCCGGCGCCGACCTCTTCCTCTCCGCCGACACCGACTACCCGGCCGAACTGTTCAGGGAGGGGCTGGTCGAGAAGCCGCGGGTTTTCGCCGCCAACGAACTGGTGATCGCGGTCCCGGGCGACAGCGAGCTCTCCTCGCTCTCCGACCTCGCCGAGCCGGGGACGAAGATCGTGATCGGCGACCCCAGCGTCCCCGTCGGCGCCTACACCCGCACCGTGCTCGAACGGCTGCCGGCGGCCGAGCGGGAAGCGATCCTCGGCAACGTCCGCTCCGAAGAACCGGAGGTGAGCGCGGTGATCGCCAAGGTCGCCCAGGGCGCCGCCGACGCCGGCTTCGTCTACGCGACCGACGCCAGAAGCGCCGGTGACGCGGTGAAGACGATCGCGATCCCCGCCGGCCTGCAGCCACAGGTCGCCTACGCGGGCGCTGTCGTCGCCGCCAGCGGCAACTCGGAGGCGGCGAGCGAATTCCTCGACGGGCTGATCGAAGGCGAAGGCGCCGAGGACCTGCAACGGGCCGGCTTCCTGCCGCCGCCGTGAACCGGCGCTCCGCCTTCTTCTTCCTGGCGGCGTTCGCCACCCTGCTGACCTCCGCCTTCCTCCTCGCCCCCGTCGTCGCGGTCTTCTCTTACGCCGGGCCGGGTCGGCTGCTCGACGCGCTCGGCGACGAGAGCTCGCGCGAAGCGCTGCTGCTGAGCCTGCGGACGACGCTGATCGCGGTGGCGATCGTGATCGCCGTCGGCACCCCGGCGGCCTATCTGCTCGCCAGCCGCGAGTTCCGCGGCCGCTCCCTGGTCCTGACCGCGATCGAGCTGCCGCTGGTGATGCCGCCCGCGGTCGCCGGGATCGCCCTGCTCGCCGCCTTCGGACCGAACGGGCTGCTCGGCGGCCTGGTCGACGACGCCGGGGTCGAACTCGTCTTCCAGACCGCAGGCGTCGTCGTCGCCCTCGTCTTCGTCTCGGCGCCGTTCTTCCTGCGGGCGGCGATCGCCGCCTTCGCCGCGATCGACAACCGCCTGCTGGAGGCGGCGCGGACGCTCGGCGCCGGTCCCTTCCGCTCGTTTGCCACGGTGGCGCTGCCGAGCGCGCGCACCGGGCTCGCCTCCGGCGTCGCCCTCGCCTGGGGACGGGCGCTGGGCGAGTTCGGCGCCACGCTGCTGTTCGCCGGCTCACTGCAGGGCGTCACCCAGACGGCGCCGCTAGCGATCTTCTCCGACTTCAGCAAGCCCGATGGCTTCGTCTCGGCCCTGGCTCTCTCCGCGGTCCTGATCGTCGTCTCGGCAGCGCTGCTGCTCGGGGTCAAGCTGCTCGGCGGCGACCGGGCGATCGAAGCGGCGCCGACGCCATGAGCGCAACTGCCGCAAGTGTCGCGGGGCTGGAGGCGAGCGTCTCGACCCCGCTGCGCGACTTCACGCTCGAGCTCGAGCTGACGGCGCGAGCGGGAGCACCGCTGGCGCTGGTCGGCCCGTCGGGGTCGGGGAAGAGCAGCCTGCTGCGGATCGTCGCCGGCCTGCTGCGCCCGCGCAGCGGACGGGTCGCGGTCGGCGCCGAGACCTGGCTCGACAGCGAGCGCTCGCTAGATCTGCCCGCCGAGCGGCGCCGCTGCGGCCTGGTCTTCCAGGACTACGCCCTCTTCCCCCGCATGAGCGCTCTCGCCAACGTCGCCTACGGGATCGGGGGACGGCGACGCGAGCGGCGGGCAGCGGCGCTGGCGATGCTCGAGCGCTTCGGGATCGCCGGTCTCGCCGAGGCCCGCCCTGGCACGCTCTCGGGCGGGGAGCGCCAGCGGGTCGCCCTGGCGCGGGCGCTGGCCGCGCGCCCGCGGGCGCTGCTGCTGGACGAGCCGCTCTCGGCGCTCGACACGGGCACCCGGCGCAGCGCCCTCGCGGAACTGCGAGCGGTGCTCGCCGAGCTCGACGTGCCGACCGTCCTCGTCACCCACTCCTTCGACGAGGCGGCGCTGCTGAGCGAGGCGATGGCGATCCTCGACAGCGGCGCGATCGTCCAGCGGGGCAGCGCCGCCGAGATCTCGGCTCGCCCTGCATCCACCTTCGTCGCCGACTTCGCCGGCGCCGCCGTCCTCCGCGGCGAGGCGACTGCCGAGCCCGGTGGCCTGACCCGGGTCAGGCTCGCCGGTGGCGGGGAGCTGCGCAGCGTCGATGCGGCGAGCGGCCCGGTTGCCGCCAGCATCTACCCCTGGGAGATCTCGCTGGAGTCGCCATCGGCGCCGGTGGCCGACTCGGTTCTCAATCGCCTGCGGGGGGAAGTCACATCGGTGACGACGGTCGGCAACCGCGCCCGCGTCGCGATCGCGCTCCCGCAGCCGCTCAGCGCCGAGATCACCGCCGAGTCCGCGACCCGGATGGGGCTCGGACCGGGGTCCCGGGTCACCGCCGCCTGGAAGGCCTCGGCGACGCGATTGATCGCGCTGCGATGAGGGTCTCGGCACGATGCAGATCGTCGCGGTTGTTGAGGTTGAGCAGTATCCGCTCGGGATCACCGAATCGCGAGAGCTCCTCGCTCCCGAGCAGGCGCGGGCAGAGCGACTCGACAGTGCGGTGCAGCGGCTCTTCCCGCTCGAGCGCCGCTTCGAGCCGGGGGCCCAGCTCGGGGCCGTAGCGCGCCTGCAGCGGCTGCAAGCGGCCGTCAATAGCGGGGGTGAGCAGCGGGTCGCTGGCGGCGGCGAGGTGGGCGAGCAGGCCGGGATTGACCAGCGGCATGTCGCAAGCGACCACAACGACCGCGCGGCCCCTCGCTGCCCGCAGCGCGGCGACGATGCCGCAGAGTGGGTGCTGCGGCAGCTCGGGCTCGCGGATCACCGCGCAGTCGAGCGGCGGCAGCTCCGAGCTGGGCTTGGCGACGACCATGGGCTCCAGACCGGCCGCCTCGAGCGCGGCGAGCGGGTAGGCGATCAGCGGCCTGCCCGCCAGCTCGGTCGTCGCCTTGGCGCCACCGATGCGGCTGCCGCGGCCGCCGGCGAGAACGGCGCCGAGTGCGGCGCCGGTACCTGGCCTCATCTCGATCTCGTTGACCATCGCGCCCGGGTGAGTCTGACAACTGCATCCTCTGGGATGCTGGAACGCAATGACCGACGGCTCGATTGAACTCGACGACGCGCGCGGCGCGGTTATCGCCCGGGCGGCGGCGCTGGAGGCCGAGGAGGTGGCGCTGGGAGAGGCACTCGGCCGCCGGCTGGCCGAGGACGTTGCCGCCGACTCCCCGGTCCAGGGCTTCGACAACTCGGCGATGGACGGCTTCGCGGTCCGCGCCGCCGACACCGCCGCGGCGCGGCCGGGGGCTCCGATTGCGCTCGAGGTCGCCGGGGAGTCCCGGGCGGGCCACCCGGCGGGCGTCGCGCTCGCGGCCGGCGAGGCGATCGCGATCTCGACCGGAGCGATGCTGCCCGCCGACGCCGACGCCGTCGTCAGGGTCGAGGACATCGAGCGCCGGGGGGATCGCGTCCTCGTCGAGGCGCGGGTCGTAGCGGGGTCGAACGTTCGCCGCGCGGGCGAGGACATCGCCGCCGGCGAGACCGTGCTCCACCGCGGGGCGCGGATCGGGCCGGCGCAGCTCGGCGTCCTCGCCTCGGTCGGCCGCGACCGGGTGCGCTGTCACCGGCGTCCGCGGGTCGCGGTCCTGACCAGCGGCGACGAGTTGAGGATGCCCGGCGAGCTGCTGGCCGCCGGCGAGGTGCGTAACTCGAACTCCTTCTCGGTTCCGGCCCTGGCGACCCTCGCTGGGGCCGAGGTCTGTTCGGTCGCCTGGACGCCGGACGAGCCCGAGGCGACGCGCGTCGCGCTCGAGGCCGGACTCGATGCCGACGTTACGCTGGTCTGCGGCGGCGTCTCGGTCGGCGAGCACGATCACGTCAAGGACGTCCTCGATCAGCTCGGCGTCGAGCGCGTCTTCTGGCGGGTTGCGCTCAAACCCGGCGGCCCGACCTGGTTCGGGACCCGCGGCGAGACCCTCGTCTTCGGCCTGCCCGGCAACCCGGTCTCGGCGATGGTCACCGTCATCCTGCTCGCTCGTCCGGCGTTGGTCGCTCTCGGCGGCGGGCGTCCCGATCGGCGGCGGACCTTTGCGACGCTCGCCTCGGACTACGAGAAGTCGCCCGGCCGGGTCCACGCGCTGCGCTGCCGCCTCGAGCTGACAGAGAGCGGTTGGCGCGCGCACCCCGCCCCGCGTCAGGGATCGCACGTTCTCACCTCGATGCTCGGCGCCGACTGCCTGGCGCTGGTCCCCGCCCGGAGCGGGTACCTTCGGGCCGGCGAGCAGGTCGAGATCGAGCTGCTGGACGAAGCTAGCATGGCCTCATGATCGTCCGAATCCGCCTCTTTGCGATGCTGCGCGAGCGTGCCGGCCGTGACTCGGTCGAGGTCGAGCTGCCGCCGGGGGCGACGGTAGCCGACGCGTTGCGCGAGCTGGCGCTCGACCCGGCGCTGACCGAGATGCTGCGGCGGCTGCCGGTGGGGATGGCGGTCAACCGCGAGTACGTCGGGGCCGAAACAGTGCTGTGCGCCGAGGACGAGCTGGCGCTGATCCCACCGATCAGCGGCGGCGCCCCGGTGCACGCGCGGGTCAGCGAAGAGCCACTGTCCGCCGACGCGCTCTCCCGTCGGGTCGGCGACCCGAAAGCCGGGGCGATCGTCTGCTTCCAGGGCGTCACCCGCGAGGTCGCGCGCCTCGACTACGAGGCTTACCGCGAGATGGCGGAGCTGCGGATCTCGCAGATTCTGGTCGACTGCGTCGAGCGCCACGGCCTGACCGCCGCCGCTGCCGAGCATCGGGTCGGCCCGGTCCCGCTCGGCGAGCCGGGCGTGGTCGTCGCCGTCTCCGCCCCTCACCGCGGGGAAGCTTTCGCCGGCGCTCGCGAGGCGATCGACAGGATCAAGGCGGAGGCGCCGATCTGGAAGCGCGAGATCTCCGCCAGCGGCGAGTCGAGCTGGGTTGAGGGCGAGCCGGCCCCAGCGCCGCTGGAG
>DASSBJ010000073.1:0-9648 GCA_035698885.1 Solirubrobacterales bacterium
GAGCGGATGCGCGGGGCCGAAGAGACGACCGCGGGCAACGACCGGATCGTCTTCTACGTCGCCTTCAACTACGGCGGCAGGGCGGAGATCGTCGACGCGGCGCGAAGCTTCCAGGGGGGCTCCGAGGAGGAGTTCCGCCAGCACCTCTACGCGCCCGAGATGCACGATCCCGATCTCCTCATACGAACCAGCGGCGAGCGCCGGATCTCCAACTACCTGCTCTGGCAGTGCGCCTACTCGGAGCTGGTCTTCCGCGACGAGCTCTGGCCAGACTTCGACCGCGCCGCCTTCGAGGCCGCGCTGGCCGAGTTCGAGGCGCGCCGGCGTCGCTTCGGCGGGAGGGGCTGATGGTCGAGGACCTCTTCGACGACGAGATGTTCGAGCCCGAGCCGCCGCGCCGCGCGCGGCCGCCGCGCGAGCCGCGCCGTCCGCGCCGCAACCCGCTCGGCGGCGAGACGGCGCGCCGCGTCCTCGTCGCGATCCCCTGGATCGCCTTCGCGATCGCGATCGTCGTCGCCGGCGGCGCCGTCTTCGCCGTCGCGATGGCGGCGATCGGCGTGCTCGCCCTGCGCGAGTACTTCCTGATGGCGGCGCCGCTGCGCCCCCTGCAGGCCGCCGCCCAGATCGCCGTCGTCGCGATGATCGCCGCCGCCTACTTCGGCACCGCCTTCAACGTGCTGCTGCTGGCGACTGCTTCGTTTCCGCTCCTCTTCGTCTTCGGCGCCCGGCTGCGGCCGCGCGAGGGCGTCGTCGTCGCGATCGGCGCGACGGTGCTCGGCACGGTCTGGATCGGCCTGCCGCTGGTCCACGCGGTGCTGCTGCGGGACCTGCCCGACCACGGGGCGGCGCTGCTGATCGACGTGCTCGTCGGCACCTTCGCAACCGACACGGGCGCCTACGCGACCGGGCGCATGTTCGGCTCTCACCGGATCGCCCCCGACCTCTCGCCGAACAAGACGATCGAGGGGCTGATCGGCGGCTTCCTGATCGGCACGATGGCCTTCTGGTTCGCCGGCCTCTACCAGGACTGGCTCACCGGGGTCGACGCGCTGATCATCGGCGCCGCGGTGGCCGCGATCGGCCCGGTCGGCGACCTCTTCGCCTCGATGCTCAAGCGCGACCTGGGCAAGAAGGACACCGGCCGCCTCTTCGGCCCGCACGGGGGGCTGCTCGATCGGCTCGACGCCGTCTTCTTCACGGTCGTGGCCGGCTACTACCTCGCCGTCGGGCTGGTCTACTGAGCCACCTAGACTCCCCTTGATGAAGAAGCTGGCGATCCTCGGCAGCACCGGCTCGATCGGCGTGCAGGCGCTCGAGATCGTCGCGGCGTCCGACGAGCTCCAGGTCGCCGGGCTGGCGGCCGGATCGAGCTGGGAGCCGCTGCTCGAGCAGGCGCGCCGGCACGGCGTGCCGACGGTCGCCCTGGCCGACGAGGCGGCCGCCGAGCGGGCGCGCGGCGAGTGGGACGGCCGCGTGCTGGCCGGCGAGCGGGGGGTGCGCGAGCTGATCGCCGCCGCCGAGCCCGACCTGGTTCTCAACGGCATGGTCGGCGCCGCCGGCCTCGGTCCGACCGTCGCCGCGCTCGGCGCAGGCATCGACGTCGCGCTGGCCAACAAGGAGAGCCTGGTGATCGGCGGCGAGCTGACGACGGCGCTGGCCGAGGGGACCGGAGCGCGCCTGCTGCCGGTCGACTCCGAGCACTCGGCGCTCTTCCAGCTGATCGGCGGCGAGCAGCCGGGAACGGTCGAGCGACTCGTGCTGACCGCCTCCGGCGGGCCGTTCCGCGGGCGCACCGACCTCTCCGGGGTCTCGGTCGGGGACGCGCTCGACCACCCGACCTGGAAGATGGGCGGGCGGATCACGATCGACTCGGCGACGCTGATGAACAAGGGCTTCGAGGCGATCGAGGCGCACCACCTCTTCGACGTCCCCTATGAGCGGATCGAGGTCGTCGTCCACCCGCAGTCGATCGTCCACTCGCTGATCGACCTCAACGACGGCGCCACGCTCGCCCACCTCGGCCACCCCGACATGCGGGTGCCGATCTCCTACGCCCTGCACTTCCCCGAGCGCGCCGACGTGCCGGTCCCGCGTCTCGACCTGGCCTCGGTCGGCGAGCTGAGCTTCGAGGCGCCCGACCTGGAGACGTTCGCCTGCCTGCGCCTGGCGCTCGAGGCCGGCAGGGCGGGGGGGACGGCGCCCTGCGTGCTCAACGCCGCCGACGAGGTCGCCGTCGCCGCCTTCCTCGACGGGCGAATCGAGTTCGCCGCGATCCCCGCGGTGATCGAAGCCGTGCTGGAGGAGCTGCCGGCGGCGCCGGTGACCCACTTCGACGACCTCTTCGCAGCCGACGCCGAGGCGCGCCGCCGCAGCGAACAGCGGATCGGGGGGTTGACCAGGGTATGAGCTGGCTCTACGTCTTCCTCGGCTTCTCGGCGCTGATCGTCCTGCACGAGGCCGGCCACTTCTTCGCCGCCAAGGCGACGGGGATGCGGGTCGAGCGCTTCTTTCTCTTCTTCGGCCCGACGCTGTTCTCGGTCAGGCGCGGCGATACGGAATACGGGATCAAATCGATCCCGCTCGGCGGCTACGTGAAGATCAGCGGGATGAACCCCGACGACAGGCTGCCGCCGGGGGAAGAGCACCGCGGCTACTACGAACAGCCGGTCTGGAAGCGGATCGTCGTGATCGGCGCCGGCCCCGCGGTCAACATCGCGCTGGCCTTCGCCGTCTTCTTCTTCGTCTTCACGATCGGCGTCGACCGGCCGACCCAGACGGTCGGCGAAATCGTGCCGAAGTCGCCGGCCGCGGCCGTCCTCGAGCAAGGCGACGAGATCGTCGCGGTCGACGGCAGGCGCTTTCCCGGCCTCAGCGTCGACTCGCGGCTCGAAAGGTTCATCGATCAGGTCGCCTCCCACAGGTGCCCCGGGCGGCAGGTCAACGGCTGTCGCGCGGCGACGCCGGTCCGGATCGCCGTGCGACGCGACGGGGCGCTGAAGACGTTCGCGGTCAGGCCCGAATACGAATCGTCGCTGGGCCACACGCGGATCGGCTTCGCCTACGGCAGCGCCCCGGCCGCCTACGGCGCCGGCGAAGCGACCGACAAAGCGCTCGCGGCGATGTGGCAGGTGACCAGCGGCACCGCGACGGTCTTCTCGAAGCTGTGGAGCGAAAAGCACCGCAAGGAAGTCTCGGGCGTCGTCGGCGTCAGCGACGTCGCCCACGAAACGATCGAGAAGTTCGGCGCCACCCAGGCGCTGATCCTGCTCGCCCTGGTCAGCCTCTCGCTCGGCCTGATCAACCTGTTCCCCTTCCTGCCGCTGGACGGCGGCCACATCTTCTGGAGCCTGGTGGAGAAGGTGCGCGGCAGGCCCGTCGCCTTCCAGACGATGGAACGCGCCGGCGCGGTCGGCTTCGTGCTCGTCATCATGCTCGCCGTGCTCGGCCTCAGCAACGACATCGGGCGGATCACCGGCGAAGGCTTCAACGTCCGCTGATCGCGCCCAGATAGCCTGTAGGGATGGCTTCCAAGCGGCAGATATTCGTCGGCAAGGTGCCGATCGGCGGCGGAGCGCCGGTGGCGGTGCAGACGATGACCAAGACCGAGACCGCGAACCTGGCGGCGACGATGGAGCAGATCGGCAAGGTTGCCGAGGCCGGCGCCGACATCGTGCGGGTCGCGGTTCCGCGCGAGAAGGACGCCGAGGCGCTGAAGACGATCGTCACCGAATCGCCGATACCGGTGATCGCCGACATCCACTTCAACCACACTCTGGCGCTGAAGGCGATCGACGCCGGCGCGCACTGCATCCGGCTCAACCCGGGCAACATCGGCGGCCGCGACAAGGTCGCCGAGGTCGCGGAGCGGGCGAGGGCCGCGGGGGTGCCGATGCGGATCGGCGTCAACTCCGGCTCGCTGCCGAAGCACCTGCACGAGCTCGAGCGCGAGGCGCCGGTCGAGGCGCTGGTCGCCGCGGCGGTCGAGTTCGTCGAGCTGATGGAGGGGCTCGAGTTCGAGAACTTCAAGGTCTCGATCAAGTCGACGAACGTACCCAACACGATCGCCGCCAACCGGCTGCTCTCGGAGAAGATCCCCTATCCGCTGCACCTCGGGATCACCGAGGCGGGCACCAAATGGGCGGGCTCGCTGAAGTCGGCGGTCGGGCTCGGCACGCTGCTCGCGGACGGGATCGGCGACACGATCCGGATCAGCCTCTCGACCTTCCACGCCGAGGAGGAGGTGAAGGTCGCCTGGGAGATCCTCAAGGCGCTGCAGCTGCGCGAGCGCGGCCCGGTGCTGATCGCCTGCCCGACCTGCGGTCGCCTGCAGTTCGACATGGACTCGGTCGTCGCCGAAATCGAGCAGCGGCTGGAGGACTACACGGAGCCGGTCGAGGTCGCGGTGCTCGGCTGCGCGGTCAACGGGATCGGCGAGGCCAGCCACGCCGACTTCGGCATCGCCGGGGCGAAGAACGAGGGGCTGATCTACTCGCACGGCAAACCGCTGCGCAAGGTGCCCCAGGCGCAGCTCGTCGACACGCTGTTCGAGGAGATCGACAAGTCGCTCGATCGCGGCGGCCGGGTCGAGTTCGACGAGCGCGAGTCGCGCGAGGGCGCCGCCTGGCTGGCCAAGATCGAGGAGGAAAACGCGGACGAACTCACGCCGGAGAAGATCGCGCGGATGGAGAAGGAAGCGGTCGAGCGGGGCGAGTCCGACAGGGTGCTGCTCGACGAGGAGGCATCGCCGACTGCCGGACGGCGGTTCACGCGGGCGTAGTGGCGGGCGGGCCCACGCCCGAGATGCGCTGTTGAGCGCCGCCTTGCCTACTAGTGGATAGGTTCCCCGGATGGCGCGACTGAGCGAGAGCTTCATTCCCTCCCTGAAGGACCCGCCCTCCGACGCCGAGGCGGTCTCGCACAAGCTGATGGTGCGGGCGGGGTTGATCCGGCAGCTGGGAGCGGGGCTGTGGACCTGGCTGCCGGCCGGATGGCGGGTCATGCGCAAGGTCGAGGCGATCGTCCGCGAGGAGATGGAGGCGATCGGCTGCCAGGAGCTGCTGATGCCGGTGCTGCAGCCCGCGGAGCCCTGGAAGCGGACTGGCCGCTACGAGATCGAGGAGATGTTCAAGCTCGAGGACCGCAGGGGCGCGCCGCTGGTCCTGGCGATGACCCACGAGGAGAGCATCACCCACCACGTCGCCCAGGACGTGCGCTCCTACCGCGACCTGCCGCTGATGCTCTTCCACATCCAGACGAAGGAGCGCGACGAGCCGCGCCCGCGGGCCGGCGTGCTGCGCACGCGCGAGTTCACGATGAAGGACGCCTACTCCTTCGACCGCGACGAGGAGGGCCTGGCGCGCTCGTATGAGCTGCAGAGCGGGGCCTACGCGCGGATCCTCGACCGCTGCGGGCTGCGCTGGTACCGGGTCGAGTCCGACGTGGGGATGATGGGCGGCTCGGCGGCGCATGAGTACATGGCGCCCTGTCCGGCGGGCGAGGACGCGGTCGCCCTCGCCCCGGGCTTCGCCGCCAACGTCGAGGCCACGGAGCTGAGCGCCGGCGACCCGGGGCCGAACGGCGGCACGGTCGAGGTCGAGCCGGCGATCGAGGTCGGCAACATCTTCAAGCTCGGCACTCGCTACTCGGAGCCGCTCGGCGCCACCTTCCTCGACGAGAACGGGGTCGAGCGACCGATCGTCATGGGCTGCTACGGGCTCGGCCCGGCGCGCATCGTCGCCGCGGCGATCGAGCAGGGGGCCGACGAGCGCGGCATCGTCTGGCCGGCGGCGCTGGCGCCCTGGCAGGTCCAGCTCGTCTCGCTGGCCAGGGCCGGAGAGGCCGAGCGCGAAGCGGCCGACGAGCTGTACGCGACGCTGCGCGAGCTCGGCATCGACGTGCTCTACGACGATCGCGACGCCGGAGCGGGGGAGAAGCTGACCGACGCCGAGCTGCTCGGCTGCCCGCTGCGCATCGTCGTCGGGCGGCGCGGCCTCGCCAAGGGAGTGGTCGAGGCGAGCGAGCGCGGCTCCGGCGCCGAGCACGAGCTGCCCGTCGAGCAGGCCGGCGAGCGCGCCCTCGCCCTGCTCCAGGCCGGGGATGGCTAGTCGGGCGCCGTTCGGCCGCGGCCGGGTGCGCCGGCTCCTCGGGCTCGACCGCAGCGGCCCGCCACCGCGCCAGACGCAGAAGGGCGAGCCGCTCAACCCGTGGACGCTGCCAAACGCCGTCGGCTACCTGCGGCTCGCGGCGATCCCCGTCTTCCTCTGGCTGGCCTTCGAATCGGGCGACGGCCGCAGCGCCGGATCGGCGCTTCTCTTCTGGCTGATCGCCGCGGGCGACTACCTCGACGGCTTCCTCGCCCGCGTCACCGGCCAGTACAGCCGCCTCGGGACGATGCTCGACCCGTTGATCGACCGGCTGACGATCCTCTCCGGCGCCGCGGTCTGCTGGCACTTCGAGCTGCTGCCGCAGTGGGCGCTGGCGCTGCTCGTCGCCCGCGAGATCGCGATGCTGGGCCTGGCCGAGTACGGGCTGCGCCACGGCGTTCAGATCGCGGTCAACTGGCCGGGCCGGATCTCGGTCTTCCCGATCATGGGCGGGATCTTCGGCGCCCTCGCCTTCGCCGGCTGGGTGCCTGCGGCGCTGCTGATCGTCGGCCTCGCGCTGGCGATCGTCGCCACCGTGCTCTACGCGCGGGTGGGAGTCCGCGCCGTCCGGGCGCAACGCGGCTCTCAGGCTGCATAACCTTCAACCTGGAGTTGAACCTTGTCCCAGGCGAGCTATGATCCGCCTCGGCGCCCCAACGAGGCGCACACGCCCCCCGATCAAGGAGCGAGATGGAGGACACCTTTCCCGATCTCGGTTCGCTCAGCGACGAAGAGCTGAAGGACCTGATCGACAAGCTCACCACCGAGGAGAACGAGATCTCCTACAAACGCCGGGTTCTGCACGGCAAGATCGACATCCTGCGCGCCGAGCTGGTCAACCGGCTGCGCCACAAGCACGAAAGCGGCGACTCGCTGATCTCCGGCGACGACGTCGCCCAGCTGACCGACATCCTCGCCGGCAAGGCGCAGCAGCGGAGCGAGCCGGAGGGCGACGCGGCCGCCTAGGCCCGCTCCAGCCCGATGGCCGTCCACTGCCCAGAGTGCGGGTTCGTCAACCCGGAGGGAGCCAACTACTGCCAGAAGTGCGGCGCCTACCTGGGCGGGCCGAAGGACGGCGCCGACGAGCCGACGACGATGACCTATCGCGTCGACGACACCGGTGAGATGCAGCCGATCGACATCGACGAGGTGCTCGAGGAGAGCGGCGCCGCGCTGGTCATCCGGGCCGGCGGCGGGCGCGCCGGGGAGAGCTTCACCGTCACCGAGGAGCGGGTCAGCATCGGCCGCAGCCCCGACGCCGGCGTCTTCCTCGACGACGTGACCGTCTCGCGCAACCACGCGCTGCTGGTGCGCCGTCGCGACGGCTTCTACATCGACGACCTCGGCTCGCTCAACGGCACCTACGTCAACCGGCGGCGGATCGAGTCGCACCGGCTCGCCGACGGTGACGAGATCCAGGTCGGCAAGTACAAGCTCAGCTATCTGGAGAAGTAGGAGACGGTGGCCGTGTCCGAGCAACAGCAGACGGGGCGGCGCGATTCGCGCCCGCGCAAGGCGCTGACGATCGGCGCCGTCTGCAAGATCCTGCAGAACGAGTTCGACGACATCTCGATCTCCAAGATCCGCTACCTCGAGGACCAGAAGCTGCTGACGCCGCGGCGCACGCAGGGCGGCTACCGCCTATACAGCCAGTCCGACGTCGAGCGGCTGCGCACGATCCTGCGCCTGCAGCGGGACGAGTTCCTGCCGCTGCGGGTGATCCGCCAGGAGCTGGCGGCGGGCGGCGACATCGACCTCGGGGCGGGCGGCAACGCCGACCGCCGGCCGGCGGCGGGCGCGGTGCGGCGGGCGATCCTCGTCAACACCTCGAGCGCCTACCTGACGCTCGAGGAGGTGATCGAGGAGACCGGCGCGCGCGCCGAGCTGATCGCCGAGCTGGAGAACTTCGGCATCGTGCAACCGGAAAAGCGCGATGGCAGGACCGTCTACGACGAGACCGACCGCGAGATCGTGCGCGCCGCCAACGAGCTCTCGCGGGTCGGGGTCGGCGCCCGCAACCTGAGGGTCTTCCGCTCCTCGGCCGACCGCGAGGCGAACCTGCTGGAAGCGCTGCTGGGCCCGTCGCTGCGCTCGCGCAACCCCGAGCGCCGCAAGGAGGCGCTGGAGAGCCTCGAGAGCCTGGCGGCGACCGTGAGCCACCTCAAGCACCTGCTGCTCGTCAGGGACCTTCGCCGCCTCGCGGGCGACTGAGGCGGTCAGTGCCCCGCGTCACCCGCCGACGCACGATCGCGGCTCCCGTCGAGGAGGTCTGGGACCTCGTCTCCGACCCCTACAGCCTGCCGCGCTGGTGGCCGCGCACGAGCCGGGTCGAGAGCGTCGACCGCAAGCCGGAGGGCCGGCGCAGCCAGTGGACCAAGGTGCTCGAGACGGCCGAGGGGCGCGGGGTGCGGGCCGACTACCGCTGCGTCAGCTCGGCCGCGGGCGAGCGCTACGTCTGGGAGCAGCAGCTCGCCGGCAGCCCGTTCGAGCGGCACCTGCGCAGCTCCTCGGTCGAGATCGCACTGCGGGCGCTCGGCGGCGGCACCGAGGTCAGCCTCGCCTCCGAGCAGAAGCTGCGCGGGATGTCGCGCTTCGGCTCGCCGATGATGCGCGGCGGCCAGCGCAAGATCCTCGACGCGGCGCTGGACGGGCTCGAGCGGGCCCTGACGTGAACCCGCGCCGCGACTCGAACTGGTGGGGCTGGGGCGACCCCGGGGTCGAGCCGCGGCTCGACGACGCGGCGCTGGCGACGCTGCGCGAGCGCGTCGGCGAGCTCGAGCCGTGGCCGCTCGCCGCCGAGCTGGAGCGCTTCGAGCTGCCCGCGGCGGAGCCGCTGCCGCGGGCGCTGATCGACGCGGTCGGCGAGGCCAACGTCTTCGCCGGAGCCGAGGACCGGCTGCGACACGCGACCGGCCGCGGCTACGCCGACCTGGCACGCCTGCGCGGCGGGCGGCTCGACGCGGCGCCCGACGCGGTCCTTCTGCCCCCGGACGCGGACGCGGTCGGTCGCGTGCTCGCGGTATGCGCCGCCGAGGGCATCGCCGTGGTCCCCTTCGGCGGCGGCACCAGCGTCGTCGGCGGGCTCGAGCCGCTGCGCGGCGCTCACTCGCGGCTCGTCAGCCTCGACCTGGCGGCGCTGCGCCAGGTCAGGGTCGACCGGCGCTCGCTGACCGCGCGGCTCGGCGCCGGGCTGCGCGGGCCGGAGGCCGAAGCGGCGTTGAAGGCCGAGGGGGTCGTGCTCGGCCACTACCCGCAGTCCTTCGAGTACGCGACGATCGGCGGGTTCGCCGCGACCCGGTCGAGCGGCCAGTCGTCCAGCGGGTACGGCCGGTTCGACTCGATGGTGGTACGCCTGCGGCTGGCCACACCGGTCGGCATGCTCGAGCTCGGCCGGGCACCGGCCAGCGCAGCAGGCCCCGACCTGCGGCAGCTCGCCCTCGGCTCGGAGGGCGCGCTCGGCGTGATCACCTCCGTCACGGTGCGGGTGCGACCCCTGCCGGACGTG
>DASSBJ010000074.1:0-23952 GCA_035698885.1 Solirubrobacterales bacterium
TCAGCCTGGGCTAGGGTCTTGCCGACCGCGGCGACCTGCGGGTCGGTGAAGGTGACGCGGGGAAGGGCGCTGCCTTCGGCCAGCGCTTCGGCCTCGCGGCCGAGCAGGTTCTCCGCCGCCACCCATGCCTGGTACTTGCCCATGTGGGTGAAGAGGGCGCGGCCGTTGACGTCGCCGACGGCGTAGAGCCAGTCGCGCCCGCCGACGCTCAGCCGGTCGTCGGTCTCGAGGAAGCCGTGCTCGCCGGGCTCGACGCCGACCGTGGCGAGGCCGATGTCCTTCGTGCGGGGCACGCGGCCGATCGCTACCAGCAGCTCCTCGCCCTCGGCGCGGCTGCCGTCGTTCAGCTCGACGAGGACGCCTCCGTCGTCGCCTGAGACGCGCTCGGCGAGCACGCCGGTGCGAACTTCGACTCCGTGGGGGTCGCGCAGCGAGGCGGCGACCTGCTCGCCCGCGAACGGCTCCTCGCGGTGCAGCAGTCGCTGCTCGCCCTCGATCAGGGTGACCTGCGTGCCCAGGGTCGACCAGGCGAGGGCGAGCTCGGAGCCGACCGGGCCGCCGCCGAGCACGACCATGCTCGCCGGCACGCGCTTCGCGGTGGTCGCGTCGCGGTTGTTCCAGGTCCGCACCGAGTCGAGGCCGTCGATCGGCGGCATCGCGGCGCCGCTGCCGCTGGCGACGACGATCCCCCCGCGGGCGATCAGCATCTGCCCGCCGACGGCGACGCGGCGCTCGCCGTCGAGTCGTCCCTCGCCGCGGAAGAGCTCGATGCCGTGTTCTTCCAGCCAGGGCAGCTGACCGGAGTCGTCGCGGTCGTGGATCACCTCGTCGCGCCGCTCGAGCACCGCCTGCGGGTCGAGCGCGCCGGTCACCGCCGCGGAGACGCCGGGCACCCGGCGCGCCTCGGCCAGCAGCTCGCCGGGGCGCAGCAGCGCCTTCGACGGCATGCAGGCGTAGTAGGAGCACTCGCCGCCGACCAGATGGCTCTCGACGAGCGCGACCGAGAGGCCGCCGTCGGCGAGCCGCCCGGCGCAGACCTCGCCGGGCGCGCCGGCGCCGATCACGATCGCGTCGAACTCGCGCTCCGCCGTCACCTTTCCCAACCTACCCCACGCGACCCCGTACAATCGGAAGCCACATAGCACGGGGGCGACAGGCTTCGATCTGGTCGGTCCGTGCGAACGGTTGCAGGTCGAGGTTGCCGGAGGCCTCGTAAAACACCGGCACCAACCAATACGTGCGGACCATGAGTTCGCCCTCGCTGCTTAGTTAGATCTAAGTGAGCGAGAGTCGGCCCTCTCCCGCCCGCGGAGGGGGGTCCCGGCTTCAACAGCGGGCTCACCCGGGCGGATCGCCCCGTCCGCCAGGGGAAATTTCAGAGGGCTTTGTCTCCCGCAGTGCCCGCCGGCGCGGACCCCGGGAGACGAGACTCAAGCGCCGGCTAAACCTGTAGAAGCCTTCGCGCTACGGCCAGACACGCCGGTTCGATTCCGGCCGCCTCCACTGATGGACCGGGTTCAGGTCAATGGCGATCGGGCGGATAGAGCGCCCGATCCCGCAGGACCATGTATGCGGTCCCCGCGATTAACATTGCCGGCAGGAGTATCACCGGTGGTGCGCCGAAGAAGAAGACCGCGATCCCTACCAGGGTTGCCGTCACCGATCCTACGATCAGCGAACTGGATGGCATTTCGACGAATCTGTTCACCGAGTCCATGACATGATCATAAGGGCCATTAGGGCGAACGGAGCTCCGACGGCGAAGCCCACGCCAAGGCCCCGGTTGATTCGCTCGGTGACGATTGTCTGGGATTGGCTCCGCCTGAGCGCGATGAAGGCCTCGAAGCCGCTGAAGTAGGCCATCGCCCCGCCGAGCACGGCAAAGCCGGCGATGATCGCCTCGAGAAGCGTTCGGACGCTGTCAGCGTCGATTGGAGCCATGACCACACCGTAGGTGGCGGCGACGCGCGCGTGGCGCGCAGGATCGAAAAATTCAGCTACGGGTTCGTCGCGATTGCCGCGCCCTGGTGTCTCGTAACGTAGGCCCATGGCGATCGCCACGGCAACCAGCCTCGACATGCACATCGGCGGCAAGCCGCTCTTCGAAGGCGTCTCCTTCAAGCTCGAGGCACGCGAGCGGATGACCCTCTCCGGCCGCAACGGCGCCGGCAAGTCGACCCTGCTGCGCATGCTGGCGGGAGAGCTGACGCCCGACGGCGGCAGCCTCGTGCGCCAGAAAGGGGCGCGCGTCGCCCTGCACGACCAGCGCCCGCCGCGCGAGACGGACGTCTCGCTGGGCTCCTACGTCTTCTCCGGCCGCGCCGAGATGATCGAGACCGAGCGCGAGCTGGAGCGGCTGGAGGCGGCGATGGGCGGCGGCGGCACCGACGAGGAGACGCTGAACGCCTACGCCGCCGCGCAGCAGCGGCTCGAGCACGGCGGCGGCTACCGCTGGCGCGACGGCGTGCTCGCCGTGCTGCGCGGGCTCGGCTTCGCCGGCGAGCAGGCGGAGCGCTCCCTGTCGACCTTCTCGGGCGGCGAGCTGACCCGCGCCTCGCTGGCCCGGGCGCTGGCGACCCGGCCCGATCTGCTGCTGCTCGACGAGCCGACGAACCACCTCGACATCCCCTCGCTCGAGTGGCTGGAGCGCTACCTGCGCGAGCTCGACGCCGCGGTCGTCCTCGTCGCTCACGATCGCTGGTTCCTCGAGGCGGTCGGCACCTCGGTGCTGGAGCTGGAGGCGGGGAGGGCGCGGTTCTTCGCCGGCCCCTGGCACGCCTGGCGCACCGAGCAGGCGGCGCGTGAGATCGCCCGCGGAAAGGCGATCGAGCGCCAGCAGGCGGAGATCGCCCGCATGGAGCGCTTCGTCGAGCGCTTCCGCTACAAGGCGACCAAGGCGCGCCAGGCGCAGTCGCGGCTCAAGCAGATCGAGCGGGTCAAGCGCGACGGGGTCGAGGCCGAACAGCGCGACCGCCGCAGCCTGCGCTTCTCCTTCGTCAAGCCCGAGCGCCCCGGCCGCGTGGTGCTGAAGCTCGTCGGCGCGAAGCTCGAGGTTCCCGGGCGGACGCTGCTCGAGGACGCGCGGCTCGAAGTCGAGCGCGGCGAGCACGTCGTCCTGGTCGGCCCCAACGGCGCCGGCAAGACGACGCTGATCGAGACGCTGGCCGGGCGCCGCGAGCCGGCCGCCGGCTCGGTGCGGCTCGGCCACAACGTCAAGGTCGGCTATCTCTCCCAGCACGCCGACACGGCGGCGGGGGAGGGGACGGTCCTCGATGCGGTGCAGCGCCAGACCGGCCTCAGCGGGCAGAAGGCGCGCGACCTGCTCGGCGGCTTCCTCTTCTCGGGCGCCGACGCCGAGAAGCAGCTGGCCGACATCTCAGGCGGCGAGCAGCGGCGCCTCTCGCTGGCGATCCTCGTCGCCTCAGGCGCCAACCTGCTGATCCTCGACGAGCCGACCAACCACCTCGACATCGAGAGCCGCGAGGCGCTCGAGGACGCCCTGCTGGCATTCGAGGGCGCGGTCGTCCTCGTCTCCCACGACCGGGCGCTGCTGGAGGCGGTGGGAGCCCGGACGATCGTCTGCGAGGGCGGCGAGCTGCAGTCCCACCAGAGCGGCTGGGCCGAGTACCAGCGGGCGCGCGACGAACGCGCGGCCATGGCCGAGGCGACGGCGCAGGCCGGCAAGCCGGAGCCCAGCTCCGCGGCCGGCCGCAACGCCGGGCGGACGGCGAAGAAGGCGGCGCGCAAGGCCGGTCGCCTCGCCGAGCGGGTCGAGCGGGCGGAAGCCGAGCTACGTCAGCTGGAGGAAGAGCTGGCGGATCCTGAAGCCTGGTCGAGCCCCGGCCGGGCAGAGCGCGCCGAAGCGCGCCACGCGGAGGCCAAGCGGGCGGTCGGCGAGCTCTACGAGCAGTGGGAGGCGGCGGAAGCCGAGACGATGCGGCGCACCGCCCCGTCGCCTTAGGGGCCGCCTCTCAGAAGACGACGGTGCGGGCGCCGTCGAGCAGGACCCGGTCGTCGAGATGCGCCTTGACGGCGCGCGCGAGCACGAGACGCTCGACGTCGCGGCCGATGCCGACCAGGTCGTCGATCTCGTCGCGGTGGCTGACCCGCGTCACGTCCTGGTCGATGATCGGGCCGGCGTCGAGCTCCTCGGTCACGTAGTGCGCGGTGGCGCCGATCAGCTTGACGCCGCGCTCGTGGGCGCGGGCGTAGGGGTCGGCGCCGACGAAGGCCGGCAGGAAGCTGTGGTGGATGTTGATCGCCGGCGCACCGAGCCGCCGCAGGAGCTCCGCCGAGAGGATCTGCATGTAGCGGGCGAGGACGAGCAGGTCGACGTCCTCCAGCAGCTCGAGCACGCGCGCCTCGGCCGCCTCGCGGTCGCCTTCGACCGGCACGTGGTGGAAGGGGAGCCCGAGCGAGGTCACCTGGTCGGCGTGGTCGGGATGGTTGGAGACGACCCCGACCAGCTCGGCGTCGAGCTCGCCGCTGCGCCAGCGCCAGAGCAGGTCGGAGAGGCAGTGGTCTTCGCGCGAGACCATGACAGCCAGCCGCTTGCGCTCGTCCGACTCGGCGAAGCGGTACTCCATTTGCAGCGGTCCGGCGATCTCGCGCTCGAAGCGGGCGTAGAGCTCCGCGCGCTCGCCCGCCGGCGCCTGGTCGAAGGCCATCCGCATGAAAAAGCGTCCCTCGCGGCTGGAGTGCTGGTCGGCGTCGACGATGTTTCGCCCCGCCTCGGCGAGGAAACCGCTTACCGCGGCAATCAGGCCGGGCTGATCGGGGCAGGCGAGCAGCAGGCGCGAGGTGGGAGGCTGACCGTCGATGCCGGGATGATTGCGGGTGGAGGAGATGAACCGCAACGAGAGCACACCCGATGGCTAGCGCCGTGCGCACTTCCGAGGGGCGCGCCCGCCTGCTGCCGCTGCTCACGCTGGCGCTGATCGCGATCGGCGGCGCCCTGCAGCTGGCCGGCGCGCCGACGGCCGGCGACGCGGTCTGGGCGGCCACCGTGGCTGTGATGCTGGTGCCGCTGACGGTCTCGATCGTCCGCACGCTGGCGGCCGGGCGGGTGGGCGTCGACGCGATCGCGCTGGTCGCGATGGCCGGCGCGCTGGCGGTCGGCGAATACCTCGCCGGGGCGGTGATCGCGCTGATGCTCTCCGGCGGCAACGCGCTCGAGGCGGGCGCCTCGCGCCGCGCCCGCCGCGAGCTGACCGCGCTGCTCGAGCGGATGCCCACCGTCGCCCACCGCCGCACGGCGGGAGCGTGGGAGGAGGTGCCGGTCGGCGAGCTCGCGGTCGGCGACCGGGTGCTGGTGCGGGCGGGAGAGATCGTCCCGGTCGACGGCGAGCTGGGCAGCGCCGAGGCCGTGGTCGACGAGTCGGCCCTGAGCGGCGAGCCGCTGCCGGTCACCCACGCCCGCGGAGCGACGCTGCGCAGCGGCAGCGCCAACGCCGGGGCCGCCTTCGAGCTGCGGGCGACGCGGCTCGCCGCGGACAGCGCCTACGCCAACATCGTCCGCCTGGTGCGCGCGGCGGAGACCCAGCGGGCGCCGTTCATCCGCCTCGCCGACCGCTACGCGGCGTTCTTCCTGCCGCTGACCGTGGCCCTGGCGGCGATCGCCTGGGCGGCCAGCGGCGACCCGGTCCGCGCCGTCGCCGTGCTCGTCGTCGCCACCCCCTGCCCGCTGATCCTCGCGGCGCCGATCGCGATCGTCTCCGGCGTCTCGCGCGCCGCCCGCTCGGGGGTGATCGTCAAGGGCGGCGCCGCGATCGAGCGGCTCGGCGAGGCGCGCACCGTGCTGCTCGACAAGACCGGCACGCTGACGCTGGGGGAGCCGGCGGTGCGCGAGGTCGTCGTGCTCGGTCCCGCCGCATTCGACGAGGCGGAGGTCCTTCGCCTCGCGGCCTCGCTCGACCAGCTCTCCGCCCATGTGCTCGCCGAGGCGCTCGTCCACGAGGCCGAGCGGCGCGGCCTGGCGCTCGCCGAGCCGGTCGAAGCGGTGGAGGAGCCTGGGCAGGGGATCGAGGGGTCGGTCGAGGGGAGGAGGGTCGCGGTCGGCAGCAGCTCGTGGCTGCGCTCGCGCGGCTATGAGGTCGAGCGGGCGGCGGCGATCGGCGACGACGGCGAAGCCGCCGGTCTGGCCAAGGTTGCGGTCGGCGCCGACGGTCGCCTCGTCGGGGTCGTCGTGATGGCCGACCGCTTGCGTGAGGACGCGCGGGGGCTGGCCGGCGAGCTGCGCGAGGCGGGCGTGCGCCGGGTGGCGATGGTGACCGGCGACCGCGCTGGCGTCGCCGAGCGGATCGCCGCCGAGACCGGCCTCGACCAGGTCTTCGCCGAGCAGAGCCCGGAGCAGAAGCTCGACGTGGTGCGCGCGATGCGCGGCGAATCCGAGTTGGCGCCGGTGGTGATGGTCGGCGACGGCGTCAACGACGCGCCCGCCCTGGCGCTCGCCGACGTCGGCATCGCGATGGCCGGCCCGGGGGCGACGATCTCCTCGGAGACCGCCGATGCGGTGATCACCGTCGACCGCATCGACCGCGTCGCCGTCGCCGTGACGATCGGGCGCCGCGCGCTCGGCATCGCCCGCCAGAGCGTCGTCTTCGGCATCGGCCTCAGCGCCGTCGCGATGGTCGTCGCCGCCTTCGGCTACATCCCGCCCCTCGCCGGCGCCCTGCTGCAGGAGGGAATCGACGTCGCCGTGATCCTCAATGCGCTGCGGGCGTTGACCGATTAGGAACGCATATCCGGAGGGAAAATCTGCCGCAAACGGCTCTGCAAAGCCGTCCGACGCCCGAACTAGTGTTCGCCTCGCAAGCAACCAAAAAGCGGCCGGGGCGCTGACTGCAACAGCCCCCGGCCCGGCACAGGAGGCAGGGCTCCCATGCACGACAAGCCTAATGGCAAGACGGTCCACATCCATCCCGATCGCGACCAGGTTCTCCGCGAGCAGGCGATAGTCCTCACCCACGTCCTCGCGCTCGACCCCGACCACGAGACGATCCTCGCCCTCGCCCGCTCGCTCGACGCCGAGCCCGGCGACTTCAAGCGCACCGACGCCGTGGAGCGCGCGGTCCGCGACCTAACCGGCGCAGGCCTGCTCGAGATCGCCTCGGGCGAGGTCCACCCAACCCCAGCCGCCCGGCGCTTCCTCGAGATAGTCGAAAGCGGGGTGTAGAAGCAGGTCTGGGGCGCAGGATCTCCTTCAATTCGCGGTCGGACGGCTCGGAGTTGTGCCTGGGCTTGTGCGGGTTCGCACGCGTTTTTGAGCACTGTGCGGGCGATCACACATATCCCTTCTCTGTAGAAGCTCAGCCCAGACTTTCCGCATGACAGAGCGAAATGCCGCGGAATATGGGCGTTTCGTTGCTTCAGGCTCCGATGCGTTGGCACGGCGGGCCGCCGACAACGAGATCAGACAAGTTCAAGCAGGAGAGGAAAGGGACTTGATTCCTTCCCAATCGCGGGTTTGAATGCCAACGCCGCCCGCTCGAACTCAGCTTGCTAAAGCCGTTTAAGCGAGCAATGCGTCCGAGTCGGCGTCCATCTGCGTACCATCCGCCGCCGGGATTTCAGGTGCCAGAAGGCCGCAAAATGCGGGTTTTTTACGTCCGATCGAGCCGGGATGCTCTTTGTATATTCCCCCTTCCCCCTACGGAAGGGGCCGAGGCCAAGACGGATGGCATCGGTCAGGTGGAACCTTGAAGCTGTCGATCTTCGACAAGAGAAGCGGAGCCGCCGCGACCCTGCTTGCTAGGCGTGGTCTATGGATCGCGACGGCCCCGGGTACGGCCGAGTGGCCGACGGATAATGCCCACGGCCCCCGACGGAATCGCGGGGGCCGTGGGACACCGTTAGGGCAGGATCGCTTCGAACTCGCCGATTCGGATATAGCCGACCGGCTCGGAGTCATCTGCCAGCAGTTCCGGCAGTTCCTGTCCCTTCTTCCTCCTCACCGCCATGCCCAGGACTTCTCCCGAGCGATCAACGGCGACGTAGACCCCTTCTACCGGGGCCGATTCTTTCGGTTTGTACCGAGGCTTCGCTTTCACGCGAATCCTTTCGTTGTGGTTGGCTGCCCCAGGGCCTGTGGTTTGCGGCCTGTGGCCCTGGGGACAGCAGCCCTCTTTGAGGACCACCGGCCAGTTTCGTCAAAGGCTCGGATGGAGCCTTTGTACCGATGACAAAAAGTTTTCTGTAAAGTCACTTGACAACCGCCGGTCTGTCAAGTATCTTTACACCATGCCACCGGCCAACCGCCACGAACCCAGGCGAGCGAAGTCCTCGACCTCCGAGTACACGCTGACCGAGTTCCAGCGGGACTTCCCCGATGACGCCGCCTGCCTTGAGCACCTGTGGCACACGCGCTACTCGCCGGACGGCAAGCACGCCGAATGCCCGAAGTGCGAGGCCGAGCGCGTCTTCAAGCGCTACGCGACCAAGCAAGGGCGGCAGTCATGGACCTGTACCGGCTGCGGGCACCACGTCCACCCCACGGCAGGGACGATCTTCCACAAGTCCTCGACCTCGCTGCATCTGTGGTTCTACGCGATGTACCTGATGGCCAGCACGCGATGCGGCATATCCGCCAAACAGCTAGAGCGTGAGCTGGGGGTCCACTACAAGACCGCCTGGCGCATGTTCAACAAGATCAGGAACGAGTTGATGGGCGACCAGGACGCCGAGCCGCTGACCGGCCGCGTGGTTGAGGTAGACGAGACCTCCTGGGGCGGCAAGCCGCGCCGCAAGCTGACGCGGGCTGAGGCTCAGGCATTCCGCGAGGCCAAGACGACCGTGCTGGGCATGGTCGAGCGTGGCGGCAAGGTCCGCCTGCGGGTGATCGCCGCCCGTCGAGGCGAGCCGCTGAGTGGAGCGGTGCGGGCCAACATCAACCCGGAATCGATCCTGATCACGGATGACTGGATGGCCTACCGGCCGCTACGCCACGAGTACAAAGCCCACAAGGTCATCAATCACTCGGCCGGCTCCTACGTCGATGGCGAAATCCACACGAACACCATCGAGGGCTTCTTCGGCAACCTGAAGACCGGGATGCGCGGTGCTTACAAGAAGGTCTCCGGCAAGTGGCTTCAGTCCTACCTGGACGAGTACGCCTGGCGCTACAACCAGCGCAAGGGCGGCTCGATGTTCCATGCCCTGCTCAGGGAGGCGGCGAAGTGAACGATCAGGTCCGTCTCCTGCGGAGCATCCGGGGTGCTGCCAAACGCCGCAAGCGGGCCGACGCCGCCAAGCGACAGGCGACTGAAGACCTACGCGGTTTCTGCCAGCAAGCCCAGAAGGCCGGGGTCTCGGTTACTCAGATCGCTTCTGAGGCCGGTCTTTCCCGCCAGGGCGTTTACGACCTGCTGGCGGAGCGGCGCGCTTCATAGCGGCGTCGAAGTCGCCTTTGCTGGGGACCGGAATCTCAAGCCCCCTGTCGGTCTTCTGCTTTCGGCGTTTTGAGGTCATTAGATGAGATATTGCCGCTAGTAGGCAGGTCCTGAGCCGAAGTGGGGCACTTTCTCAAGGAAAGCTGCCACCCGATGGGTGGCCTTCGGTGGATCTCACGCGCACCTGCCTACTAGCGGCAATATCTATCGATTTAACCTGAGCCTGCGGTTCAGGTTAACAGCGGCGGCGGATGGCAAATCTAGAGATCTTTGAGCCATGAATATCGCGACTCATTCAGCGCCTCTGGCGGGAAGACTTTCAGCCCGTAGCTCACCAGCCGCTTTCCCGGCTTGCAATAGAGCCGCTTCCTGAACCGCAGGAGATAGTCGTTCTCCGTGTCTCCTCGATGATTGGGCTCAAGCGCATCCTGCACTGCGCCAGCAACAAGATCAGCGACCTGCGCGCCCTTGACCGAGGGATTAATTGGCCGGACATCTCCAATCGAGCCCTTTTCAATCGAGGCGTCATGGTCTGCCTCAATACGCCGAACATATTGCTCCAAGTCTGCATAGCTAGTTTGCTGGCGACTCTCGAAGAGCAGGTTTACCTGGCGACGAGCAGACCCCGAACGATCCCAGGCAAGCCAGCTGAGCCGCTCGACCAAGTAGCGGCCCGTCAGGTGGTAGAGATAACCCGGCTTGCGCAACCCTGGCGCTCGCTCGGCGAGAGCTGGCTTCCACAGGGCCGCAACGCTATATAGAAGGCTCCGTTGTTGGCCCAAAGTGTCGGCCACCTGACGCTTCTTGAAGTGGTCATTGCCAAGCGCTCGCCACTTCAAAGGTTTTCTGGATTGAGTCTTCTTGGTGGTTTTTCGAAGCTCATCGATGATCCGCATGTTCTGGGCATCCATCTCCTCGGGGCTGACAGCGGCAGCGAGGATTAGCCACTCGGAAGATGCATCGGGAGCACCGCGAGCTCTTTGGCCGACTTTTCGCCAGCCCTCGTCGCCGCTCTCATCGATATAGGCGTTCAGTCGTCGGAGCCCTGCCATGAACTCGCGACTATTTCATTTCGGAAAGCGGCAAGTTCGCGAAGCCTCTCTGAACAATCCTCGGGGGCCGGGACCTCCCTGCTTCACGCCGACGAGCGACGCAGACCCCGACCCCCGAGAACTGCCCGGAGGCCAGGACTAAACGCCGCTGTCGATGACCTCGATGAAGCGCAGAGCCGCTGCGGTGGGCTGAACGCGGCCAGCCTCGACCTCGACCAGCCCTACGCCGGTCAGGTCCCGCACCGCCCGCTCTACCGAATCCGGGGCGCATGAACTTCCCCGGCTCCTCGTTGAGCGACCGGGAGAGGTCGCAGATCGTCAGATGCTTCGGATTCAGCGCCAGGACGAACGTGAGCACTACTGCCTGATCGCGCACGTCCTGGGCGTGGTTCTGCGGGCGCGGAGCGCGCCCGCCATTACGCTTGCTCTGCATGGGAAGCCTGCCTTCCTGTGCCGGGCCGGGGGCCGTTCCAGCGGTGCCCCGGCCGATTTCCTTGTTAAGGCCCGGCAACTGTAGCGCACCTGGAAACGGCTTTCTAGCGCCGTTTGCAGGGGTTTTCGGCTTCTACAGAGAAGGGATATGTGTGCGGGCGATCACGTTGCGGGGCGGGGAAGTTCGCAACGGTCCCGCGCTTGCTTACGAAACACACATACTCCACTCGCATATTTTTCATATCGATTCTCGTCCTCGCGCTGGTCGTGCCGGCCCTCGCTCTCGCGGCTCCGGGCGGTGGCGATCGGGGTGAGCGAGCCGGGCTCGGGCAGGCGCAGCCGGCGCTCACCGCGCTAACCGGCCCGGTCGAGCGGTTCCACCGCGCGATCCGCATCGGCGTCCACCGGATCCGCGTCGCTCGTCACCGGCGAGCGCTTCGCGCCGAGCGCGAACAGGAAGAAACGTTCGCCAGCCTCCCCGGCGGCGTCTCCCAGGCGACCCTCGACTCGATCGGCGCCTGCGAGTCCGGCGGCGACCCGACCGCGGTCAGCTCCGACGGCAGCTACCGCGGCAAGTACCAGTTCGACTACGGGACCTGGGCGTCCGTCGGCGGCAGCGGCGACCCGGCGGAAGCTCCGGAGGCGGAACAGGACTACCGGGCGGCTTTGCTCTACGCCCGCTCCGGTTCAAGCCCCTGGCCTGTCTGCGGTTAGTCAGCAGAGACAGACCGTCGGGCATCCCCTGCGAAAACCCGCATTGCCGCGGCCTGATGGGTTCTTGCCGGGAAGTGCTCACAAGTTTTCTCCGGGGATGCCCGACGGTCTTTCTACGATGGCCATGTGACCGATGACGCCGTCCCGACGCCGGATCCGGGTGGCCCTGTCCGCAGGCCGCCCGAGGAGGCAATAGCTGAAGCAAGAGTTAGAGCGCCGACGCGGGGGAACCGCAAGCTGGAGCAGTTCCTCGACGCCGTCAACGGCGACGACCAGGTGCGGGCCTGGTGGTACATGGCGCAGGTCCACGCCGAACGCCTCGGGATGTCCGACCACTCCTGGGTGCACACCCAGATCGTGCTCAACATCGCCCTGCGCCTGCTGCGGCTGCTGGTCAAGGCGGGGGTCGAGCCGGCGGTCGTCGCCGACCACGGAATGTCGGCGCGCGACGCCGAGGTGATCGTCGCCGGCGGCGCGCTGCTGCACGACGTGGGCATGTCGATCCACCGCGCCGATCACGAGGCCTACAGCCTCTTCCTCGCCAGCGGCGCGCTCGAGCGCCTGCTGACCGGCCCCTACAAGGAGCCGAAGCGGACGATCGTCGCCGCCGAGATCCTGCACGCGATCATCGGCCACCGCCGTCGCGGCGAGCCCTACACGCTGGAGGCCGGGGTGGTGCGCGTCGCCGATGCGCTCGACATGGCCCAGGGACGGACCCGGATCCCGCTCGAGGCCGGTCAGGAGGGGATCCACTCGATCTCCGCCGCCGCGGTCGACGAGGTGCGGATCGAGGCTGGGGAGGAGCGCCCGGTGCGGCTGGAGATCGAGCTCAACAACTCGGCCGGCATCTTCCAGGTCGACGACCTCCTGGCGACGAAGATCCGCGGCACGCCGCTGGAGGGCCGCATCGAAGTGGTGGCAGAGATAAAGGGGGAAACCGAGAAGCGCCTGTTATCGGGCTTCAGGCTCGGCTAGGTGAGGCGGTCGAGCGTCTGCTTGCGCAATTCCTTGCGCTTCTCCAGGCGACCCTGGATCAGCGAGAGGACGATCACCAGCAGGGCGAAGAAGCCGATCACGCCGAAGCAGAAGAAGGTGATCGTCTTGTCCGTCGTCGGCCCGGCCAGTCCGGTGCCGTTCTCGGCGAGCGCGGCGGGCGCCGCGAGCAACAGCATCGTCAGCGCCGCCAGCAGTGCGGCGACGATCCGGCGGCTGCGCGCGGGCTTGCTCACGGTGAGGAATCTATAACACCGACTTCAGACCCGGTCGATCCCGCTGCCATAGGATGCCGCGCCGATGTCCGAGCTCGAGGCACTTCTGCTGGGCGTGGTCCAGGGGCTGACCGAGTTCCTGCCGATCTCCTCCTCCGGCCACCTGATCCTCGTGCCCTGGCTGCAGGACTACACGTTCCTGATCGACCATCCGCACTTCAACAAGACCTTCGACGTCGCTTTGCACCTCGGCACGCTGGTCGCGGCGATCGCCTATTTCCGCTACGAGGTCGTCTCGCTGATCCGCGCCTTCATCGAGGCGGCGCGGCGGCGCTCGATCGAGACGCCCGTGCAGCGCCTCTCGGTGGCGATCGCCGTGGGCACGCTCCCCGCCGCGATCGTCGGCGGCCTCGGCGCCAAGTTCTTCGAAGACACCCTCGGCGAGCCGTGGATGATCGCCCTGCAGCTGATCTTCTTCGGCGCCCTGCTGCTCTACGCCGACCGGATGCCGCAGCGCCAGACGCTCGAGCAGACGACGATCAGGGACGGCCTCTACATCGGGCTCGCCCAGATCCTCGCCCTGGCGCCCGGCACCTCGCGCTCGGGGATCACGATCACCGCCGCCCGCTACCTCGGCCTCGACCGCGACGCCGCCGCCCGCTTCTCCTTCCTGCTGCTGATCCCGGTGGTCACCGGCGCCGCCGTCTACAAGGGCTTCAGCGCCCTGCACGAAGGGCTGCCCAGCGGCGTCGCCGGCCCGATGATCGTCGGCACGCTCGCCGCCGCAGTCTCGGGCTACCTGGCGATCGCCTTCCTCCTGCGCCTCGTCAGGACCTCCAGCTACGCCCCCTTCGTCTACTACCGCTACGCGGTCGGCGTGATCGTCCTGCTGATCGTCGCCACCGGCCTGCGGCCGGCGACCTTCTAGAATGGCCGCTGCGGGCGCCGTTTCCGCAAATTCCGATTATCGAGCTGTGAAAATCCTGTGAAAGCAGGCCTTTCCTTCGCCGTCCCGTCGTGTCGAGCGCATACAATCCTGGCGCCGGTGAATCAGCAGCAGACCATCAGGCTCGCGGTTGTCGACGACGACAGCGGCTTCGTCACCGTCCTCGCCAAGCGCACCGAGGCCGCCGGCTGGCAGCAGCGCACCTCCTCTGGCGCGATCCCGCCCGAGGAGCTTGTGGCGATGAAGCTGAACGCGCTGCTGATCGACCCGACGGTGCTCGGCGAAGAAGCCTGGGCCTACCTGGAGCGGGTCTGCGGGATGCTGCCCGACCTCGGCGTCGTCGTCTGCAGCGAGCGCTCGACGGTCGCCCAGCGGGTGCGCGGCCTGCGCCTCGGGGTCGACGACTGGATCGCCAAGCCCTGCCATCCCGAAGAGGCGATCGCCCGGCTGGAAGCGGTCTCGCGCCGGCGCCGCCGCAGCCGCCCCCAGGCGGAAGCAGGTCCCGTGGTCGCCGGCGAGCTGGCGATCCGCTCCGATCGCTTCCAGGCCTTCGTCGGCGAGGTCAGCCTCGACCTCACGCGACGCGAGTTCGAGCTGCTGCAGCTGCTCGCCGACTCGCCGGGCCAGGTGCTCGAGCGGGAGGCGATCTACCAGCGCGTCTGGGGGTACGCGATGGCCCACGGCGACCGCTCGGTCGACGTCTTCATCCGCAAGCTGCGCCAGAAGCTGGAGAAGCTCTCGCCCGGCTGGGGCTACATCCACACCCACTTCGGCGTCGGCTACCGGTTCGACCCCGAACCGAGCGAGCCGACCACGGCCCCCGCAGGCTCCTCCGACCCCCTTCACAACTCTTTTACAACTTCGACACAGGCACGTAACAAGCTGTCGCTCAGTCGCTGAGAGTGTGGCTCGCAAGCGGCCGATTGGCCGCAGGCAGAGCCAAGACGACAGAAGGAGTGCATGTGAGTCCCTCGAGATGGTTGGCAGTGATCGTCTCCGTGGCCGTACTGGCCGTCGGCGTCGCTGCCTGCGGCGGCAGCAGCAGCGACAGCGGCGGTTCCGGCGAGCTTTCCGGTCAGATAGCCGGCGCCGGCTCGAGCGCCCAGGAGGCGGCACAGGAAGCATGGATCGCCAACTTCGAGAGCGAAAACTCGGGGGTGACCATCTCCTACGACCCGGTCGGCTCCGGCGGCGGTCGCGAACAGTTCATCGCCGGCGGCACCGCCTATGGCGGCAGCGACGCGGCCCTGGAAGAAGAAGAAGGTGAGCTCAAGGGCGCGCTCGATCGCTGCAAGCCCGGCCAGCTGATCGAGATCCCCGACTACATCTCGCCGATCGCGGTCGTCTACAACCTTCCCGGGGTCGAATCGCTGCAGCTCGATCCGCAAACGTTGGCGCAGATCTTCAACCAGGAAATCGACAGCTGGAACGACAAGGCGATCGCCGCGAGCAACCCCGGCGTCGAACTGCCCGACACCCGGATCACTCCGGTCAACCGCTCCGACGAGTCGGGCACGACGGAGAACTTCGTCGACTACCTGGCGAAAGTCGCGCCGAGCGTCTGGAAGTACCCGGTCGACGGCAACTGGCCCGTGAAGGGCGGCGAGGCCGCGCAGGGCACCTCCGGAGTGGTCGAAGCGGTCAGCGCCGGCGAGGGTGCGATCGGCTACGCCGACGAGAGCCAGGCGGGCGAACTCGGCGTCGCCAAGATCAAGGTCGGCGACGAATACGTGGAACCGAGCGCCGAAGCGGCGGCGAAGATCCTCGAGGAGTCGCCGGAAGCCAAGTCGATCGCCAAGGGCCCCTACATGTTCCCGTTCGAACTCGACCGCAAGACCGAATCGTCGGGCACCTACCCGATCGTGCTCACGTCCTACCTGCTGGCGTGCACCCAGTACGGCTCGGCCGGCGAAGCGGCGATCGTCAAGGCCTATCTCGAATACGCGGTCAGCCCCGAAGGGCAGAAAGCGGCGGAAGAAAACGCCGGCTCCGCGCCGATCTCGGACTCGCTGCGCGAAGAGATCACGCCGGCGGTCGAAGCGATCGAAGCCGGCTAGGCAGGCAAGTTGGAGTCAAGTCAGGCAACCGGGGCCCCACCGCTCGCGGCGGCGGGGCCCCGCCGCCGCTGGGGAGACCGGGTCTTCTCAAAGCTCACCGTCGCCTCCGGGGTGACGATCCTCGCCCTGCTCGCCGGCGTCGCCCTCTTCCTGCTGATCGAATCGCTACCGGCGGTCAGTGCATCGCCCTCCGAACTGCCGGGGGGCAAGAGCCTCGTCGACTACATCGCCCCGCTCGCCTTCGGCACCGTGCTCGCGGCGACGATCGCGGTCGTGATCGCGGTCCCGCTCGCGGTCGCCGTGGCGCTCTTCATCACCCACATCGCGCCGCGCCGCGTCGTCCTCGCGCTCGGATTCCTCGTCGATCTGCTGGCGGCGATCCCGAGCATCGTCTATGGCCTCTGGGGGATCTTCGTGCTCGGCCCGGCGGCGGTGCCGGTGCTCGAATGGCTGGAGCAAAAGCTCGGATTCGTCGTCTTCTTCGAGGGACCGGCCTCGGCGACGGGGCGCACGATGCTGGTCGCCGGGGTGGTCCTCGCCGTGATGGTCCTGCCGATCGTCTCCGCCGTCTGCCGCGAGGTCTTCTCGCAGACGCCGCGCAAGTTGCAGGAAGGGGCGCTGGCGCTCGGGGCGACGCGCTGGGAGATGATCCGGATGACCGTCCTGCCCTTTGGCAAGTCCGCGATCGTCAGCGGCTCGATGCTCGGCCTCGGCCGCGCCCTGGGCGAGACGATGGCGGTGACGATCATCCTCTCGGTCTCCGGCATCGTCAGCTTCAATCTGATCAGCCAGGCCAATCCCTCGACGATCGCCGCCAACATCGCCCTCGACTTCCCCGAGTCCTCCGGCCTCGCCGTCAACACCCTGATCGCATCCGGGCTCGTGCTCTTCGCGATAACCCTGGTCACCAACCTTGCGGCGCGGGCGATCGTCTCCCGCCAGAACATCCAGTAGGTGCAGACGCCGGTCGACACCCCGCCGCTCCTGGCCGCTCCCACGGGGGGGTTGCTCTGGCGGCGCAAGCTGGTCAACAGGGCGGTGACGGCGCTGATCGCGCTCGCCTTCGTCATCGCCCTGATTCCCCTCTTCTCGCTGCTCTACCAGGTGGTCAGCCGCGGCCTTCCCGGCCTCGACTGGGAATTCCTCACCGGCACGCCGCGTGGCATCGTCGGCGGCGGCGGGGCCGCTCACGCGATTCTCGGCACGGTCGTGATCACCGGCGTCACCGCGATCATCTCGGTGCCGATCGGGATCATGGCGGCGATCTACCTGACCGAGTACGGTGGCAAGAGCCGCCTGCGCCGCTGGCTCACCTTCTTCGTCGACGTGATGACCGGCATTCCCTCGATCGTCGCCGGCCTCTTCGCCTTCGCCCTCTTCTCGATCTTTTTCGGGCCCGGCATCAGGCTCGGCCTGATGGGCTCGGTGGCGCTCTCGGTGCTGATGATCCCGATCGTGATCCGCTCCTCCGAGGAGGTGCTGAAGATCGTCCCCAACCACCTGCGCGAAGCCTCCTACGCGCTCGGAACGCCGAAGTGGCGGACGATCCTCAAGGTCGTGCTGCCGACCGCCTTCGCCGGGCTGGTCACCGGGGTGATGATCGCGGTCGCCCGCATCGTCGGCGAGACCGCGCCGCTGCTGGTCACCACCGGCGTGGTCGACTCGATCAACACCAACCCCTTCGCGGGCCGGATGCAGAACCTCGCGGTCTACGCCTACAGCGAGTACCGCACCCCCGGTGTGATGAAACAGGCGTCCTACGACCGGGCCTGGGCGGCGGCGTTGACGCTGATCGCTATCGTGGTGATCCTCAACCTCGTGGCCCGCTTCGTCTACCGCCGCTACCGAACCGAGATCCGCTGAGATCGTGGAGATCGCCGCGCAACCAGCCGCCCCGCCAGCAGCAACGCCGCCGGCCGCCGAGGAGCGGCGGGAGAAGACGATCGAGACGCGCGACCTGAGCCTCTTCTACGGCGACTTCCAGGCGGTCGAGGGGGTCAGCGTGACGATCGAGCCGAACAGGGTGACGGCGTTGATCGGCTCTTCGGGCTGCGGCAAGACGACCTTCCTGCGCTCGCTCAACCGCATGCACGAGCTGACGCCGGGCGCGCGGGTGGAGGGACGGATCGCCCTCGACGGGCACGACGTCTACGCCAAGGGCGTCGACCCGGTCCAGGTCCGCCGTCTCGTCGGCATGGTCTTCCAGTCGCCCAACCCGTTCCCGACGATGTCGGTCTACGAGAACGTCGCCGCCGGTCTGACGCTCAACGGCGGCCGGGTGAAGAGGTCGGAGAAGGACGAGATCGTCGAGCGCTCGCTGCGCGGCGCCCACCTCTGGAACGAGGTCAAGGACCGTCTCGACAAGCCGGGCTCGAGTCTGTCCGGCGGCCAGCAGCAGCGGCTCTGCATCGCCCGCGCGATCGCGGTCGAGCCCGAGGTGCTGCTGATGGACGAGCCCTGCTCGGCTCTCGATCCGGTGGCGACGCTGGCGATCGAGGACCTGATCGGCGAGTTGAAGAGCCGCTACACGATCGCGATCGTCACCCACAACATGCAGCAGGCAGCACGCGCCAGCGACGTCACCGCCTTCTTCAACCTCGAGGAAACCGGCAAGGCCGGCCGGCTGGTGGAGATCGGGCCGACCGAGTCGATCTTCACCGCCCCGAAGGAGCAGGCGACCGAGGACTACGTCAGCGGCCGGTTCGGCTGATGCCCGAAACCGCGCGGGTCGAATATCAGGAGGAGTTGGAGCGGCTGGAGGCGAGCGGCCTCGGCGGGCTCGACCTCGTCACGGCGGCGCTCGGGCGCACCCTGGAAGCGGTCGAGCAGCAGGACGTCGAGCTGGCGCAGATCGTGATCGCCGACGACGACCGGATCGACGGCCGCTACCTCGAGGTGCACCAGGCGCTGATCACCCTGCTCGCCACGCAGTCGCCGGTGGCGACCGACCTGCGCCTGATCTCGGCCCTCCTGCACGTGCTGAAGAACGTCGAGCGGATGGGCGACCAGTGCGTGAACATCTGCAAGATGATCCCGCTGACCGGCAACGATCCGCCGGCCGACGAGGAGATGGTGAGGCTGATCCTGAAGATGGGCCGTCAGACCCGGACCCTGATCGGGCAGTCGAAGCGCGCCTTCGAGGAGCGCAACGTCGAGATGGCGCGCGACCTGGTGCGCCAGGACGACGTCGTCGACAACCTCAACCGCGAGTGCTTCGGTCTGGCTCTCGCGATCGGCGACGACCCCGACCGGCGCGAGTGGGCGATGACGATGCTGCTGGCGGCGCGGGCGATCGAGCGGATCGGCGACAACGCGGTCGACATCGGCGAGCAGGTCGCCTTCGTCGTCACCGGGCTGTTCAAAGAGTTCGAGGACGCCTCGCATCCGAACGAGTGAGGGTGTCGGCGCGCGGGTCCTGTCGCGGCAGGTGGGGGTGTTAGCGGCCTCACCGGCCGAACACCCCCACCTACCACGCCACCCGCGCGAGACACGTCGCATGGAATCCGACGGGCCTGGGAACATGGGAAGAGTCCTGTGACGCTTTGCGCAGCTATAGATATTGGGTCGAATACGACGCGGCTGCTCGTGGCGGAGCCTGTGGATGGGCAGTTGAAGAAGGTGATGGAGCAGCGGGCTTATACGCGGATCAACAAGGCGATCCGCGACTCGGGGGAGATCCCCGCCGCGAAGGCGGCTGAGGTCGCCGAGGTGGTGGCCACGCAGGTGCGGCTGGCGCGCGAGCTCGGCGCCGAGGAGACCCGTGCGGTGGCGACCGCCGCCGTGCGCGAAGCGAGCAACGGCGGCGCGGTCGCCGAGCGGATCGGCGCGGAGGCCGGGGTGCCGGTCGAGATCCTCTCCGAGCAGGAGGAGGGCCGGCTCTCGTTCATCGGCGCGACGAAGACCCTGGGCCATCCAGTCGAGGGCAGGGTCGGCGTCGTCGACGTCGGCGGCGGCTCGTCCGAGGTCATCCTCGGCACCGTCCCCGACGGCGTGCAGGAGGTGCGCTCCTGGCGGGTCGGCTCCGGCGTCCTCGCCGACGAGCTGATCTCGTCCGACCCGCCTTCGGCGGCGGAGATCCGCAAGGTCCGCGACCGGATCGAGGACCTCTTCGCGGGGACCGAGATCGAGCAGCCGGCGCAGGCGGTCGCGGTCGGCGGCAGCGCCACCTCGCTGCGCCGCCTGGTCGGCGCGGTGCTGGAGTACGAGACGCTCGAGCGGGGGGTGCGCGTGCTCTGCGGCGACCCGGCCGCCGAGGTTGCGCGGCGCTTCGAGCTCGACCCGCAGCGCGTGCGCATCCTCCCCACCGGCGTGCTGTTGCTGGAGAAGCTCTCCGAGCTGCTCGGCCAGCCGCTGCAGATCGGCAAGGGCGGCCTGCGCGAGGGCGTCGTGCTCGACCTGCTCAACGGCGACGCCGACGGCTCCAGCCCGGCGACGCTCGCGGTCTGACCCGCCCGGGCGCGCACGGGGTCGGCAGTACGATTGGCCGATCGACGATCCGGCTCTCTACTTCAACCGCGAGCTCTCCTGGCTCGACTTCAACCAGCGGGTGCTCGAGCTGGCCGAGGACCCGGAGGTGCCGCTGCTGGAGCGGGTCCGCTTCTGCGCGATCTACGCCTCCAACCTGGACGAGTTCTTCATGGTCCGGGTCGCCGGGCTTTTCGACCAGCTCGACGCCGGGATCGACGCCAGGGGGCCCGACGGCCTCGCCCCGCGCGAGCAGATCGACGCGATCCAGGCGCGCGTCCTGGAGCTCGACGCCCGCCTGCACGGCTGCTTCAACGGCGCGCTGCGGCCGGCGCTGGAGGAGCAGGGGGTCCGCATCGTCTCGCTGCAGAGCGCGAGCGAACGCGAGCGGGGCGAAATCGACAGCCGCTTCCGCGAGCAGGTCTTCCCGACGCTGACCCCGCTGGTCGTCGGCCTCGGCCGTCCCTTCCCCTACATCTCCAACCTCTCGCTCAGCCTCGGCGTGCTGCTGCGCGATCCCGACAGCGGAACCGAGATCATCGCCCGGGTCAAGGTGCCGAAGGAGCTGCTCGGCCGCTTCCTGCGCGTCGGTGAGCGGAACGAGGTCTTCGTCCCCCTGGAGGAGGCGATCGCCGCAAACCTCGATGCGCTCTTCCCCGGCGCCGAGGTGATCGACCACGGCTACTTCCGGGTCACCCGCGACGCCGACTTCACGATCTCCGACGAGGCCGACGACCTGTTGCAGGCGGTGCAGGACGAGCTGCGCCGGCGCCGCTTCGGTGAGGTCGTGCGGCTCGAGGTCGCCGCCGGGATGAACCCGAAGCTGCGGGAACAGCTGGTCGGCGCTCTGCGGCTCGAAGACCGCGAGGTCTACGACGTCGACGGCCTGATCGACCTCGGCGACCTCGGCGCGATCGCCGACGTCCCCGGCCACGCCGAGCTGCGTTACTCGCCCTGGTCGCCGGTCACCCAGCCGCGTCTGCAGGGCGAGGACGAGGAGCCGGTCGACATGTTCGCGGCGATCCGCCAGGCCGACCTGCTCGTCCACCATCCCTACGACTCCTTCGCCACCTCGGTCGAGCGCTTCGTCGAGCAGGCGGTCGCCGACCCCGACGTGCTGGCGATCAAGCACACCGTCTACCGCACCAGCGACGACTCGCCGCTGGTGCCGTCGCTGATCCGGGCCTCCGAACGCGGCAAGCAGGCGGTCTGCATGGTCGAGCTGAAAGCGCGCTTCGACGAGGAGGCCAACCGCCACTGGGCGAAGTCGCTGGAGGAGGCGGGCGTCCACGGCGTCTACGGCAGCCCCGGCCTGAAGACCCCCGTGAAGGCGATCCTGGTCGCCCGCCGCGAGGGCCAGCGGGTGCGCGAGTACGTCCACATCGGCACCGGCAACTACCACCCGAAGACGGCCCGCCTCTACACCGACTTCGGCCTCTTCACCGCCGATCCCGACATCGGCGCCGACGTCGCCGAGATGTTCAACTTCCTCACCGGCTACGGCCGGCCCGCGGTCTACCGCAAGGTGCTGGTCTCGCCGACGACGATGCGGGACCGGATCGTCGAGGAGATCGAGCGCACCGTCGCCGCGCACGAGGCGGGCGAGGAGGCCCGGATCGCGCTGAAGATGAACTCGCTGGTCGACGCCGGCTGCATCCGGTCGCTGTACGAGGCCTCGCGGGCGGGGGTGCGGGTCGACCTCAACGTGCGCGGCATCTGCTGCCTGCGCCCGGGGGTCCCCGGCGTCTCCGAGAACATCCGCGTCTGCTCGATCGTCGGCCGCTTCCTCGAGCACTCGCGCATCTACGCCTTCCAGCGCGGCGCCGAGACCCGCGTGCTGATGGGCTCCGCCGACCTGATGCCGCGCAACCTCGACAGCCGCGTCGAGCTGGTGGCGCCGGTCGAAGACCCGGACCTGCGGGCGGAGATGCTCGACGTGCTGGAGCGCTGCTTCGCCGACAACGCCAACTCCTGGGAACTCTCCGCGGACGGGCGCTGGACGCGAACGGTGGCGCCGGTCGCGGAGCGGCGCAGCGTCCAGGAGGAGCTGCGCGAGCGCTACGCGGCGCGCGCGGCGGAGCAGCTGGCGGCGGCAACTACGGGCTGAGCTCGGTACGCCTCCGTCGCGACTAGGATTGCCCCTTGGCGCGCTTTTCGCTCCTCCCCCGCGATCGCACCTTCTTCGATCTCTTCATCGAGGCCGGCCAGAACACGGTCCACGCCGCCCGCCTGCTCGACCAGATGATGAGCCGCTGGCCGGAGGAGGAGGGCCTCTCGCGGGAGATCCTCAAGGCCGAGCAGGAGGGCGACCGGATCACCCACGACATCATCCAGCGGCTCAACTCGACCTTCGTGACGCCGATCGACCGCGAGGACATCTACGGGCTGGCGACGCAGATGGACGACGTCGTCGACTACACCGAGGCGGCGGCCGATTTCCTCGGCCTCTACAAGATCGAGGCGCCGATGGAGCAGGCGCAGGCGCTGACCAAGGTCCTCGTCGCCTCCTGCGAGCAGCTGGCGATGGGGCTGGAGCACCTGCGCGAGTTCAAGGATCTCGACAAATACTGGATCGAGATCCACCGGCTCGAGAACGAGGGGGACCGGATCTCCCGGGACGCGGTTGCGTCGCTCTTCTCCAACGGGATCGACCCGATGGTCGTGATCCGCTGGAAGGACATCTTCGCGGTGCTCGAGGAGGCAATCGACGCCACCGAGACCGCGGCGCAGATCATCGAGGGCATCGTCATCAAGAACTCGTGACCCGCCCGTGAGCGCCGACGTCATCATCGTCATCGTCGTCGTAACGGCGCTCGCCTTCGACTTCACCAACGGCTTCCACGACACGGCCAACGTCGTCTCCACCTCGATCTCGACCGGGGCGGCGCGGCCACAGGTGGCGATCGCGATGGCGGCCCTGCTCAACTTCGTCGGCGCCTTCATCTCGATCTCCGTCGCCGCCACCGTCGCCCACGACATCGTCAACGCCGACCTGATCACGCCGACGATCGTCTTCGCCGGGCTGATCGGGGCGATCGCCTGGAACCTCGTCACCTGGTCCGTCGGGCTGCCATCGAGCTCCTCGCACGCGCTGATCGGCGGGGTCGTCGGCTCCGCCATCGCCGCAACCGGCTTCGACGCCGTGCTCGCGGACGGCCTCGTCGGCAAGGTCCTGGTCCCGGCGGTCGTGGCTCCGGTCCTGGCCTTCGTCGTCGCCGGCATCGCCATCGGCATCGTCTACCGCGTCGTCGGGCGGCAGCGGCCGGGGATCGTCACGCGTGGCTTCAGGTACGGACAGATCCTCTCCGGAGGGCTGCTGGCGCTCGGCCACGGGACCAACGACGCGCAGAAGACGATGGGCGTGATCACCCTGGCGCTGATCGCCAACGGCAGCCTCGACTCCGGCGCCGACCCGCCGCTCTGGGTGATCGTCTCGGCGGCTGGGGCGATCGCCCTCGGCACCTACAGCGGCGGCTGGCGCCTGCTGCGGACCTCGGGCGCTCGCATCATCAAGATGGACGCGGCCCAGGGCTTCTGCTCGCAGGGGGCCGGGGCGGGGGTGATACTGGCGTCGAGCCATTTCGGCTTCCCGCTCTCGACCACGCACGTGATCAGCGGCGGCGTGATGGGGGCCGGCGCCGGCAAGCGACTCTCGGCCGTGCGCTGGGGGGTGGCCGGCAACATCGTCGTCGC
>DASSBJ010000075.1:0-45111 GCA_035698885.1 Solirubrobacterales bacterium
TCAGTAGGAGGCGACGGCGCCGGCGATCTTGTCCTGCTCGTAGTGGGCGAGGCTGAGGTCGCTGACGCCGTTCATCAGGATCGAGAAGATCATCGTGCGGCCGCTGCGGTTCTCGCAGACGCCGGAGAGCGCGCTGACGCCGGTCAGGGTGCCGGTCTTGACGTGGCAGCGGCCGTAGGCGGCGGTGCCGTGCATGCGTTCGTCGACGGTCCCGCTGTGACCGGCGAGGGCGAGGTCGCCGATCAGCTCCTCGCCTAATCGCGACCGGCGCATCGCCTGCAGCAGGCGGGCGACCTGGAGGGGCGAGGCGCGGTTGCCGCGGGTCAGGCCGGAGCCGTCGACGGCGTGGACGCCGGACCCGTGGGCGCGGGCGAAACGCTCGACCACCTGGGTGCCGGCCGCGGTCGTGCCGGCGCCGCCGAAGTGGGCGCCGAGCAGCTTGACCAGCATCTCGGCGAAGAAGTTGTTCGAGTAGACGTCGGTCGCGGCGACGATCTGCGACATCGTCGGCGAGCGCACGCTCGCCAGCGCCTCGGCGCCGGGCGGCGTGACGCCGTGAGCGACCCGGGTGCGGACGGAGACGCCGCCGCTGCGCAGCGCCCGCGCCAGCTTGCCGGCGGCGAGCTTCGCCGGGTCGGAGGAGAAGCCCTGCGAGATCGAGCCGCGGTAGCCGGAGTCGAAGGAGAGTCCGGAGAGCGGGCCGATGTAGGGGCTGGTGGCGTAGCCGGAGTCGGCGACCCCGCGCAGGCGGTCGAAGACGCTGTCGTCGCCGTAGAGCCGCCCGGTCACGCGGCGCACGCCGGCGCGCCGCAGCTGGTCCTTCAGCGCGAGCAGGTTGGTGCCGAGGCCGCCGCCGTAGCGGTCGTAGAAGGAGGGCACGCCGAGCGTCGGGTCGCCGGCCCCCTGCAGCCAGAGGCTGCCGCGCAGGACGCCGCGCCGGTCGAGCGTGCCGTCGCTGAGCAGCCTGGTGACGATGCGGTAGCCGGGCCCGAAGCGAGCCAGCGCGGTCGAGGTGGTGAACAGCTTCGTGTTCGAGGCGAGTATGCGCGGCCGCTTGGCGGCCCGCGCACAGACCGGCTTGCCGCTGTCGGCATCGAGCACGAACAGCCCGCTGGCGCCGCCGCCGCCATAAACCAGTCGTCGCTTCATGTCCTGGCAGGCGCCGCTCGCCCCGCTCGCCGCGGCGGGCAGCACAAGCAGGAGCAGGAGCAGGCAGAAAGCGGCTCGTCTCATCCCAGATACCAACACGAGAGCCAGACAAGGTAGCGGCCCGGCCGACGCGTCTGGGATAATCCGTGTTTATGGGCAAGGTCGTCGACATGGAGTCGCCCGCCCGGCGCAAGGTTCGCGGCAAAGCCCGCAAGCGGCCGTCGAAGACCGCCCTGGTGCTCGGCGGCGGCGGCTTCACCGGCGGCGTCTACGAGATCGGCGCCCTGCGGGCGCTCGACCTGCTGGCGGTCAACAGCACGGTCAACAACTTCGACATCTACGTCGGCACCAGCGCCGGCTCCTTCGTCGCGACGATGCTCGCCAACGGGGTCACGCCCGACGAGATGATGCAGGTGATCAACGAGCGCGAGCCGTCGGATCTCGAGGACCTCGACCTCGGCAAGGCGCTCAGGTTCAACTACCTCGGCTTCCTGCAGAAAGCCGCGCTGCTGCCGCTGCGGACGCTGGAGCTGATGCGGCGCCTGGTCGAGATGGGCGACTTCTCGGCGATGGACATCGGGGTCGGCCTCGCCGAGGCGCTGCCCACCGGCCTCTATTCGAACAAGGGGATCGCCGAATACGTCGAGGGGGCGCTGACCGACGCCGGGCGGGTCAACGACTTCCGCCTGCTCGACAAAGAGCTCTACCTGACCGCCACCGACCTCGACACCTGCGAGCGCCTCGTCTTCGGCGATCCGGGCTGGGACGACGTGCCGATCTCAAAGGCGGTCGCCTGCTCGACCGCGCTGCCGGTCGTCTACAAGCCGGTCGACCTGAAGGGCCGCCAGCTGGTCGACGGCGGCATCCGCTCGACGACCAACGTCGACATCGCGGTCGAGAAGGGGGCGAAGTTCATCCTCGTCGTCAACCCGCTCGTCCCCTACATCAACGACTTCGAGCAGACGATCCCCACCGTCTTCGGCACCCGCGTGCGCCGGGTCGCCGACATGGGCCTGCCGGCGATCGCCAACCAGGCATTCCGCCTGATGGCCCACGCCCGCCTGCACCAGGCGGTCGAGCACTGGCAGGAGAAATACAAGGGCGTCGACATCGTGCTGATCGAGCCCGAGCCGAACGACGAGCTGATGTTCGGCACGCCGATCATGGACTACTCGCGGCGACTGAAGATCGCTCGCCACGGATTCGAGTCGGTAACCGCGACGCTGGCCCAGGACTACGACCGCTTCAAGGAGATCGCCGAGCGGCACGGCCTGGAGATCTCGCGGCGGCGCGTGCGTCGCGCGGTCGAGCGCGACGAAGAAGCTCAGCTCGCGTAGAGCTGCTCGATCTCGCCCTGGTGCTTGTCGGCGACGACGGCGCGCTTGACCTTCAGCGTCGGCGTCAGCTCGCCGCTCTCCTGCGAGAGGTCCCGGCGGAGGATCGCGATCTTCTTCACCTGCTCGACCCGGGCGAACTTCTCGTTCACCTTCGCCAAATGGGCCTCGATCGCCGCCCGCACCTCGGCGTCGGCGGCGAGCTGGGCCGGGTCCTCGGGCAGGCCGTGCTCGGCGGCGTAGGCGGCGGCTTCCTCGGGATCGAGGGTGACGAGGGCGACCAGGTAGGGCCTGCGGTCGCCGACCACCACGCACTGCGAGACCAGCGGGTGCTGCTTGATCTCGCTCTCGAGGTTGGCCGGGGTGATGTTCTTGCCGCCCGCGGTGATGATGATGTCCTTCTTGCGGCCGGTGATCGTGATGAAGCCTTCCTCGTCGATCGAGCCGAGGTCGCCGGTGTGCAGCCAGCCGTCCACGATCGTCTCGCGGGTCGCCTGCTCGTTCTTGTAGTAGCCCTGGAAGACGTTGGGGCCCTTGACCAGGATCTCGCCGTCCTCGGCGATCCTCACCTCGCAGCCGGGGAAGGGCTTGCCGATCGTGCCGATCTTGAAGTCCTCGGGAGTGGAGATCGTCGCCGCGGTCGAGGTCTCGGTCATCCCCCAGCCCTCGAGCACGAGCACCCCCGCGGCGTCGAAGAAGCGCAGGATGTCGGGGCTGATCGGCGCCGCGCCGGAGACCGCGAGGCGCAGCCGGCCGCCGAAGAGGCCGCGGATTTTCGCCAGGACTTTCCGGTCGGCGAACTCGTACTGCTTGCGCAGCAGGAAACCCGGCTCGCGCCCGGACCGCTCCAGCTCGCGCACCCTGCCGCCGACCCGGATCGACCAGTCGAAGATCGCCTTCTTCAGGCCGCCCTCCTTCTCCATCGCGCTGGTCGCGAGGGTGTAGATCTTCTCGAAGATTCGCGGCACCGAGGGGAAGTAGGTCGGCTTCACCTCGGCCAGGTTGGGCATGATCTTCAGCGGATCGCACTCCCAGTAGGCGATCGTCGCACCGAGGTCGAAGCTGCCGAGCTGGATCAGCAGGGCGAAGGAGTGGGCGAGCGGCAGGTAGAGGTAGGAGATGTCTTCCGGCTCGATCACGCTGGTCTGGTTGACCATCTCGAGCATCGCCCGGTAGTTGCCGTGGCTGATCACGCAGCCCTTCGGCGGTCCGGTGGTGCCGGAGGTGTAGATGAAGGTGCAGATGTCCTCGGGCGTGACCGCCTGCCAGAGCCGCTCCCACTCGGCGGCGTCGCGTCCCGCGCCGCGCGCGGCAAGGTCCTCGAGCGAGATCGCGTCCTCGCTCGCGCCGCTCATCCGCACGACGTGCTCGAGCAGCGGCAGCCGGTCGCGGACCGCGCGGATCTTCTCCATCTGCTCGTCGTTCTCGACCACGACGACCTTGGCGTCGGAGTTCTCCAGCACGTACTGGCACTCCTCGGGGGAGTTGGTCTGGTAGATCGGCACGACCGTGGCGCCGATCGAGAGCGCGGCGAAGTCGCAGTAGGTCCACTCGGGCCTCGTGTTGGCGAGGATCGAGACTTTGTCGCCCTTGCCGACGCCGAGCTCGACCAGGCCGAGGGCGAGGCCGCGCACCGTCTCCTCGACCTCGTTGAAGCTGCGCTTGACCCAGCCGTCGCCCTGCTTGAACATCACCGCCGGCGCATCGCCGTAGAGCCGCGCGGCGCGCGGCAAGAGGTCGGCAAGCGTGGTCGAATGGGTTCCCCGCTCCTCCACGCGGGGCAGTCTAGTGATAATGCGGTCGATGGCAGAGGCAGCTGCAACCCCGATTCCCCGCCGTGGGCGCCTCTGGGTGATCCTCGCTCTCGCCCTGGCCCTCTTCGTCCTCGGCTACGCCGTGGTCCAGATCTCGACCCGCAAGCCGGACCGCAACGTCGTGCGCGTGCAGGGCATCGGCAACGCACAGGAAACCTTCGGCGGGGTGCCGCAGGAAGGCGACCGGCTGGGGTCCTCGGACGCGCCCGTCTCGATCCAGGTGTTCAACGACCTGCAGTGCGGCAACTGCCGCGAAGACTTCCTCGCGACGATCCCGCCGCTGGTCGACGCCGACGTGCGGCCGGGTCACGTGAAGCTCCTGATGCGCCACTACTCGATCGCCGAGAACCCGCTCGAGCTCGGTTTCTTCGGCGCCGAAGCGGCGGCCCAACAGGGCTATGGCTGGCAGTACACCTACCTCTTCTTCCGCAACCAGGACGAGGCGCGGCGCTTCGGCGTCGACAACGAGTTCATGGCCTCGATCGCCGGCTCGATCGGCGAGCTCGACGTGCCCGAATGGCAGCAATACCTCGACCGGCACGGCGGCTCAGGCGGGGCGATCGCGACGAAGCTGGAAGCCGACGAAGAGCTGGGCACGAGCCTCGGCATCCGCACCGGCGTCGCGATGATCGTCAACGGCCCGCGCGGCACCCGCACCCTGCAGGACGGCCCGTCGCTCAAGCGGATCGAAGGGGCGATCGAAGCGGTGAGCTGAGCGCCGGCGCGGCCTTTTAGGATGCCGCTCGATGAGTGAGTCTCCCCGCACCGCGATCGTCGCCTGCATGGACGCGCGCCTCGACGCCTGCCGCTTCCTCGAGCCGTGGCCGGAGGCGGTGCACGTGATCCGCACCGCCGGTGGGCGGGTGACCGGGGACGTGATGCGGGGGCTCGCCGCGTCCTGCGCGATGGGGACCGAGCGGGTGATCGTGATGCACCACAGCGACTGCGCGATGGCCGCCCACACGGACGAGCAGATCCGCGAGCTGCTGCCGCCGGGCCCGCAGCCGGAGATCGACTTCCTGACGATCGGCGACCCGCTGGAGGCGCTGACCCGCGACGTGCACGCGGTCCGCGGCTCCACGTTGCTTCCCGAGGGCACGGAGGTGCGGGGGATGATCTTCGACCTCGAGGCGGGCGAGGCCTCGGAGGTCGAGATCTCCGATTCGGTCGGAGACCTGGCGGAGATGCGACGCGACTACCGCCGCGCCGAGCTCGACGAGGGCTGGCTCGCCGCGACCTGGCTGGAGCAGTTCACCCTCTGGTTCGACGAGGCGCGGGCGAGCGCCGCGATCGTCGAGCCGAACGCGATGGTCGTCGCTACCGCCGACGCCGAGGGACGGCCGTCGGCGCGCACGGTGCTGCTCAAGGCGCTCGACGAGCGCGGCTTCGTCTTCAACACCAACCTGCGCTCGCGCAAGGGCCGCGAGGCGGAGGAGAACCCGTGGGGCTGCGTCGTCTTCCCCTGGCACCCGGTGGAGCGCCAGGCGATCGCCGCCGGCAGGCTCGAGCGTGTCGACCCGGCGGAGTCCGACGCCTACTTCGCCTCGCGTCCCTACGGCGCCCGGATCAGCGCCCACGTCAGCCCGCAATCGCAGCCGATCGCCGGCCGCGCGGAGCTGGAGGAGGCGCACGCGGAGCTCGAATCGCGCTACCCGCCCGACGGCGAGGTTCCCCGCCCCGAGCACTGGGGCGGCCTGCGCCTCGTCCCCGAGACGGTCGAGTTCTGGCAGGGCCGCCCCAACCGTCTCCACGACCGCCTACGCTTCCGGCGCGAGGGCGGGGAGTGGCGGGTCGAGCGCCTGGCGCCGTAGATCCGGCCGCGATCTGCGACCTCAATCGGGGCGCCCGGATTTGAACCGGGGACCTCACCGACCCGAACGGTGCGCGCTACCAGGCTGCGCCACGCCCCGAAGGAGGCGATTATCTCAGAGCGGGGCGGCGAGGGCGGTTCCGCTGAACCGCTATGCCGCGGCCGTGACCTGGGAGTCGACGGCGGCGAGGCGGGGATAGTCTTCGAGGCGGACCGGAGCGGCGAGCATCGTGCGGCGGTCGCCGGCCTCTCCGGTCGGGACGGGCCAGAGGCCCTCGTTGCGGCATTCAATCGTCTGGGCGCGCAGCCGCGCGGGAGGCTGGGCGACGGAGACGAAGGCGCCGTCGGGGCTGTGCAGCAGCAGGTGAGCGCCGCGCAGGGTGCGCAGCCCGGCGCGGTCGGAATGCTCGTTGTCCCATTCGAGCCGGTTCGCGATCTCGACCCGAACGCGGCGCAGGCCGGGGGAGATCTCGTCGATCCAGGCTTCGAGCGTCGCGTGCAGCGGCTCCCAGCTCCAGACGATCGAGCCCGCGGCCGCGCCGCCGTCACGCAGCTCTGCCCGCGTATCGCCGGCGGTCCGCAGCCGGGCTGTGCGATTCGGCAGATCGGCGAGCGTCACCTCGTGCTCCTCCAGCTCTTCGCCGGCGTCGTAGCGGCGTCCGGCGGCGATCAGGCTCTGCACCGGGTTGCCGTCGGCGTCGCGAATCTGCCGGCAAATCGCCTGGCTGAAGCGGGCGGTGACCTCGATCCGGGGGTCGGCGCCCTCGATCAGGCACTCGGCGTGCAGCTGCGCCCGCCCGTCGGGCCGGCCGCGCGGCTGCACATCGCCCCGCGCGAAGAATCGCCGGCGCAGCTCGCTGCTCATCTGGACGGGCCCTGTACCCATCTAGTGTCAAATAAAACACAGTTGCGCGGACGAGGTCGTGTTCGACGCGATTGACCCCGCACCTTGCGGGTAAAACACGAGCATGAGGGGCCGCGACCTACGGCCCGACCAGCGAGAGCGTCGTCATGGCGAGGACCAGGCCGGCGAGCAGCGAGGCGATCAGCAGGCTGACCCGCATCCCCGAGCCGGCGAGCGCGGCGTCGCGGCCGCCCGCCCGGCGCCAGTCGGGCAGCGCCAGGCGCGGCAGCTCGAGCAGGTGGCCGAGCACGTGGACGCTCATCAGCGCCACCCAGGCGATGAAGCTCGCCTTGTGCATGAAGACGACCGTGTCGTTCCTCGGCCCTTCGGCGATCAGCCAGACGCCGGTCGCGAAGAGGGCGAGCGTGGTCGCGACGACGCCCGGCGCGAGCAGCCGCATCGCCGCCGCCGGCGGCCCCTTGCGCCGGTAGGGCGGGTTGCCGGAGTAGTAGCGGGCGAAGCGATAGCCGGTGCTTGCCAGCTTCAGCAGCACCGGCGGGATCAGCAGCACGCCGATGAAGATGTGCGGCCCGACGAGCTGGCCGATGAACGGGATCGTCGCCCCCTCGGCAGCCAGCAGGACGAGCAGCAGCGCCGCCGCGCCGGCGGTAAGCCGGGCGTTGCCGGCGACGCCGTCCCCTGCCGCGGGCCGGACGGCGCGCATCGCGAAGAGTGCCTGCTCGGTCTGCATCGCTCGCCACCCTGTCGGCCGAGGCTCACCGCCGCCTAAGGGATCGGTGAGAGATCTCTAATCGGCGTCTCAGCGGCTGTTTAGGCGTGGCGGCGAGCGTTGCGGCCATGCGAAAGGGCTTCGTATCGCCGGCGATGGCGCTGCTGCCGCTGCGCCTCTTCCTCGGCCTCACCTTCGTCTACGCCGGGATCCAGAAGCTCAGCGACCCGGGCTTTCTGCACGCCGGCGCGCCGACCTACATCGGCAGCCAGCTCGAAGGCTTCGCCGCCGGCACGCCGGCGGGCTTCGTCCTCAAGGCCTTCGCGATCCCGGTCCCGGTCGAGGCGGGGATCGGCGTGGCGCTGGCCGAGATCACGATCGGCCTGCTCGCGGCGAGCGGCCTCTACACCCGGGCAGCCGCCGCCGGCGGGCTGGGGCTCAACTTCCTGCTCTTCCTCACCGCGAGCTGGCATACGACTCCCTACTTCCTCGGGCCCGACATCGTCTTCTCGTTCGCCTGGCTGCCCTTCGTGCTCGCCGGCGCCGAGGGCCAGCCGGCCCTCGACAATCTCGTCGACCGGCCGGCGGTTGCGCAGCGCACCAGGCTGCGGCCCTTCGACCTCGAGGAGGGAGACGCCGTCGCGCTCGACCCAGGCTCGACCCGGCGCACGCTGCTGCTCGAGCTGGGCGCCGCCGCCGCGGCGATCGCCGGCATCTCGCTGCTCGCGAAGGGCGCCTACTCGGCGCCGCGCAGCCTCGCCCAGGGGCCGCCCTCGGCGCCGGGGGGCGGCGAAGCCGGGCAGGCGGGCTCCGGCCGCGGGGCATCGAAGGTCCCCGCGAACGCGGTCGAGCTCGGGCCCGCGAGACGGTTGCCGAGCGGCAGCGCCGCCACCTACAGCGATCCAGCCGATGGGGCCCCCGACATCGTGATCCGCGACTCCGAAGGCGACATCAGGGCGTTCAGCGCCGTCTGCACCCACGCCGGCTGCACGGTCGGCTACGAGGGCGGGACGATCGTCTGTCCCTGCCACGGCGGCGAGTACAGCGCCGAAACCGGCGCAGTGATCGCCGGGCCGCCGCCGGCGCCGCTCGAACCGCGCCGGGTGCTGGAGGCGAACGGCAAGATCTACGCCCTGCCGACCTGAGCGCGCCCCGGCTCGAAGCCGCCGAGCTCGAAGGCGATGCGGGCGCCGCCGAGCGGCGAGCGCTCGGCCCAGATGCGGCCGCCGTGCAGCTCGACGATCTGGCGGGCGATCGCCAGCCCCAGGCCCGCCCCGCCCGAGCGCCGGTCGCGCGCCGCCTCGCTGCGGTGGAAGCGGTCGAAGACACGCTCGCGTTCGGCGGCCGGGATGCCCGGACCGTCGTCGTCGACGCACAGCGTCAGCGTCGCGCCGTGCGGGGAGGCGCTGAGCGCGACGCGCCCGTCCGGCCCGGCGTGGCGGCGGGCGTTGCCGGCGAGGTTGCGCAGCACCTGCGTCAGCGCCTCGGGGTCGGCGCGCAGCGTGCCGCCCGGCAGCTCGCCCAGCTGGACTCCGGCCGGCGATCCGTCGGCGGCGAACCGCGCGAGGAACTCCGTCAGCGCGATCGGCTCGGGATGCAGGCGGGCGTCCTCTTCGAGCCGCGCGAGCAGCAGCATGTCGTCGACCAGGCGCTCGATCCGCGCCGTCTCGGTCAGCGCCAGCCGCTCTACCCTCCGCACCTCGGCGGCGCCGGGCGCCTCCTGCCTGGCGAGCACTTCCAGCTGACCGCGGATCGCCGTCAGCGGCGTGCGCAGCTCGTGCGAGGCGTCGGAGACGAAGCGCCGCTGGCGCAGCAGGGCCTCGTCGAGCCGGCTGAAGCGCCGCTCGAACGCGGCGGCGACCAGGTAGCCGGCGAGCAGCGCCCCGGCTAGGGCGATGCCGCCGGCGACGAGTACCGTGCGCTCGACCTCGGCCTGCGCGTCGCGCTGCACCGCCCCCTGCTCGTCGCGCAGCTCGACCCGCACGGCGACCAATGCGGCGAGGAAGGCGGCGGCGACGATCGCGCCGATCGCCAGCGCCAGGCGGGCGCGCAGCCCGAGCCGCGACCAGACCTGCCTCACCGGGCGTCCGCCAGGCGGTAGCCGGCCGCGCGCACGGTCTCGATCGGGGCGGGCGAGCCGAGCTGGGCGAGGCGCCGGCGCAGGTAGCCGATGTAGACCTGGACGATGTTGGTGCCGGGGTCGTGGTCGTAGCGCCAGACCGCGGCGAGGATCTCGGCTCGCGTGCAGACCTGGCCGGGACGGCGCATCAGGTAGGCGAGCAGCTCCGCCTCGCGCTCGGGCAGTCGCACCGAGTCGCCGTCGCGCTCGACCCGGCGGGAGAGCAGGTCGAGCCGCATGCCGGCGGCCTCGAGCACGGTCGGCGCCTCGCCGCCCGGCTGGCGCAGCCGCGCCCGCACCCGGGCCAGCAGCTCGGGGAAGGCGAAGGGCTTGGTCATGTAGTCGGTGGCGCCGCTGTCGAGCCCCTCGACCCGGTCCGCGACCTCGCCCTTCGCGGTCAGCACGATCACCGGCAGCGCCGGCTTTGCGGCGCGGATCGCGCCGAGCACCTGGAGCCCGTCGCGCCCCGGCAGCATGCGGTCGAGCACCACCAGGTCGAAGCCGTCGGCGAGCGCCAGCCGCTCGCCCGCGACGCCGTCGGCGGCCACGCTCACCTCGTAGCCCTCGGCGGCCAGCCCGCGCTCGAGGAAGTCGGCGATCGCCGCCTCGTCCTCGACCAGCAGGAGTTTCATCGGCCCGATGCTACTTCGGCGCTTCGAGGCCGGCTGGGATCAGCTCTCGTCCTGCTCGGCCTGGCGCCGCTTCTGCGCTTCGTGGGCGAGCGCCATCTCGATGCCGGAGGCGACGACGTAGGTGGAGCTGGCCAGCAGCGGGCCGACCAGCCAGCCGACCCAGCTGCCGAGGATCGCGCCGCTGAGCGCCGCCGCGCCGACCGCGAGGCCGACCGAGGCGAAGCTGAAGGAGGAGCCGAGCGCGATCACGTCGGAGGGCTCGCCGCGCAGGCGGACCCGGAAGCCGCGCGAGGCGGCGCCCTCGATCAGGGTCACGCCGGCGACGGCGCCGCCGGCGTAGATGAACACTTCCCCCACTTTCGGCGAGCCCAGCGTCGCGCTGAGCACGCCGAAGGCTGCGGTGATCATCACCGAAAAGCCGTAGGCGGCGACGTTGTTGCGGACCGAGGTGCGGACCCCGTGCTCGACCACGGACCGCCCGCTCTCCTCGTTGCCCATCCCGACCTTCCTCAGGCGGCGATTCCCGTGTGCACCGAAGGGCGGTCCCAGGTCGGACGGCGGCGGGCGAGTCCCACCACCTCGTCGACCTCGGCCGCGTCGCCCAGAGCTCGTACCACGCTGGTCCCGACGTTGCCCGTGGCTCCGGTGACGACGATCTTCACCCGCTCCGAGTACCCCGCCCCGCGATTGCGAAAACGACGGCGCCCCAGCGCCCGTACAGCGCGCCGAAGGCGAGCCTGCGCTGCTCCCGGGCCTTCGCCCGCGGACGCGGTGGAAGCCCGTGCACGAGGACTTCTTCGGCGCGCGGATCTGGCTGGTTGGATGGGTCTACCGGCGTCAGTCGACCGAGCCGGGCGGGGCGACCCACCGGCTGTCGAAGCCGAGCACGGTGGAGAGGACGTCGAAGTGGCGCTCGTAGTGCAGGACTCCGAACCCCCGCTCGGCGGCCGCGGCGGCGATCAGCGCGTCCGGGACGCGCACTCGATGGGACCCCGCCGAGCCTCGCTCGGCGAGCTCCTGGATTGCCCCGATCGCGGCATCGGTGACCGCTCGTGTGATCGGCGCCTGAGGCAGTGCCGCCGTGGCCGCCGCCACCCGCCGAACCGCTTCGGCGTCGCGTCCCTCGTAGAGCAGCTCGAGCGTGACGACCGGACATGCGGCGAGCGCGTTCTGCTTTGCCGCGTTCGTCCAAGCAGGCGCGACCGAGGGCTCCGCCGCGCGGGCCCAGGCCGACGTGTCGGCAACCCAAGGCCCGTTGCCCCAGCTCATCGCCAGGCGCGCTCGCGCACCGAGCGAAGGTCCTCGAGATCCAGTCCGGAGCCGCCGCTCGCGACCGAGATGAGAAAGTCTCGTGCTTGATCGGACGCTGCGCGGTCCGCCTCGAAGGCCTCCGCTCCTCTCAGCGCCAGCTCGCGCACCACCTGTGACGTGGGAACCGCCGCGCCGAGCACGCTGCGGCCACGCTTGATCGCACGCTCCAGCATGGGGTCGCGGGACACCTGTACACGGGCGTGACGAGAAGCCATGGAGGCAGTGTACCCGCTACGGGACACACCCGCCGGTGTGGATGGCCCTCGGATCACGGGGTTCCCGTTGTCGCCGCGCCCGTCGCACTGCGTCGCATGGACCCGCTCGCCGATGGCGGACGACCGGGACCCCGGAATAGAGAGGTCGGGCAGAGGTTTGACCGCGGGCGTTCGCGGGCACCCGGGGGGACGGATGAGAGAGCCGAACCCAACCCGAAGGGAGCATCGATGTCCGATCAGCTGAATGGCAAGCGAGTCGCCTTTCTCTTCGCCAACGAGGGCGTCGAGCAGGTCGAGCTGACCGAGCCCCTGGAGGCCGTGCGCGAGGCCGGGGCCGAGGCGGAGCTGCTGTCCCCCGAAGCGGGCGAGGCGCAGGGCTACAACCATCTCGACAAGGGCGACGTGTTCGACGTCGGCGCGGTCGGCGACGCCGACCCGGGCGAGTTCGACGGGCTGGTCCTGCCGGGCGGCGTCGCCAACCCCGACCAGCTGCGCACCGCCGGCGACGCGGTCGCCTTCGTGCGCTCGTTCTTCGAGGCCGGAAAGCCCGTGGGCGTGATCTGCCACGGGCCATGGACGCTGATCGAGGCCGGCGTGGTGCGCGGCCGCACGCTGACCTCCTGGCCGAGCCTGCGGACCGACCTGCGCAACGCCGGGGCCGAGTGGGTCGACGAGGAGGTCCACGTCGACGACGGCCTGGTCAGCAGCCGTAAACCGGACGACCTCGAGGCCTTCAAGGCGAAGATCGTCGAGGAGTTCGCCGAGGGCGTCCACGACCGTCAGCGAGAGAGGACGGCGGCGGCCTAGAGGTCGGCGCCGGCCGCGAACGACCGGGAGGAGGTGGAGCAAATGACCATAGCGGGCGCGATTCTGCTGATTGTGGTGGGGGCGATCCTGACCTTCGCCACCAACGTCCACGTTCAGGGTGTCGACCTCGACATCATCGGCTGGATCCTGATGATCGCCGGCGCCGCCGGGCTCGTCCTCGCCTTCTTCCAGGAGGCGATCTGGACCGAGCGCAGCCGCCGCCGCGACGTCGTCGCCGAGGAAGAGCGGCGGGAAGTGCCGCCCCGCGAAGCCCCCCCGCGTTACTAGGGGGGTGGAGCGGCGGCCGAGAGCCAACATTCGTCGAGCAGTGCCTCAGCAACGTGCTGCGGCTCGCTGCGGGGCGAAAACCGGCCCGGGTGTAGGCGTGGCGCCGCGCGGGTAAGGACGCTGACATGTACGTCGTCCCGATCGTCATCCTGGTCCTGCTGGCGATCGTCGCCGTCGCCTGGTCGCCGGTCTTCGCGGTGATCGCCGCCGCCGTCGCGTTCCTCGCCTTCCTCGCGATTGTCGGGTTGCGCCCGCGGGCCGACGAGAAAATCGAGCCGCCGACCGGCTCGGCCGGCAAATACGAGGACGAGACGCACAAGGGCGCCTGGGGCGAGCCGCGTCCCTGAGTAGGCGACGCGGTCGCCGACGACTCCGCCGCGGACTTCCTCCGCGATGGACATTTGACCCGGCGGCGGCTACTGTCTTTTCAGTACAGAGCGCACGGGCGCGGCAACGGAGGACGAGCAAATCGACTGGATCGCGATAGTGGTTGGGGCCGTTGCGGCGCTGGTCGTGCTGCTCCTGCTGGCGCTGATGGCGATGCGCGAGCGGCGCGCCCGGCAGCGCTTTCAGATTCTCGCCGACGTCGCCGCCGTCTCCGACGCCGCGGCGCCCCTCGAGCAGACCTTCGACGCGATCTGCGGGATTCTCGTTCCCCAGCTCGCCGACTTCTGCATGATCGACGTGATCGACGAGAGCCGCGTGCCGCGTCGCGCCGCCGTACGGGTCGCGCCCGGCGGCAAGCCGGAGTTCGAGCGGGGCCTCGCCGAACGGATGCCCTCGACGCCGCCGCGCATGGCCGCCGGCGACGGCGCCTCGCTGGCGCCACGCTTCTACGAGCGCGTCTCGACCGACGACCTGCGTGGCCTCGCCCATGACGACGACGACCTCGAGTTTCTGCACAGTCTCGGCATGCGCTCGGCGATCACGGTCGCCCTGCAGGCGCGCGGCGAGGTGACCGGCGCGCTGACGCTCGCGGTCGCCTGGTCGGGGCGCCGCTACAAGCGCGAGGACGCCCGCTTCGCCTGGATCCTCTCCGGCCGGATCGCCCTGGCCCTGGACAACGCCGGCCTCTTCGCCGGGCTCGAGCGGGCCGAGCGGGCGCGCTCGCAGATCGCCGAGACGCTGCAGCGTGGCCTGCTGCCGCCGCCGCTGCCCCACATCCCCGGCTGGTCGGTGGCGGCGATGTACCGGCCGGCGGGGGCGGAGAACGAAGTCGGCGGCGACTTCTATGACCTCTTCCGGGTCCCGGGAGGCTGGATGCTGGCGATCGGCGACGTCACCGGCCGCGGCGCCCACGCCGCCTCGGTCACCGCGGTCGCCCGCTACACCCTGCGCACCGCGGCTGTGCTCACCGACGACCCGCTGGTCGCCCTGCGGACCCTGAACCGCGCCCTGCTGGCGCGCGGCGACGCGGCGCTGTGCAGCCTTGCGACGATGACCCTGAGCGAAGACCCGGCGGACCCGATCCGTCTCGCCGTCGCCGGCCACCCGCCGCCGCTGCTGGTCGACGGCGAGCAGGTCAGCGAGATCGCGGGCGCCGACCCGGTGCTCGGGGCCTTCCCGGACGCCGAGTGGAGCCTCTTCCACGCCGACATCCGGCCGGGCCAGCAGCTCGTCGTCGTCACCGACGGCATCACCGAGGCGCAGGGGCCGGAAGGGCGCTTCGGCGAGCTGCGCCTGCGCGCCCAGCTCAGCGGCGCCGGCAACCCGGCGCTGGCCGTGCAGCGGCTCGAGGGCTCGCTGCACGCCTTCACCGAGGGCAGCCTCGACGACGACGTTGCGATGCTGGCGATCGCCCGTACCGCGGTCGACCGCCCCGCGGCGGCAACCGACGTCCTCGTCGGCCAGTCGGCGCCCGCTCCCCGGCCCGAGATGAATTGATGCCGCCATCGAGTCTGGCGCTGGTCAAGCGCCTGTATGAGTGCTTCAACGACCGCGACGGAACCTGCATCGTCGAGCTCTGCGACGCGGCGATGGAGTTCTTCCCCGTCGTCACCGCGGAGGCCGTCGGCCGCGATGCCCCCTACAGCGGCGAGGCCGGCCTGCGCGACTACCTGGACGACATCGCCGAGGTTTGGGAAGAGCTGCAGATCTCGCCCGACGAAGTCGAGGCGCGCGACGGCGTGCTGCTGGTCCGCGGCCGCGTCTACGCGCGCAGCCGCGAGCTCGGCATCCGCGACGTGCCGGTGGCCTGGATCTGGGAGGTGCGCGACGGTCGCTTCGTCCGCGGCGAGGTCTTCCCGAATCCCGACGACGCCGTCGCCCGGTTCGCCGCCACGACCGCCTGAGCGCCGCCGGCCGCCTCCGCCCGCTCCAGCGCGGTGCTGAAGGTGTCGGCTAATCGAAAGTGGCCGCCGTGTCAGCAATCGGCGCCGAGGCGGCGGGACTGCCGCGCAGCGCCTCCAGGACTTCCTCCGCCAGCTGCGAGCCCTCGCCGGACCGCAGCGGCGTCGCGCTGATCCGCAGCACGACGCCGTCCTCGTCGACTTCCTCGAGCGCGACGCTGGGCGCGTAGCGGGTTGGCGTGTCGACCGCGTCGAGCAGCCGCTGCTCGATCCGCCGCGGGCTCGCCCCGCTGCTGAAGCGCGCCCGCAGGTCGATCTTGTCGGGCTCGCGCAGCGGCACGACGGCGAGGTTGATCATCATGCTGTTGGGGATCTGGATGCGGTCGGCGCCCTGGGCGAGCGTGGTGTAGAAGAGGCCGAGCGAGCTGACCGTGCCTTCCTGCTGGCCACCGAGCCACCCGCCGACCAGGCGCACCCGTTCGCCGACCCGGAACGGACGCGTGCCCTGCAGGACGACGCCGGCGAAGATTCCGCCCAGCGACTGCTGCGCGGCGAGGCCGAGTACGACCGCGGTGATCGTGCCGCCGAGCGCCAGCGTGCTCGCCCTGATGCCGGCGACGCGCAACGCGAGGATCGCCACCAGCGACATCGCGAAGAGCCGGACCAGGAAGCCCAGCGTGCCGGCGGTCGCCGGGTCGAGCCGGCGGAAGAGCCGCGGCGAGGCGACCCGGACCAGCCAGTGCACGGCGATCGAGCCGACGATCATCAGCACGAGCGCGGTGCCCGCCTTGACCCAGGCGCCGTAGCCGGGCAGCCACTCCTCGCGCTGGTAGTAGACGAGCATGGTGCCGGCGATCAGCGCCAGCGCGACCAGCAGGCCGCCGAGCGCCCGGCGGCTCGAGCCCGCTTCCAGCTCCTCGCCGAGGCCGACCGCGTGCCAGGAATGGCTGCGGGTCTCGAACAGCTCGCGGGGCATCCTCCTGCGCGGGGCGGGCATGCCGGACGGCTACCCGTTCAGCAAGCGTTCACGCCCCGCCGCCCCCCAACCGCGGTAGACGTCTTGCCCGAATAGCGGTTCAAACCTCTGCCGCGCTGGGTAGTGGCACGCCATCGCGAATTTCGAAGACAGAGTCGTCGTCGTCACCGGAGCGGGATCGGGGATCGGCAGGGCGATCGCCCGCCGCTTCGGCTCCGATTGCGCCAAGGTCGCGCTGCTGGCGCGCGGAGAGCAGGCGCTCGACGGCGTCCGCGGCGAGGTCGAGGCGGCCGGTGGCACCGCGCTGGCGATACCGACCGACGTCGCCGACGCGGCCGCGGTCGAGGCCGCGGCGGAGCGGGTCGAGGCAGAGCTGGGCCCGATCGACGTCTGGGTCAACGACGCGATGACCACCGTCTTCTCGTTCTTCGAGGACATCGAGCCCGAGGAGTACGAGCGGGCGACCGACGTCACCTACCACGGCACCGTCTGGGGGACCCGCTCGGCGCTGAAGCGCATGCTGCCGCGCGACAAGGGGACGATCGTCGAGGTCGGCTCGGCGATGGCATATCAGGGGATCCCCCTGCAGGCGCCCTACTGCGGCGCCAAGCACGCGATCAAGGGCTTCTTCGACTCGGTGCGCACGGAGCTGCGCCACAAGGGGTCGAAGGTCCACGTGACGATGGTCCAGCTGCCCGGGGTCAACACGCCGCAGTTCGATCACAACCGCTCGAAGATGCCGCGGCACCCGATGCCGGTGCCGCCGGTCTACCAGCCCGAGGTCGCCGCCGACGCCGTCCACTGGGCGGCCGGCCACAGGCGGCGCCAGGTCTACGTCGGCGTGCCCACCGTCTACACCGTGCTGGGCAGCAAATTCGCCCCCTGGCTGGCCGAGCGCTACCTCGCCCGCACGGCGGTCAGCGGCCAGCAGACCGAAGGGCCGCCGACCGAGGCCAACCGGGAGGGCAACCTGATGCGGGCCCCCGAAGAGGACCCCGGCGCCCACGGCGTCTTCGACGAAATGGCCCACAAGCGCAGCCCCCAGTGGTTCCTCAGCCGCCACCGCGGCGCGCTGGCGGGGCTCTTCGCGGCCGGCGCCGCCGCGGGCGCGGCCGGCCTGCTCAGTGGTTTCGCAGCGCGTCGATGAGCTCGTCCTTGTTCATCTCCGAGCGGCCTTCGATGCCGATCTCGGCGGCGCGTTCCCGCAGCTCCTCGACCGTGCGGTCCTCGTAGCTCCCGCCTTCGCCGCCCTTGCGGCCCGGTTCTTCGCCGCCCGCCCGCGCGTTGGCGATGCGCGCCGCTTTTTCCTTGCTCTCGCCTTCTTCGCGCAGCCTTTCGTAGAGGCGGTCGTCCTTGACGCTGGATCCGTGGTCTTTCGCCATCGTCGCTTCCTTCCACTCGGGTCCGCACAGCTTCTCTTTCCTAGGGATTCCCTTTGAGCCGCGGCGCAAACGGGCTCAGTCGCGGCGCAGCAGGGCGACGGCGCCCGCGGCGACTCCCGCTCCGGCGGCCAGCGCGCCGCCCAGCAGGGCGGCTTCGCGCAGCCTGCCGTCGCCGTTCTGGACCAGGTCGGGATAGGCGCTCTCGGGTCGGCCTCCGGTCACGCCGGCGGGCCCGTGGTCGAGCGCCATCGCGATCACCTGGGCGGTGTGCAGGGCGCGGCGCTCGCTCAGCTGTTCGATCTGCGTCTTGCAGGAGAAGCCGTCGGCGATCAGGATCGTCTCCTCGCCGGCCTCGCGCACCGCCGGCAGCAGGCGTCCCGCCTCGGCGATCTCGCGCGAGATCGCGTCGTGCTCGCGCTCGAAGCCGAACGAGCCGGCGAGGCCGCAGCAGCCCGTGTCGAGCACCTCGAAGTCGAGGCCGAGCCGCTCGAACAGCTCTTCCTCGGCGCTCATCCCCATCGTCGCCTCGTGGTGGCAGTGGCCGTGGATCAGCGCCCGGCGATTCAGCCGCGGGGCGTCCCAGTCGGGCGCGTGCCGCTGCAGGAACTCGGCCAGGGTCAGCGTCTGCAGCGAGAGCCGCTTCGCGTCCTCGTCGTGCGGCATCAGGTTCGGCAGCTCGTCGCGGAAGGACGCGACGCAGCTCGGCTCGATCCCGACCACCGGCACGCCGTCGTGGATCTGCGGCGCCAGCGCGTCGAGCATGCGGCGCCAGAAGAGCTTCGCCGTGTCGAGCATCCCGTAGTCGTAGAGCGGCCGCCCGCAGCAGAGCGCCGGGGCGGGCACGACGACGCGGAAGCCGGCGTCCTCGAGCACCCGCACGGCCGCCTTCATCGGCTCGGGGTGGAGGAAGTTGTTGAAGGTGTCGGGGAAGAGGACGACCGGGTCGGCGTTCGGGTTGACGGCGCCGCGTTCCTGCCACCAGGCCTTGAAGGTCCGGTGCGCGAACTCGGGCATCGCGCGCTCGCCGCTCAGTCCGCCGGCGCGCTTGACCACGCGGTTGACCCCGGGCGCGTGGGTCAGCAGGTTGGCCAGGCGCGGCACGTGCTGGGCGAGCCGCGCGTGCAGCATGATCAGCCCCATCGAGTAGGCGGGCATCGGCCGCAGGCGGCGCTTGTAGTAGCCGGAGAGGAACTCGGCCTTGTAGGTGGCCATGTCGACGCTGACCGGGCAGTCGCCCTTGCAGCCCTTGCAGGAGAGGCAGAGGTCGAGCGCCTCGTGCACCTCCTCGGAGCGGAAGCCGTCGGCGATCGTCTGCCCCTCGAGCATCTCGTAGAGGATCCGCGCCCGGCCGCGGGTGGTGTGCTGCTCGTCCTTCGTCGCCATGTAGCTCGGGCACATCGTGCCGCTGGCGGCATTGCGGCACTTGCCGGCGCCGACGCAGCGCAGCGCCGCGTGAGCGAAGCTGCCGCCGTCCTCGGGGTAGGCGAAGTGGGTCTGCGGCTCGGCCGGCGCGTAGTCGGAGCCGAGCTTCATGTTGGAGACGATCGGATAGGGGTCGACGACCTTGTGCGGGTTCATCCGGTTGCCGGGGTCCCAGATCCGCTTCATCTCGCCGAAGGCGCCGACCAGCTCGGAGCCGAACATCTTCGGCAGCAGCTCCGCCCGCTGCTGGCCGTCGCCGTGCTCGCCCGAGAGCGAGCCGCCGTGCTCGACCACAAGGTCGGCGGCCCGGTCGAGGAAGCCGCGCCAGGTGCGCAGGCCGCCGGCGCTGCGCAGGTCGAAGTCGATCCGGCAGTGCACGCAGCCGTCGCCGAAGTGCCCGTAGAGCGCCGCCCGGTAGTCATGCTCGTCGAGCAGGCGGCGGAAGCCGCGCAGGTAGGAGCCGAGCCGCGCCGGCGGCACCGCGGCGTCCTCCCAGCCGGGCCAGTGGTCGCGCTCCATCGGCACGTAGGAGGTCGCGCCGAGGCCCGCCTCGCGGATCTCCCACAGCCGCTGCTCCTCCTCGATGTCGTCGAACAGCTTCATCTCCGGCGCGGTCGCGTCGGCGCGCAGCTCCTCCATGCATTCCTCGGCCTTGCCGTGGCTCTGCGAGCGCGAATCGGCGCCGAACTCGACCAGCAGCCAGCCCTCGCCCTCGGGCAGCAGCGGCACCTCGGAGGTGTGTTTGCCCTTCTGCACCATGTCCTGGATCAGCCGGCTGTCGATCGCCTCGAGGCCGACCGGTTCGTGCTTGAGGATCTCGGTGACGTGGTCGGCGGCGTCGAAGATGCTCGGGTAGCCGAGCACGAGCAGCGAGCGCGCCGGGGGGGAGTGGACGAGCCGCACCGTCGCCTCCAGCACCGTCGCCAGCGTGCCCTCCGAGCCGACCAGCGCGCGGGCGACGTTGAAGCCCTTCTCGGGCAGCAGCTCGTCGAGGTTGTAGCCGGAGACGCGGCGCGGGATGTCGGGGTAGCGCTCGCGGATCCGGTCGGCGTAGCGGTCGCGAAGGTCGCGCATCGCCCGGTAGATCTCGCCCCGCCGCCCGCCCGCCTCGACGATCCGCTGCAGCTCCTGCTCGCTCGTCGGCCCGACGCGCATCCGCTCGCCGTCATAGGTGACGATCTCGAGCTCTTCGACGTTGTCGGCGGTGCGGCCGGCCATCACCGAGTGGATGCCGCAGGAGTTGTTGCCGACCATGCCGCCGAAGGTCGCGTATTCGTGGGTCGAGGTGTCGGGGGCGAAGGTGAGCTCGTGCCGGCTCTCGGTGATCTCGGCGAGCTGGTCGCGGATCACCCCCGGCTGAACCCGCGCGATCTTGCGGTCGGGGTCGATCTCGACGATCTCGCGCATGTACTTCGACGTGTCGATCACCACGGCGACGTTGGTCGTCTCGCCCGAGAGGCTGGTCGCGCAGCCACGCGGCAGCACCGGCGCGCCGTGCTCGTGGCAGGCGCGCACCGCGGCGACCACGTCCTCGGCGTGCTTCGGGATCACCACGCCGAGCGGCGGCTGGCGGTAGTTGGAGCTGTCGTGCGAGTAGATCGCCCGCGTCCCGGCGTCGAAGCGCACCTCGCCCTCGACCGCGCCGGCCAGCTCGCGCTCCAGCGACTGCAGGTCGATCTCCTCGACGCCCTCGGGCGCCAGCGTCGCGTGGCCGCTCATCGCCTCGCCCTCACGCCGCGAACTCCTCCGCGTCGGCGCGTTTCAGCTCGAGGCCGAGGCCGGGGCGCGAGCGGTCGGGCACGAGGCGGCCGCCCTCGGGGTCGAGCGTGCCGTCGAACAGCATCCGCTCGATCCGCACGTGGTCGTGGAAGTACTCGAGGTGCTCGAGCGTCTCGATCGCGCAGCAGGCGTGGGCGGAGATCGCCGGCGCGCAGTGGGCGGAGAAGCGCCGCTGCGCCGCTTTGCAGATGCCGTCGGCGCGCAGCATGTTGGTGATCCCGCCGACCCGCGTCGCGTCGGCCTGGACGATGTCGACGCAGCCTGCGAGCTCGCCCAGCTGCGGCAGGTCCCACTCGTACTCGCCGGCGGCGATCGCCATCCCGGCCGGGGCGCGGTCGCGCACGAAGGCCAGCCCGGCGCGGTCCTCGGAGCTGACCGGCTCCTCCAGGTAGGAGACGCCGTGCTCGGCGTAGCGCTCGGCCTCGAGCAGCGCCCGCTTCGGCGCGAAGGCGCCGTTGGCGTCGACCATCAGCTCGACCCCGTCGCCGATCACCTTGCGGCAGAGGGCGAGCCGGTCCGGATCGCGCCCCGGTTCGCGCCCGACCTTGACCTTGACCCGCGGCAGCTCCGCCTCCATCCACCCTTCGAGCTGATCGCGCAGCCGCTGCGGCGAATAGGAGGTGAAGCCGCCGCTGCCGTAGACCGGGACGGCTTCGTGGAAGCGGGGGAGGGCGTCGGCCAGGCAGACGCCGAGCAGCTTCGCGCGCAGGTCCCAGAGCGCGACGTCGACCGCCGAGACGGCCATCGCCCCGACGCCGGGCCGGCCGGCGTTGCGGATCGCCACCTGCATCGCCGCCCAGGCGGCCGGCGGCGAGAGCGCGTCGCGGCCCTCGACGACTTCCGCGAGCTTCGAGTCGACGAAGGTCGCCACGGAGACGTCGCCGTAGGCGTAGCCGAGCCCGGTCACGTCGCCCGCGCTGGCCTCGACGATGACGATCGTCGTCGAGTCCCAGCTCAGCGTGCCGTCGGACTCCGGCTCCTCGGTGGGGACGGTGAAGGCCGAGACCTCGAGACGCCCGATCGGCGTCTCGAGCGCCTCGGCCTCGGGCGCGGCGACGGCCATCAGCCGTTCACGAACTCCTTCAACTTCCCCTTCAGCGACTGTTTGACGATGCGGGGGCCGTGGGGGTCGCCGGAGGCGAGCGCTTTCGCCATCGATTTCGCCTGTTCGACTTTGATGTGGGGCGGCAGCGGCGGCACCTCGGGGTCGGTGATCGCCTCGAGCACCACCGGGCGGTCGGCGGCCAGCGCCTCCTCCCACGCCCCGGCCACCTGCTCCGGGTCGTCGACGCGGATCCCCTTCAGTCCCAGCAGCTCCGCGTAGCGGGCGTAATCGATGGACGGGATCGACTGCGAGGCCTCGAGTTTCGGGTCGCCGGAGAGCACGCGCTGCTCCCAGGTGACCTGGTTGAGGTCGTCGTTGTGCAGCACCAGCACGATCAGCTGCTTGTTGCCCCACTGCTCGTAGCGGTTGGCGACGTCGATCAGCGCATTGATGCCGAGCATCTGCATCGCGCCGTCGCCGAGCGAGGCGATCACCGGCCGGTCGGGGTAGGCGATCTTCGCCGCGAGGGCGTAGGGCACGCCGGGGCACATCGTCGCCAGCGTCCCCGAGAGCGCCGCCCGCATCCCCTTGCGCAGCTTCAGGTGGCGCGCCCACCAGTTCGTCGCCGACCCCGAGTCGGCCGTGAGGATGCAGTTGTCGGGCAGCCGCGGGGAGAGCTCGTGGAAGACCCGCAGCGGGTTGAGCGGCGTCGCGTCCATCATCGCCCGCGCGGTGAGGACCTCGTCCCACTTCTCGACTTCGCCTTCGATCTCCTCGCGCCAGGAGCGGTCCTCCTTGCGCTGCAGCTGCGGGATCAGCTCGCGCAGCGTGTCGCGCGAGTCGCCGACGAGGCCGACCTCCATCGGGTAGCGGATGCCGACCAGGCGGCCGTCGATCTCGATCTGCACGCCGCGCGCCTGCCCCGGCTCCGGCAGCCACTCCGAGTAGGGGAAGCTCGAGCCGATCATCAGGAAGGTGTCGCAGCCGTCCATCATCTCGTAGCTCGGCTTCGAGCCGAGCAGGCCGATCGGGCCGGTCACGTACGGCAGGTCGTCGGGCAGCACGTCGCGGCCGTTGAGCGCCTTGGCGACGCCGGCGCCGAGCAGCTCGGCGACCTGCTGGACCTCATCTTCGGCCTGGCGGGCGCCGGCGCCGATCAGGATGCCGACCTTCTCGCCGCTGTTCAGCACCTCGGCGGCGCGGCGGATCTCCTCCTCGGGCGGGATCACGCGCGAGCGGATGTGCTTTTGCGGCGCGGTGAAGACCGAGCCGTGGGCCATCGGCGGGTCTTCGTATTCGGACTCCTGCACGTCCTCGGGGATGATGATCGCGGTCACCGAGCGCGACGCTTTCGCCACCTGCACGGCGCGGTCGACAAGGTGCCGGGCCTGCGAGGGCGACATGCAGGTCTGGATGAACTCCGTGGCGACATCCTTGAACAGCGTGTTGAGGTCGACCTCCTGCTGGTAGTTCGTGCCCAGCGACATCGTTTTCTGCTGGCCGATGATCGCGACGACCGGCTGGTGGTCGAGCTTCGCGTCGTAGAGGCCGTTCAGCAGGTGGATCGCGCCGGGCCCCGAGGTCGCCATGCAGACGCCGACCTCGTCGGTCAGCTTGGCGTGGGCGCAGGCGCAGAAGGCGGCGATCTCCTCGTGCCGCGTTTGGATGAACTCGACGTCGTCGCCGTGCTCGTGGAAGCCGCCGAGCAGGCCGTTGATGCCGTCGCCCGGGTAGCCGTAGATCCGGCCCACCCCGTGCTCGTGAAGTCGTTTCAGTACGAATGCGCCAACGGTTTCCGACATCGATCCTCTTCCTTCCGCTCGTCTCCTCGGTCTCGTCCCGGTTACCCGAACCGGCCGCTCGAAAAACGACCGCGGCAGAGCGCGGCAGAGGTTTGATCCGCATCGCGCCCCAAAGCTCGACCGCGGTTCGGGGAGGACGGCGCCGGTGGCGAAAGGCGATGTGGCGCCTATCCCGACGCGTAGCGCCGCAGATCGGCGTTCAGCTCGGGCGCCGAGTCATAGGCGCCGATGTGGACGCCGGCCAGCTCGCCGGCGGGGGAGAGGAAGATCGTCGTCGGGGTGCCGTGGAGCGGGGCGAGCGCTTCCAGGGTCGCGCGGTCGGCCGGGTAGCTCGGGTAGCTGAGGCGCTGGCTCGCGAGCAGCTCCCGGGCGGCGCCGGATTCATCTTCGACGTCGGCGCCGAGGAAGGCGACCCGCCTGCCATGGGCGACGGAGGCGGCGGCGAAGAGCGGCAGCTCTTCGCGGCACGGCCGGCACCAGGAGGCCCAGGCGTTGAGGACGACCGGGAGGCCGCGCAGCCGCTCCAGCCTCGCTTCCAGCGATCCGCCCTCGATCAGCTCGCCCGCCTGGCGGTGCAGGGCCGCCAGCGCCGGCGGCGAGCCGGCGAGCCGTCGGCGCGCTGCCGCCCTGCTCGGAACGGCGACGACGCCTACCTGCGCCGCGGCGGGCTCGTCGGCGCCGCCGGCCGAGTGGATGCGCAGGGAGATCGCGAGGAAGGCGAGCGCGGAGAGGACCGCGACCGCGATGAGCGCGCGCCGCATGGGGGATGGCTACCCGCGAAGCGGGTAGTGAAGCAGGCGAGGTGACGGATCTGCTTCCCATCGCCGCGACCGCGCTGGTCGCGGCCCTCTATGCGCGGCGGACGCGGAGTCTTGCCCGCCGGGGCCGCCCAATGCCCGCCTGGCGCCAGGCCTGCTTCTACCTCGGCCTCGCGGCGCTGCTCGCGGCGCTGATCTCGCCGCTCGACCGGCTCGCCGAGACGCGGATCTTCTACGCCCACATGATCCAGCACCTGACGATCGGCGAACTCGCGCCGCTCCTCCTGCTGCTCGGGCTGAGCGGCGCGGTGCTGCGCCCGCTGCTCGCCCTGCCGCCAGCCGGGCGCCTGCGCTTCCTGCTCCTGCCGCTCGTCGCCCTGCCGCTGTGGGCGCTCAACCTCTACCTCTGGCACCTGCCGGCGCTTTACGAAGCTGCGCTGGCCAGCGAGCCCGTGCACTGGCTCGAGCACGCCAGCTTCTTCACCGCCGGCCTGCTGATGTGGGGGGCGCTGCTCGAGCCGCTGCCCGGCCCGGCCTGGTTCGGCTCCGGCGCCAAGGCGACCTACGTGCTGGCGGTGCGGGCGCTCGGCTGCGCGATCCTCGGCAACGTCCTGATCTGGTCCGGAACCGCCTTCTACCCCGCCTATGCCCCGGGCGAGCGGATCTGGGGGATCTCGCCGCTCGCCGACCAGCAGATCGGCGGCGCGATCATGTTCATCTGGGGCGCGCTGATAACGATCGTCGTCTTCTCCTGGCTCTTCCTGCGCTGGCTGCGCGAGGCGGAGCTGCGCCAGTCGCTGCTCGACGCCGGCGGCGAGGAGCGGGTCGCGGTCAGGGCGGCGCGCTACCGGCGACGGCCTCCCGCTCGGCGCGCTCCTGCTCCGCCTCCACCGCCTCCATCCCCTTGAGGCCGAGGCACACCCGCCAGGCGAGGAAGCCGACGACGAAGGGCACGATCCAGACCCCCACGCGGTAGAACCAGACCTGGCTCATGTAGCTGATCCCGAGCCAGACGAGCAGCCGGTCGGAGGCGCCCGCCATGAAGATCATCACCACCCAGGTGAGGAAGCCGGCGCCGATCGCCGTCCGCAGCGGCGCGTCGCGCGGCCGCTCGAGCACGTTGTGGAAGCGCCGGTCGCCGGTCGCGCGGCGCTCCAGCCAGGGCCAGGCGAGCAGCGCGGCCATCACGACCAGCGGGAACAGCATGCCGCCCCAGAAGGGGTTCGGCACCAGGGTCCGGTTCCAGACGACGACGTCGAAGTGGGGGACGAGGCGCAGGGCGCCGATCAGCCAGCCGAGGTACCAGTCGGGCTGCGCCCCGTTCGTCCCCTGCGAGACGTGGTAGGGGCCCCAGAGCCAGATCGGGTTGATCTGCACGAGGCCGCCGAGCAGCACCAGCGCCGCCGCCACCGCCAGCATCAACCCGAGCGAGCGCGGCGCCTGCCCGGGGAAGGTCGGCACGCCGATCAGCTTGCGCTCGCTCGGCACCCGCCTGCGCTTGAACTGCGTGTGGTGCCGCGAGGCGACGAGCGCCAGGTGGGCGCTCAGCAGGCCGCCGATCAGCAGCGGGAAGACGAACACGTGGGCGATGTACATGCGCGACCAGAACTCCGGCGCGCCGGGGAAGGGATGGCCGAAGATCGCCAGCATCAGGTTGGCGCCGACGAAGGGGATCGAGAGCCCCACCGCGTAGCCGATCGCCAGCCCCATGCCCGAGAGCAGGTCGTCGACGAGCGAGTAGCCGAGGTAGCCCTCGAGCAGCGTCGTGAACAGCATCAGCACGCCGATCACGTAGGTCAGCTCGCGCGGCTTGCGGTAGGCGCCGGTGAAGAAGACGCGGATCAGGTGCAGGACGATCGCGGCGACGAAGACGTCGGCGGCCCAGTGGTGGGTCTGGCGGATCAGCAGCCCCGCCTTGACGTCGAAGGAGATCTGCAGGACGGAGATGTAGGCCTTGCTGGCCTCGATCCCGTGCAGCGGCGCGTAGCTGCCTTCGTAGGTGTCCTTCGCCGTGCTCGGCTCGAAGAAGAAGGTCAGGTAGACGCCGGTCGCGACGAGCACGACGAAGGCGTAGAGCGCGACCTCGCCGAGCAGGAAGGACCAGTGATCGGGGAAGGCGTAGCGCAGGGTCTTCTTCAGCATCGGCGCGACGCCGCTGCGCTGGTCGAGGAAGCGGACGGTCCTGCGGATCACGCCGAGGGCCTCCGCGTGCGCACGCCCCAGAAGGCCGGGCCCACCGGTTCGGAGAACTGGCCGGCGGCGCGCAGGTCGCCCTCGGAGTCGACCAGCAGCGGCAGCTGCGGCAGCGGCCTGCCCGCCGGGCCGTAGGTCACCTCGGCGCCGCGCGCCGGGTCGAAGGTCGAGTAGTGGCAGGGGCAGACCAGGGCGCGGTCCGGCTCGGCCGCGGGGAACTTCGGATCGCGGTAGAGGGCCACCGCGCAGCCCGCGTGGGTGCAGATCTTCGAGTAGGCGACGATCCCCTCCGGCGTCCAGCCCTCGCGCCCGGCCGGCATTTCGAGTTCGTCGGGGTCGAGCCGGACGACGACCAGCGGCGCCGCCAGCTCGTCGCGGTAGGCGTCCTCCGGGTAGGCGGTGTAGAAGGTCCCTTCCTCGATGTCCTCGGCGGCGTAGGGCTTGCCGTCCTCGTCGACCAGGCGGCGGTCGCGGCGCCAGGGCGAGTAGTAGAAGGACTTCGTGTCCAGCGCCGGTCCGAGCGAGGCGGCGGGCACGACGAGCGCCGCCCCCAGCGCCGCCCCGGCGGCCCCCGCGGCGCCGATCAGCAGCCGCTTGCGGGTGAAGCGGCTGCCCGTCTCGGCGACCAGCTGGTCGATCTGGTCCTGCTCGGCCGGGTGCTCGGTGACCGGGTAGTCCTCCTCCAGCTCCTCGGTCGGGATCAGCTTCTCGCCGGTCAGGATCAGCGCCGCCGCGAGCAGCGCCAGCGCGCCGCCCAGGCAGAGCCCCAGGTACTGCGTCATGTGGGGCCAGTCGAGCGCGTAGACGACGATGAACATCACCGCGCAGGCGGCGCCGCCGAGCAGCAGCAGCGCCACGACGAGCTCGGCGCGGCGCCGCTCCGTCCCCTCGTCGGGCTCGGGCAGGATCGGCTCGCGCTCGCGCCTGCGGCCGGCGCCGCGGACGAAACCGAGCAGGGTCAGCAGGGCGGCCTTCAGGCCGGTGCGCTTGCTCACGTCTTCAGCCTCCTTCCGATCAGCACGCAGACTCCGGTCAGCGCGAAGGCGGCGACCAGCCAGGCGACGATCCCCTCGGGCACCGGGCCGAGGTGGCCGATGCCGAGCCCGCCCTCGTCTTCGGGATGCTGGCTGGCGAGCACGTAGGCGACGATCTTGTCGAGGTCGTCGTCGCCGATCTGCGATTTCGGGAACTGCGGCATCACGAAGGGGCCGATCCGCACCGCCTCGGCGATCTCGGTCGCGTTGGCGTGCTGCAGCACCGGCACCTTGGCGCCGGGCACGTAGCCGCCTTCGCCGACGACCTGGTGGCAGCCGGCGCAGTGCTCGGTGAACAGGGTCAGGCCTTCGGTCAGCGCGTCGAACCTCGGCTGCGGGCGGGGCACGTCCGGACCGCCGCCGAAGCTCGCGACGTAGGCGCTCATCGCGGCGATCTCACGCTGGTTGAAGAAGGGCTCCTGGCGTTCGGGCTCTTCGCCCGCGTGGTCGAGCGGCATCCGGCCAGTGCGCAGGTAGAAGTCCGGCGCCAGCGCGCCGACGCCGCGCAGCGAGGGCCCCTGGGCGGCGATGTCGCCGGCGCCGCGGTTGCTCGCCCGCTCGACGCCTTCGCCGTTGGGGCCATGGCAGCTGGCGCAGTTGGCGGCGAAGAGGCCGGCGCCGAGTCGCAGCTTGCCCATGTGAGAGCCCCCCGGCACGTGGACGATGCCGCTCGGCGGCTGCGCCACGGCGGCGGTCGCGGCCCCCACCGCGAGCAGCAGGACGGTCGCGGCCAGCGCTTGTCGACGCCGCCGCCTCACGACTGGTTGCAGACGTGGTAGGTGAGGACGCCGGACGCGGTCATCAGGATCAGCACGAAGAACAGCGAGGAGACCGTCATCCCGACCATGCCGAGGAAGGCGGTGCGCCCGTGCGGCGGCGCGTCTTTGTAATCGCCGGTGCGGCGGAACAGCCACAGCGCCGTGAGCCCCGCCGCGGCGGCGACCACGGCGGCGGCCGCGCCGACGACGATCGCCCAGCTCGCCAGCGAGATCCCCCACATGCCGCCGGTCGGGCCGCACTCGGCCTCGGCCAGCCAGTAGCCGAGCCCCTGCTGGAGCACGTAGGCGGCCGGCGCCCCGAGAACCGCGAACCAGAGCACCGGCGAGGCCGGCGAGGACGGTGGGATCCGCGCCAGGATCGGCTGCGGCGCCTTCATAGCGACGGCGAGAGCTGGGTCAGCACGACGGCGACCGCCGCGACGTTGACGAAATACCAGTAGAGCGCCGTCGCCCGCAGGCCGATCAGCCGGTAGTTGGTGATCCCGCGGGCGAGCTTCCAGAGCAGCCAGGAGTCCAGCGCCAGGCCGATCGCGACGTGGGCGTGATGGAAGCCGAGCAGGACGAAGTAGATCGAGGAGTAGGCGTTCTCCTGCGGGCTGAAGCTGTTCATGTCGGAGGCGTAGAGGTGGATCTGCAGTCCCAGATAGGTGGCCTGGACCGCCGCCGCGGCGGCCAGCAGCCACCAGGCCCGCGCGGCCCGGCCGCGCTTCGCCTCGCGCACGGCGAGGAAGAGCGGCAGCGTGGCCGCCAGCAGCCCGCCGGTGAAGACGAGCGGCAGCACGACCGAGGGCACCTCGATCCCGCCGAGCGGCCATTCGGAGGCCTTGAAGCGCAGGTAGAAGTAGGACGCGATCAGGCAGGCGAAGAGCGTCGCCTCGGTCGCGATCAGCAGCGCCATGCCCCACCAGCCGCTTGGCTGGGCGCGCCGCCGTGCCGCCGCCGCCTCCATCACGCCTCCTCCGGCTCGCGCCCGTGCCAGCCCGCGAGCACGAGGAGGAGGATCGCGGTGCAGATCGCCGCCGCCAGCCAGCGCTGCAGGATGACCATCGTGAAGACCGCCGAGATCGCCAGCGCGGTCAGCGGCGGCCAGAGGGACTTGGCGGGCATCTCGAGCGTCTCGTCCCACTCGGCGTCGACGGCGGTGCTGGCCGGCGTCTCGTGTCCCGCTTCGAGCGTCCTTCGGCCCGCCTCGAGGTTCGCCTCGTCGGCTTCGCGGTCCTCCCGGTCCCACATCGCGTAGGGGCTGGAGACGGTCGGGATGACCGCGTAGTTGTACTCGGGCGGCGGCGAGCTGGTCGACCACTCGAGCGTGTCGCCGCCCCAGGGGTCGGCGCCGACCCGCTCGCCGCGGAAGATGCTCAGCGCGAGGTTGACCGCAACCGCCAGCAGTCCCAGCCCCAGCAGGTAGGCGCCGAGCGTCTCGATCAGGTTGTAGCCGGTCCAGCCGAGGCCGGCCGAGTAGGTGTAGTCGCGGCGCGGCATCCCCGCCAGCCCCAGCAGGTGCATCGGGAAGAAGGTCACGTTCATGCCGACGAAGGTCAGCCAGAAGCTCGCCTGCCCCCAGCGCTCGTAGTACATCCGCCCGGTGACCTTGGGGAACCAGTAGTACATGCCGCCGAGCAGCGGGAAGACGGCGGCGCCGAAGATCACGTAGTGGAAGTGGGCGACGACGTAGTAGGTGTCGGTGAGCTGCTGGTCGAAGGGGATCGCGGCGAAGGTCACCCCGGATAGGCCGCCGAGGATGAACAGCACGATGAAGCCGACGATCCACAGCAGCGGCGTTTTGAAGCGCGGCGTGCCGGTGACGATCGTGGTGATCCAGGAGAACAGCTGGATGCCGCTGGGGATGACGATGACCAGGCTGGCGGCGGCGAAGTAGATCGTCGTCGCGGTCGCCAGCCCGACCGCGAACATGTGGTGCGCCCAGACGCCGAAGCCGAGGAAGGCGACGAGGATCTCGGCCAGGGCGACGAGCGGGAAGGCGACCATGCGCCGCCGCGTGAAGGTGGGGATGATCGAGGTCGCGATGCCGAAGGCGGGCAGGATGATGATGTAGACCTCGGGATGGCCGAAGATCCAGAAGAGGTTCTGCCAGAGGATCGGGTCGCCGCCGAACACCGGGGCGAAGAAGTGCAGCCCCAGCAGCCGTTCGAGCTCGAGCAGGACCAGCGCCGTGTTGAGCGCCGGCAGGGCGAAGACGAGGGCGAAGGAGACGGCGAGGAAGGCGAAGCAGAAGAGCGGCATCCGGTTCAACGACATGCCCGGGGCCCGCAGCTTGAAGATCGTCACGATCACGTTGATCGCCCCGGCGGTGGTCGAGATGCCGACGAAGAGCAGCCCGAGCGCGTAGAAGTCGATGCCGGGGCCGGGGCTGTAGGCCCTGGAGGCGAGCGGCACGTAGTTGAACCAGCCGGCGTTCGGCGCGTTGCCGGTCAGCAGGCCGGCGTAGATGAAGATCCCCGAGCAGAGGAAGATCCAGTAGGAGACGGCGTTGAGCCGCGGGAAGGCCATGTCGCGCGCCCCGATCATCAGCGGCAGCAGGTAGTTGCCGAAGGCGCCGAGCGACATCGGGATGACGAAGAAGAAGATCATCGTCACCCCGTGCATCGACATCAGTTCGTTGAACGTCGCCGGGTCGAGCGTCGCCTGGTTGGGCCCGATCAGCTGCGTTCGCATCAGCAGCGCCTCGACTCCGCCGGCGGCGAAGAAGGCGAGCGAGGTGAAGAAGTAGAGGATGCCGATCCGCTTGTGGTCGACCGTGGTCAGCCAGCCGAGGACGCCCGGCGGCTCCTCCCAGATCCGCTCCAGGCGTTCGACCCGGGTGCGCGCGGCGGGCGGTGCGGCGGCCTCCACTACCGCAGCTCCGAGAGGTAGGCGGCGATCGCCTGGAAGCGCGCCGCGCCGAGGCCCAGCCCCGGCATCTTGTCGCCCGGCTTGATGCTCTGCGGGTTGCGGATCCAGCGGAAGAGGTTGCGCGGCGTGTTTTCGATCGTGTCCGCGGCGAGCGTCTGCCGGCTGGCGACGTGGGTCAGGTCGGGCCCGATCGAGCCTCGCGCTTCGGTGCCGGCGATCGTGTGGCAGGAGGCGCAGGCGTTTTCCATGAACAGGCGCCGCCCGCGGCGCGCCTCGGCGCTCGCCGGCTCGCGCGCGGGCCGTTCCATGTTCGCCAGCCATTCGCGGAAGCGGGCCGGCGGTTCGGCGTAGACACGGAACGCCATGTGGGCGTGCTGCAGGCCGCAGAACTCGGCGCACTGCCCGCGGTAGACGCCCGGTTCGTCGGCGTACAGCTCGATGCTGTTCGCCTGCCCGGGGATCATGTCGATCTTGCGGTTCAGTTCCGGCACCCAGAAGGAGTGGATGACGTCGGCGCTGCGCGCGACCAGGTCGATCGGCGTCCGCGCCGGGATGTGGATCTCGTTCGCGGTCACCGCGTCGGAGTCGCCGTAGCGGACCTCCCACCACCACTGGTGGCCGACGACCGTCATGCCCATCGCCGTCTCGCCGGCCCGCGGCGCGTCGGTTTCCTTCATCAGCACGAGGTCGGAGACGACGAAGAGCGCGACGAGGATGACGATCGGGATTGCGATGCCGAAGGCGACGACGAGCGTCGTGTTGGCCCGTTCGCTCTCGCCCAGCCACGGCAGGCCGGGCTTGTCGCGGCGCAGCCAGCCGAGCGCCAGCATCGCGACGGCGCCGAGGAAGACGAGGCCGGCGACGACGAGCATCCACCACCACAACGTCGCGATGTGTTCGGAGGCTGGGCTGTGTGGGTCCAGTGGCGACACGTCCGGATCCCCGCCCACAGGTCAGGCGGGGGCGGGCATGAGTCCCCTACCCAAGCGCGGGCGCGGGCAAACGGCGGAGCTCGGGTGTGTTGGGGCCTACGAAGAGGCGGTTTCGCGCAGCTCGCTCAGCGCGTCCTCGCGCCGCTCGTGCAGCGAGATCGTCGATTCGACCCCGGTGATCTGCAGCAGCCGCCGCACCTGGTGGTTGTGCGAGCAGAGGACCAACCGCCCCTGGCCGTCGCCGCCGCCCTCGCGGTCCAGCCGCTGCCAGGTGCGCACGATCAGCGCGATCCCGGTCGAGTCGATGAACTCGCAGTCACAGAGGTCGAGCATCAGCGTGGCGCCGGGGTCGGCGATCGCCTCCTCCAGCGCGCGCTCCAGCTCGGGGGCCGTGTTCATGTCGAGCTCGCCGCGGACCGTGATCGCCTCGACGCCGTCGTCGAGCGTCTCCCTCTGCACGTCGAATGGAAGCGGGCTCACGCCAGCGATCCTATCGCAGGAAATCGGCTGTTTAGCCGTATCCGGGTCTTGCCGCGGGTTTTGCGAATCGGCGCCGCGGGTAGCAGTCTGACTTCATGCCCGAGGGTTATGCTCGGGCTCCGCGGGGAACAAGGTCCCCAGCGAGAGATTGCGGTTCATGCCCGAGAACTCGACGATCAGCCAACAGCCCAGGGGGCTCCTGATGACCCTTCCGGCGAAAGCCGAGAACGTCTCCGTCGTGCGCCACGCGCTTGCCGGGTTGGCGGAGGAGATCGGCATGGACGAGGCCGGCCTCGCCGACCTGAAGACGGTCGTCACCGAGGCCTGCATGAACGTCGCCGTCCACGCCTACGAGGGCGGCAGCGGCCCGATGTTCGTCGAGGCGCAGCCGGACGAGGACGGGCTCACCGTCACCGTCCGCGACAGGGGAATCGGCATCCAGCCGCAGGCCGACGTCGAGCGCGGCAGCCTGCGCCTCGGCCTCTCGCTGATCGCCGCCCTCTCGACCAGCTTCGCGATCTCCGGCGGCGTCGAATCCGGAACCGAGGTGAAGATGCGCCTGCCGCTGCGCGGCGGCGCCGCGGGCAGCATCGACGGCGACCCGGTGAGGATGAAGGCCGACCTGCACGAGACGACCGAGCTGGTCACCGACCGGCCGGAGCTGCTCGGCCCGGTGCTGGCCCGGGTGGTCGCCGCCCTCGCGGCGCGGCGAGACCTCTCGGTCGACCGGGTCTCCGACGCGGTCCTGGTCACCGACGCGATCGCCGACGCGGCGCCCTCGCGCTTCGCCGACGGGCGGGCGCGCCTGGCGCTCGACGACCGCGGCGAGGGAATCGCCCTGCGGCTGGGGCCGATGGACCCGGGCGCCGCAAGCGAGATCCACGAGGAGCTTCAGGTCCCCGACGTGGGCGGCTCGCTCGAGGCGCTCGCCGACGAACTCTCGGTCGAGGAGTCCGGAGACGGCGAGTACCTGCTCATCCGCTTCGCTGCTGCTCCCTGATCTGCTCCCTGACCCGGGCCAGCGCCCGGCGCAGGATGCGCGAGACGTGCATCTGCGAATGGCCGATCCGCTCGGCGATCTGCGACTGCGTCATGTCCTCGGCGAAGCGCAGCCGCAGCACCAGGCGCTCGCGCTCGTCGAGGAAGGGGAGGGCGGCGTCGAGCGCGATCCGCCCCTCGACCAGCTCGAAGGCCTCGTCCTCGGCGCCGATCCACTCGGTCGGCGGCGACTCCTCTGAGTCCTCCGAGCCCGCCGGGCGGTCGAGCGAGAGCGGCCGCCGGTTGTGGTTGGCCTCCATCACCTCGAGCACGTCGGTCTGCTCGACCTCGAGCCGCTCGGCGATCTCACCGACCGAGGGCGAGCGCTGCAGCTCCTTGGTCAGCGCGGTGATCGCTTTGTCGACTTCAGCCATCCGGTCGTGCAGCCCGCGCGGCACGCGCACGGTCCAGACGCGGTCGCGGAAGTGGCGTTTGAGCTCGCCGAGGATCGTCGGCGAGGCGAAGGCCGTGAACGGTATGCCGCGCTCGGGGTCGAAGCGGTCGACCGCGTTGAGCAGGCCGAGGTTCGCAACCTGCAGCAGATCGTCGAAGGACTCGCTGGCGCCGCGGTAGCGAAGCGCCAGCCGCTTGGCGAAGTCCATGTTCCGGCGCACCAACTCGTCCCGGATCGCCGGGTCACGCTCGCGGGCAAAACGCCGCCACAGCTCGGAATCTTTCTCTATTGCGTAGTCGCCCGGCGAGCTCATTCCCTACCCGCATCGACGCCGCTCGAAACGGCGTTTGTGGGTTAGCGCAGAGGGTACGCCCCAAGCGTGAGCAGCTACCCGCCGCTGGCGGATTATGGCCTGGTCGGCGACCGCCGCAGCGCGGCGCTGGTCTCCTCGACCGGCTCGATCGACTGGTGTTGCCTGCCGCGCTTCGACTCCGGCGCGGTGTTCGGCCGCCTGCTCGACTGGGAGCGCGGCGGGCGCTTCGCGGTCGAAGCGCCCGGGACGGCGACGTGCGAGCAGCGCTACGTCGAGGGGACGATGGTGCTGGAGACGCGGCTGCGCGGCGAGGGCGGCGAGGTCCGCCTGCTCGACTTCTTAGCCCCGCCGGAGGGGCGCGAGAGCTCGCGCATCGTCCGCATCGTCGAGGGCGTCGCCGGCTCGCCGGCGCTTCGCGTGCACTTCGAGCCGCGCTTCGACTACGGCCAGGTGAAGCCCTGGATTCGCGGCGCCGGCGAGGAGGGCCGCCTGTTCGCCGCGATCGGCGGCGACGACGGCCTGGTCCTGCGCAGCGAGCTCGGGCTGGAGTTCGACGACCGTCACACCCTGAGCGGCGACGCGAGCCTCGGCGAGGGCGAGCGCCTGCGCTTCGAGCTCGCCTACCGGCGACCGGTCGAGCTCGACTCGCTCGCGGGACTCGAGCCGCTCGATCCCGAAGCGATCGACGGCTGCCTCGAGCGCACGGTCGAGTGGTGGCGCGAGTGGGGGCGCTGCGCGAAGGGCGAGGTCGTCGACGCCTTCCCGGGGGCGATGCGCTCGGCGCTGACGCTGAAGGCGCTCTCCTTCGAGCCGACCGGCGCGATCGCCGCCGCCGCGACCACCTCGCTGCCCGAGGTGCGGCAGCTGAGCGGCGAGCGCAACTGGGACTACCGCTACAGCTGGGTCCGCGACTCGGCGATGACCGTGCGCTCGCTGGCCGAGCTCGGCTGCGAGCACGACGCCGACGCCTTCCGCCGCTTCATCGAGCGCAGCGCGGCCGGCAACGCCGAGGACCTGCAGATCCTCTTCGGCGTCGGTGGGGAGCGGCGGCTCGCCGAGCAGGAGGTGAAGGGCCTCGAGGGCTGGCGCGGCTCGGCCCCGGTGCGCGTCGGCAACCAGGCGGCCGGGCAGCTGCAGCTCGACGCCTTCGGCCAGATCGTCGACCAGAGCTGGCGCTGGCACCGTCGCGGCAACTCGCCCGACCGCGACTACTGGATCTTCATCGCCGACCTCGTCGACTACGTGGTCGAGCACTGGGAAGACCGCGACAAGGGGATCTGGGAGTGGCGGGGCGAGCCGCGCCACTTCGTCCACTCCAAGGCGCTGTCGTGGTCGGCGGTCGACCGTGGGATCAAGCTGGGCGAGGACTGCGAGAAGCAGGTCCCCGACGCCTGGCGCGAGGCGCGCGAGCGGATCCGCGGCGACATCGAGAGCGAGGGCTACGACCAGCACCGCGGGATCTTCCGCATGGCCTTCGGCTACGACGATCACGACGCGGCGCTGCTGCGCCTGCCCGCCGCCGGCTTCCTCGCCTGGGACGACGAGCGCATGGTGCGCACGGCGGACGCGCTGCGCGAGGCGCTCGACCTCGGCGACGGCCTGCTGCGCCGCTACGACGCCGACGACGGGATGCCGCCCGAGGGCGCCTTCCTCGCCTGCTCCTTCTGGCTCGCCACCTGCCTCGCCCGCCAGGGGCGCGAGGAGGCGCGCGAGGTCTTCGAGCGCGCCGAGGCGAGCGCCAACGGCCTCGGCCTGTTCTCCGAGGAGTACGACCCGGAAGCCGAGCGCATGCTCGGCAACTTCCCCCAGGCGCTCACCCACCTCGCCCACATCGAGGCCGCGGTCGCCCTCTCCGGCGCGCCCCCGCAGGACGATGCGCCACCCGGCGGGTAGGAGGTTCAATCCGGTTAGGCTGCCGGGGAACTCGAAATCAAGGACAAGGAGACGCAATGGCTTTCACGGTTCCCGATCTTCCCTACGACTACGACGCGCTCGAGCCGCACATCGACGAGGAGACGATGCGCGTCCACCACGACAAGCACCACCAGGCTTACGTGGACAAAGCGAACGAAGCCCTGGAGGGGACCGAGTGGGCCGACCGCGAGGTCGAGGACGTGCTGCGCAACCTCTCGAGCCTTCCTGGCGACAAGCAGGGCCCCGTGCGCAACAACGGCGGCGGCCACTTCAACCACTCGCTGTTCTGGCAGATGCTCAGCCCCGACGGCGGCGGCGCGCCGGGCGGCGAGCTGGCGAGCGCGATCGACGAGACCTTCGGCTCCTTCGACTCGTTCAAGGACGAGTTCAAAAAAGCCGGCCTGACGCGCTTCGGCTCCGGCTGGGCGTGGCTGGTCAAGGACAGCTCCGGCCTCGCCGTCGTCTCGACGCCGAACCAGGACTCGCCGGTGCTCGACGGCAGCATCCCGCTGCTCGGCTGCGACGTCTGGGAGCACGCCTACTACCTCAAGTACCAGAACAAGCGCCCCGAATACATCGACGCGTTCTGGAACGTCGTCAACTGGGACTACGTAGCGGAGCGATTCGCCCAGTAGCTCCCGCGGTTAGGCACTGGGAACAGCCGGACGCGCGGCCTCGGGGAGGTCGCGCGTCTCTGCGCCCTCCTTCGGCGGGATCTGGCCGATCGCGTTCTCGGCCAGCGCGGTGATCGTCAGGCTCGGGTTGACGCCGACGTTCGCCGGCACCGCCGCGCCGTCGCAGACCATCAGGTTCTCGTAGCCGAAGACCCGCTGGCGGGCGTCGACGACGCCGTCCTCGGGACCGTGGCCGATCGCCGCGCCGCCGAGGATGTGGGCGGTCGTCGGCACGTTCAGCGTCGCCTCCATGACCGAGCTCTGGGCGATCCCGCCGGTGCGCTCGGCGAACCATTCGGCCGCCCTGTTGGCGATCGGGATGAAGGTCGGGTTGGGCCGCTCCGGGTCCTGCTCGGTCTGCAGCCGCACCTCGCCGTTGCGCTTCAGCCGCGGCCGCAGCGCGATCGCGTTGTCGAGCGTCTGCATGACGAGCAGGATGATCGTGCGGTGCGAGGTGCCGAACGGCCACAGCACCTGGGCGAACCTGAGCGGGTGGCGGACGATCTGGGCGAGCAGCTTCAGCGGCCGCGTGACCCGCGTCCCGTCGCCGACCAGAAGCGTGTTCAGCGTGCTCATCGAGTCGCCCGCCCTGCCGTAGGTGACGGTCTCGATGTGGGTGTGCGGGTCGGGGTAGATGCTCGAGGTGATCGCGACCCGCTTCGACAGGTCCTCGGGATAGTCGGGGGGCACGCGCACGGCGAGGATGCTCTCGCTGTTGGTCCGCACCAGCTCGCCGAGGCGCGGTGAGATCTTCGGCAGCGAGCCGCCGAGTCGGCAGCGCTGCAGCAGCTTGTTGGTGCCGAGCGGCCCGGCGGCGACGATCACGCCGCGCGCCTTCAGCGTGCGCTTGCGGCGCCCGCGCAGCAGCCCCGAGCGCTCGCTGGTCACCGCGTAGCCGTCGCTGCCGTCGGCGGCGCCGAGCGGCCGGATGTCGGTCACCGTGCGCTCCGCCTGCACCTCGACGCCGCGCTTCTCCGCCAGCCAGAGGTAGTTCTTGACCAGCGTGTTCTTCGCCCCGTGCGGGCAGCCGACCATGCAGCGGCCGCACTGCATGCAGCCGGTGCGCTCCGGGCCGGCGCCTTCGAAGTAGGGGTCGGCGACGGTCTCTCCCGGGTTGTCGAGGTAGACGCCGACCGGGGTCTTGCGATAGGTGTCGCCGACGCCGAGCTCCTCGCCCAGCTCGCGCAGCAGCTGGTCGGCCGGGTCGTCGCGATCGTGGACGGTGACGCCGAGCATCCGCTGCGCGGTCTCGTAATGGGGCGCCAGCCGCGCCTGCCAGTCGTCGAGGTCGGCCCACTGCGGGTCTTCGAAGAACTTGGCGGGTGGGACGTAGAGCGTGTTCGCGTAGCCGAGGCTGCCACCGCCGACCCCGCAGCCGCTGACCACGGCGACGTCGCGGAACAGGCTCAGCCGGAAGATCCCCTTCATCCCGATCCGCGGCGCCCAGAAGTAGCGCCGGCTGTCCCAGGTCGAGCTCGGGAAGTCGTCGTCGCCGAACCGCTTGCCGCACTCGAGCACGGCGACGTCGTAGCCCTTTTCGGCCAAACGCAGCGCCGAAACGCTCCCGCCGAACCCGGATCCGACGACCATCCAGTCGTAGTCGTAGGTCAAGGCGGGCTGTCTCCCGGCCTAGGCCTCGCCCGGCTCGAGGGGGCGGAAGTCGGAGGTCCTGGCTCCGCAGACGGGGCAGAACCAGTCGCTGGGGATGTCCTCGAACGGCGTTCCGGGCGGGATGCCGCCGTCGGGATCGCCCACCGCCGGGTCGTAGATGAAGCCGCAGCTTTCGCAGATCCACTGCGTCGTCTCGGTGGTCGTCGCGCTCATGGTCGAAGCTTAGAAGACGGGGCTTATTTGTCGAAGCTGACGGCGACCGGCTGGCGCTCGGATTTGTCCTCGATCTCGAAGTACTCGCGCGCCGCGAACCCGCCCTGGTTGGCGATGATCGAGCCCGGGAACTGCTGGATCGAGGTGTTGTAGGACTGCACGTTGGAGTTGTAGATCCGCCGCGAGGCCTGGATTTCGTCCTCCAGCTCCGACAGGTTGCGGCTCAGCTGCTGGAAGTTCTCCGTCGCGCGCAGCGTCGGGTAGTTCTCGGCGACCGCCCGCAGGTCGGTCAGCGCCGCGGTCAGCTTCTGCTCGGCTTTCGCCGTGTCCTCGACGCTCTGCGCCGACATCGCCTCGGCCCGCGCCTTCGTCGTCTTCTCGAAGGTCTCGCTCTCGTGCGCCGCGTAGCCCTTTACCGTCTCGACCAGGTTCGGCACCAGGTCGTGACGCCGTTTGAGCTGCACGTCGATCCCGCTCCACGACTCGTCGACCCGGTTGCGCGAGGCGATGATCGCGTTGCGCTTGCCGACGTAGTAGAAGCCGACGATCGCGACGATGACGACGATGACGATGAGCACGATGACCATGCGGCCATCCTACCCGCATAGGATCGCGGGATGGGCGCAAAGCAGGAAGCAGCCGAGTGGGCCGGGGTCGTGCGGCGCTACGGAGAGCGGCACGAGCTGACCTATGAGCCGGTCGGCGGGATCAATCCCAGGGACGCGCCGGTGGCGCTCTGCGTCGGCGGCTCCAACCGGCTCACCGGGCAGCTCGTCGAGGGCTTCTGGGGGGCCTGCTGCGACGCCGACGAGGTCGAGGCCGGCGGCCTGTTCGGCAAGGCGCTGCTGCCGTCGGCGCTGCTGGCGAAGGCGCACATGCCGGACCTGGCGCAGGTGATCCCGGCCTTCAACGTCGAGTCGGTCGAGGGCCACGAGCGCGTCACCCGGCGCTTCGCCCGCCGGGTCGAGTTCGAGTCGATCGACTTCAACCGCCGCTTCACCGCGACCGTGCCCAGCGAGTACGACCCGGTGAAGCTGCGCGAGCTGTTCAGCCCCGGCTTCCTCGCCTGGGCGACGACGATGGCGGGCGAGATCGACTTCGGCGTCAACGAGCGCCAGCTCTGGTTCCTCTGGCAGCTGCGCGAGCGCAGCGAGGCGGAGCTGAAGGAGGCGCTGAAGAACGTCGGACAGCTGTTCGGGCGGTTGCGGGGCGAGATGGACGAGAGCGGCCTGCACACCTACCCGCCCGGGCCCTGGCACGCGGGGCTGGCGCCTTTTCCGCAGGACTGAGCGGTCGGCGCGCGGGTCCGCGCGCGCGGGAGGTTTAGGTCTGCGGGTAGTCGGGGTCGCCCGGGAGGACCACGCGGTGTTGGTCCGGGGTGCCGATGACCTTGGGCAGGATCGGGTCGACCTGGCGCCCGCGGTGGGCCTCGATTGCTTCCGAGGCAGTTCGGTAGGGGAGCAGGGATTTGAGCTGTTGGACCGTGGGGAAGGCAAGTTGGAGCTCGTCGTTGTGTTGAGCTTCGAGGGCGGTCCGAGGCTCGAACCAGCCCGCCTCGGTGGTCTCGACGCCGTCGGGTTTGGGGGGCGTGTGCGCTGGGGCGAGGGCGAGGAAGAACCAGGCGTCGAAGCGCCGCGAGACGACCTCCGGGGTGATCCAGCGCGAGAAGAGGATCAGCTCCTCGTCCTCCGGCAGGGCGATCCCCGCCTCCTCCTCGAGCTCCCGCACCGCGCAGGCCCGGTACCCGGCCTCGCCGTCCCCATCCCCCGGGTCGACCCCGCCGCCGGGGAACACCCAGACCCCGGGCATGAACTTCGCCTCCTCCGACCGCTTCAGCAGCAGCACCTCCAAAGCCCGGTCCCGATGCTTCCCGCCCCGCCTCAGCAGCACCACTGAGGCCGAAGGCCGCGGCACAGCAGGCTCCCCCAGATTCGGAGCCTCCGCCGGCCCCCGTTGCCGCTCGGTCACGCAGCCAGCGTATCTGGCACCCGGGCGCCGACCGCCGCGCAGGCTGCCTCGATCGACTCGGCGACTATCGCGACGAGGCGGCGCAGGTCGTCTGCTGAGATCGAGAGCGGGGGCATGAGGACGACGACGTCGCCGAGCGGGCGGACGATCGCACCGCGCCTGCGCGCCTCGAGGGTGACGCGGTGGCCGAGGCGCAGCTCGGGGTCGTGCTCGCCCAGGTCGATTCCGGTCATCGTGCCGCGGCGGCGCACCTCGGCGACCTGCGGCAGCGCGGCGAGCGGCTCGAGCAGCTCGCCGAGCAGCTCGAGCTTCGGCTGCAGGCGCTCCAGCGTCCGCTCGGCCTCGAAGGCCTCGAGGCTGGCGAGCGCGGCGGCGCAGGCGAGCGGGTTGCCGGTGTAGGTGTGGCCGTGGAAGAAGGTGCGCTGCTCGTCCGGCGCCCCGAGGAAGCCCTCGTAGATCCGCTCCGTGGCCAGCGTCGCCGCCAGCGGCAGGTAGCCGCCGGTGAGGCCCTTGGCGAGGCACATCAGGTCGGGCGCGACACCCTCCTGCTCGCAGGCGAACATCGTCCCGGTGCGGCCGAAGCCGGTCGCCACCTCGTCGCAGATCAGCAGTACGCCGAAGCGGTCGCAGAGCTCGCGCGCCTCGCGCAGGAAGCCGGGCGGGTGGACCAGCATGCCGGCGGCGCCCTGGACCAGCGGCTCGACGATCAGCGCCGCTATCTCTTCCTCGTGGCAGCAGAGGACGCGCTCCAGGTCGGCCGCGTCGCCCGGCTCGACCGGGTGGGTGGGGAAGAGCAGCGGCCGGTAGGTCGAGTGGAAGAGGTCGATGCCGCCGACCGAGACCGAGCCGATCGTGTCGCCGTGGTAGGCCTCGCGCATGTGGGCGAACGAGCTGCGGCGCCGGTGCTGGCCGCCGCGCTGCTGCTGGAACTGGAAGGCCATCTTCAGCGCGATCTCGACCGCGGTCGCGCCGGCTTCCGAGTAGAAGACGCGCGTCAGGCCGGGCGGTGCGATCTCGACCAGCTTCGCCGCCAGCTCGGCGGCGCCGGAGTGCGAGAGGCCGAGCATCGTCGAGTGGGCGACCCGGTCGAGCTGCCCGCGCAGCGCCGCGTCGATGCCGGGGTGGCGATGCCCGTGGACGTTGCACCACAGGGAGGAGACCCCGTCGATGTAGCGGCGGCCGTCGCTGTCGATCAGCTCCGTTCCCTCGGCCCGCTCGATCATCAGCGGCTCTTCCTCGACCCAGCCCTGTTGCTGGGTGAACGGGTGCCAGAGATGATCGCGATCGAGCTGAGCGTGGTCCACCGACATCGCCGCGACCAACATAGACCCGGGCGCGGCGGGTAAAGACCGACCAGCGTGCGCGATCCCACAGACTTTTACATCAAACGGTGTAACGTTGTCTCGAATGGCTGAGCGTGGAGCCACCCCCCAGGTCTCCCCCGCGCGGCGGCGGGCGCTGCGTGCCGTGCGGGCGCTGTTCAGCCCGCTGCTTCCCGACGACTACCTGGAGCTGATCAACCCGCTGTGGTCGACGCGCGAGCTGCGCGGCCGGATCGAGCGGATCGAGCAGGAGACGCCCGACACCGTCACCGTGCTGATCCGCCCCGGCTACGAGTGGCCCGGCCACCTCCCCGGCCAGTACCTGCGGATCGGCGTCGTGATCGACGGCGTGCACCACTGGCGCGCCTACTCGCTCACCTCGGAGCCCGATCGGCCGGACGGCTGCATCAGCATCACGCCGAAGCTGGTCGACTCCGGCAAGGTCTCGCCCTACCTGGTGCGGCAGGCGAGGCCGGGGGACGTCGTGCGGCTCGGCGGCGTGGAAGGGACCTTCGTCCTGCCCGATCCGGCGCCCGAGAAGCTCCTCTTCGTCAGCGCCGGCAGCGGCATCACGCCGATCATGAGCATGCTGCGCAGCCTCCACCGGGCCGAGGCCCTGCGCGACGTCGCCCACATCCACTCCGCCCGCACGGCGGACGACGTGATCTTCGCCGAGCGCCTGCGCGAGATCGACCGCGCCCATCCCGGCTACCGGCTGCAGCTGCGGCTCAGCGGCGAGCAGGGCCGCATCGGCCCGGGCGACCTCGACGAGCTCTGCCCCGACTGGCGCAGCCGTCGCACCTTCCTCTCCGGGCCCGCAGAGATGCTCGACGCGATGAGCGAGCGCTGGGCCAGCGAGGGAGTGGCCGAGATGCTCAGCCTCGAGCGCTTCCAGCCGATGATCGGCGGCGACCCCGGCGGCGGCGAGGGCGGCAGCGTGCGCTTCGCCAAGAGCGGAGTCGAAGCCGAGTGCGACGGCGCCACGCCGATCCTCGTCGGCGGCGAGGAAGCCGGCGCCGTGCTCCCGTTCGGCTGCCGGATGGGCATCTGCCATACCTGCGTCGGCCGGCTCTGCTCGGGCGAGGTCCGCGACCTGCGGACCGGCGACGTGCACGGCAAGGAGGGCGAGATGATCCGCACCTGCGTGAACGCACCCGAGGGCCCGATCGAGATCGCACTTTGAAACGACCGAAAGGCAGACGATGACCGCAACGAGCAGCGCGAGCACAGAGGCCACGAGCCCGCTCAGCCACCTCTCCGAGGAGCAGCTGGACGAGCTGGGACGCGAGCTCGATTCGATCCGCGACCGCGTCTTCGCCGACCTCGGCGAGCGCGACCGGCGCTACATCGAGAGCATGATCGCGATGCAGCGCCGGCTCGCCGTGAGCGCTCGCGTGCTGCTGCTCGGCTCGCGCTCGCGGCCGGCCTGGATCGCCGGCACGGCGGCGCTCTCGGCGGCCAAGATCCTCGAGAACATGGAGATCGGCCACAACGTCCTGCACGGCCAGTGGGACTGGATGAACGATCCCCAGATCAACTCCTCGACCTGGGACTGGGACACCGCCTCGACCGCCGAGGCGTGGAAGCACTCCCACAACTACGTCCACCACACCTTCACCAACATCCTCGGCAAGGACAAGGACCTCGGCTACGAGATCATGCGCATCGACCCGCGCCAGAAGTGGCACCCGGTCTACCTGCTGCAGCCGTTCTACAACCTGCTGCTGATGGCCTTCTTCGAGTGGGGGGTCGCCTTCCACGACCTCGACTTCGAGGCGATCCGCAGCGGCAAGAAGTCGAAGGCGCAGATCAAGCGCGAGCTGGCCGGGATCAGGGAGAAGGCGAAGAGCCAGGTGGTCAAGGACTACATCGCCTGGCCGCTGATCAGCGGGCTGGCGACCGCGGCGGTCGACGCGGCGCTGACGGCGCGGCGCGGCGCGGGCGCCAAGCGCCGCGGCCGCAGGCGCCGCGGCGGCCTGGCCGGCGTCCTCGGCTCCGCCCTGCGGGCCGGCGCCGGCGCCTACCGCTCGACCGCCTCGGCCGACGCGACCGCCAACGTGGTCCGCAACGTGTGGGCCTACGCGATCATCTTCTGCGGCCATTTCCCCGACCAGACCTACACCTTCAGCCCCGAGGAGGTAGAGGACGAGAGCCGCGGCGGCTGGTACGTGCGCCAGCTGGTCGGCGCCGCCAACATCGAGGGCAGCCCGCTCTTCCACGTCGCCAGCGGCAACCTCGGCTATCAGGTCGAGCACCACCTCTTCCCCGACCTGCCGAGCACCCGCTACGCCGAGATCGCGCCCCAGGTCAAGGAGATCTGCGAGCGCTACCAGCTGCCCTACAACAGCGGCCCCTTCGGCCAGCAGCTCGGCATGGTGCAGCGCACGATCCTCCGCCTCGCCTTCCCCGGCGGCCGCGAGCGGGCCAAGCCGGGCCCCTACCGGGCCGAGGAGCACGCCCCTGCGTGATCTGCGTCACTCAAGCAACTATTGTGCTTGAGAAATAGTTGCTGGGGTGCAAGCATTGTCGAGATGCAAGCAAGCGACACTGCAGCCCGGCTTGGCGCCCTGATGCGCCATGTCTTCCTCTATGACCGCGGCAACCAGCTGCGGGTGATCGAGGAGTGCGGGCTCTCGATGACCCAGTGCAAGGCGCTGCTCGAGCTGGGCGGGATCGGCCAGGGTGACGAGCCGCGGCAGGTGGGCGAGCTGGCCGAGACGTTCGGCGTCTCCGTCCCCTCGATGAGTCGGGCGGTCGACGCCCTGGTCGGCGAAGACCTCGCCACCCGGGTCGAGGACCCCGACGACCGGCGCGTGCGCCGGGTCGGGATCACCGCGAAGGGCAAGCAGCTGGTCGACACGCTGCTCGTCGTCCGCCAGGCGGGCCTC
>DASSBJ010000076.1:0-36674 GCA_035698885.1 Solirubrobacterales bacterium
CGCGTCGCCTTCGCCTTCGGCTCCAACGAGCCCGGCTCGCGCTTCCGCTGCCGGATCGACCGGCGCCCGTTCCGGCCCTGCCGCTCGCCGCGCGCCTTCAACCTGCGGCTCGGCCGCCACCTCTTCCGCGCCTACGCGATCGACGCCGCCGGCAACCGCGACCGCTCGCCGGTCGTCTACAGGTTCGCCGTGCGCCGGCTCATCGTCCACTCGAGCCGAAGCCACCGTCGCCGCGGCTCGACTCGCTGAGCGCTTCGACTTCGAGCGGCTCGGGCAGACCGACCGGAACCACGACCAGCTGCGCGATCCGCTCGCCCGGCTCGACCCGGAAGAGCTCCGCCGGGTCGGTGTTGAGCAGCAGCACCCGCAATTCGCCGCGGTAGCCGGCGTCGATCAGGCCCGGCGAGTTGACCAGCGCGATCCCGTGGTCGCGCGCGATCCCCGAGCGCGGCAGCACCATCCCCGCATACCCCTCGGGAATCTCCACCGCCACCCCGGTCCCGACGCTCCACCGCTCCCCAGGCCCCAGATGCGCCGCCTCACACGCATACAAATCCAAGCCAGCATCCCCGGCGTGCGCCCTGCTTGGAACAACGGCCTGGTCGTTGAGCTTCGCCACTCGTAAGTCCATCGGCGCGCACCCTACAGCGCCCTGACAAGGAGGGAGGGGGTGCCCCTCGGGCGGGCGGATACTCAAAAACGCGGTCTAATTAGACCGCGTTTGTCCGAACGAGGGGCACCCCCTCCCTCCCTACGCAACGGCCAGATCGTCAAACCGGTGCAGCTCGGCCCGCGGCACCCGCGCATGCACCAGCACGCCATCCTCGCGCTCGGTCCGCTCAAGGTCGCCCGCCACCTCGTGCAGCTCGTGCAGCCTGGCGCCCTCGCTGTAGGGGACGAGCAGCTCGACCTCGGCGAGGGTGTCCTCGAAGGCCTGCTCGACCCGCTCCAGCAGCTCGTCGACCCCCTCGCCGCTGAGCGCCGAGACGAGCACCGCGCCGGGATGGCGCAGCAGCGCCTCGCGGCGCTCGTCCTCGTCGAGCAGATCGGCCTTGTTGAGCACCAGCAGGCGCGGCCCATCGCCGGCGCCAATCTCCTCCAGCACCGCGTCGGCGGCGGCGAGGTCGGCGAGCCGTCGCTGCTCGGGCGCGGCCGCGTCGACGACCTGGAGGATCAGGTCGGCGAGCACCGTCTCCTCGAGCGTCGCCTTGAACGCCTCGACCAGCTGGTGGGGCAGCTTCTCGATGAATCCGACCGTGTCGGTGAACAGGTAGTCGCGGCCGGAGAGCGGCACGCTGCGGGTGGTCGGGTCGAGGGTGTGGAAGAGCCGGTTCCCGACGCCGACCTCTTCGCCGCCGGCCAGCGCGTTGAGCAGCGTCGACTTGCCGGCGTTCGTGTAGCCGGCGAGGGCGACGCGGGGCAGCGAAGAGCGCTCGCGACGCGCCCGCATCACGCCGCGGTTGCGCTCCAGCCGCGTGAGGCGGCGGCGCAGCGCCGCGATCCGGTCGCGGGCGAGCCGACGGTCGGTCTCGATCTGGCTCTCGCCCGGCCCCCTGGTGCCGATCCCGCCGCCGAGCCGCTCGAGGTGGGTCCAGAGACCGCGCATGCGCGCCAGGTTGTACTCGAGCTGCGCCAGCTCGACCTGCAGCTTTCCCTCGGCCGAGTGGGCGTGGTCGGCGAAGATGTCGAGGATCACGGCGGTGCGGTCGATCACCGGCACGCCGAGCGCCGCCTCGAGATTGCGCTCCTGGCGCGGCGCCAGCTCGTCGTCGCAGGCGACGAGGTTCGCGTCGCAGCTCTCGATCAGCTGCTTGACCTCGGCCAGCTTGCCGCGACCGAGGTAGCGGTCGGGATCCGGGGCGGCGCGCTGCTGCAGCGCCTCGCCGGCCGTGGCGACGCCGGCCGTGCGCAGCAGCTCCTTCAGCTCGGCCAGCGGGTCGCCCTGCTCGCGGCCGTCGACGACGCCGAGCGCCAGCGCCCGCTGACGGGCGCGCGGGTTGGCGACGCCGGCGCCGTCGGCGGCGTATTGCGTCTGCGTGCTGCGCCCGTTCCTCGATCGATCCACTCGACTCAAGTGTAGGCGTCGCCGCCACCCGGATAGGCTGTGCGGCGATGAAGGTCTTCGTCACCGGGGGAACCGGCTTCATCGGCGGTGAGGTCGTGCGTCAGCTGCGCGGGCGCGGCGACGAGGTCGTCTGCCTGGTCCGCAGTCCCGAGAAGGCGGCGAAGCTGCGCGAGCTCGGCTGCGAGCCGATCGCCGGCGACCTCGGCGACGGCGAGGCGATCCGCGGCGGCATCGAGGGTTGCGACGCCGTCGTCCACGCCGCCGCGATGTACGAGGTGGGGATTCCCGCCAGGCAGCACCCGGCGATGTGGGAGGCGAACGTCGCCGGCACCGAGCGCGTGCTCAGCGCCGCCCGCGAGGCCGGCGTCGCCAAGCTCGTCTACGTCTCCACGGTCGGCGCCTTCGGCAACACCCACCGCCAGGTGGTCGACGAGAGCTACCAGCACCCGGGCCGCGAGTTCACCTCCTACTACGAGGAGACCAAGCTCGAGGCGCACCGGGTCGCCAAGCGGATGATCGACGACGGGCTGCCGGGCGTGATCGTCCAGCCCGGCGGCGTCTACGGGCCCGGCGACACCTCGCAGGTCGCCGATCTGCTCGAGCAGTTCCTCGCCGGGCGGTTGCCGCTGCTGCCCTTCCCCGAGCTCGGCATCTGCCTGACCCACGTCGAAGACGTCGCCGGCGGGATCCTGCTGGCGCTCGACCGCGGCCGCGTCGGCGAGACCTACGTGCTCAGCGGACCGGTGACGACGATGCGAGAGGCGGTCGAGACCGTCGCGGCCGCGACCGGGCGCAAGGCGCCGCGCTACGCGATGCCGACCGCGCTGATGAAGGCGCTGACGCCGGTCGGCCCGCTGGTCGGCAAGCTCATGGGCCAGCCGCCCAACCTGCGCGAGCTGATCTCCTCGGCCGACAACGTCACCTTCTGGGCCAGCCACGAGAAGGCCAGCCGCGAGCTCGGCTACGCGCCGCGCGGGCTCGAGGAGGGCCTGCGGCAGACGCTCGAGGCGGACGACCGGTTTCCGGCTCCGACCGTTTGAGGGAGTCGGGGGAGGACTCGCCGGAGCAACAGCCGGGGAGGCTCCGTCGAGTCCTCCCCCGACTCCCATAAGCTGCCTGAGTGCGCGTAATCGACGTCATGCACCTCGGGCGACCGCACGTGATCGGCTGTTGGGAGGTCGACGGCATGCTCGTAGACCCGGGTCCGGAGTCGTCACTCGAGACCCTGCTGGGCGCCCTGGGGGACGAGCGGCCGCGGGCGCTGCTGCTGACCCACATCCACCTCGACCACGCGGCGGCGACCGGCGCCCTCGTGCGCCGCTGGCCGGAGCTCGAGGTCTACGTGCACGAGCGCGGCGCGCCACATCTGATCGACCCGTCGAAGTTGCTCGCCAGTGCCGAGCGGCTCTACGGCGACGCGATGGAGGGCCTCTGGGGCGAGATCGTGCCGGTGCCGGAGGCCAACGTGAAGCCGCTGGCCGGCGGCGAGACCGTGCTCGGCATGCGCGTCGCCTACACGCCCGGCCACGCCTCCCACCACGTCAGCTACCTGCACAGCGACAGCGGCACCGCCTTCGTCGGCGACGTCGCCGCGGTCTCGATCCCCGGCGTCGAGCTGGTCGTGCCGCCGACGCCGCCGCCCGACATCGACGTCGAGACCTGGATCGGCTCGATCGGCACCGTCGAAGGCTGGGCCCCGGAGCGCCTCGCCCTGACCCATTTCGGCGCGATCGACGACCCCCTCCCCCACCTTGCCGTCGTCAAGCGGCGCCTGCGCGAGGAGGCGCAGCTCGCCGGCGAGCTCTCCGAGGAGGAATACGAGCAGCGCCACCGGGCCCGCGTCGCCGCGGCCGCGGCGAGCGAGGAGGCCGCCGAGGAGATCATCCAATGCGTCCCGCCGCAGTACCAGTGGCGCGGCCTCGACCGCTACTGGCGCAAGCGCGAGGAGCGCGAAGCGGCCTAGGCCAAATGCTCGCGCATGCGCTCGACGGCCTCGGTTATGCGCTCGTCGGGCGTCGTCAGCGAGATGCGGAAGAAGCCCTCGCCGCTCGGCCCGTACATCGAGCCCGGCGAGACGACGACGGCCGCCTCTTCGAGCACCAGCTCGGCGAAGGAGGTCGAGGTGTGGCCCTTCGGCACCGGCGCCCAGACGTAGATCGTGCCCTTCGGCGGGGTCACCTCGACGCCGATCTCGTCGAGCGCCGAGACGACCAGGTCGCGGCGCCGCGCGTAGGTCTCGTTCATCCGCTCGAGCGGTCCGCTCGGCCCCTCCAGCGCGGCGACGCCCGCCAGCTGCACGGCCTCGAACATGCCCGAGTCGATGTTGGTCTTCAACCGCCAGTAGGTCTGCACGGCGTCGGCGTTGCCGAGGATCGCCGCGCAGCGCCAGCCGGTCATGTTGCTGCCCTTGGAGAGCGAGAAGACCTCGACCCCGACCTCCTTGGCGCCCGGCGTGGCGAGGAAGCTGGGCGCCACGTAGCCGTCGTAGGTGGTCTCCGAGTAGGCGTTGTCGTGGACGACGAGGATCTCGTGCTCGCGGGCGAAGGAGACGACGAGCTCGAAGAAGCCCTCGGGAACGACCGCGCCGGTCGGGTTGTTGGGGTAGCTGACGAACATCAGCCGTGCCTTCGCCGCGACGTCCGCCGGCACCGCGGTCAGGTCCGGGGCGAAGCCCAGCTCGGGCACCAGGGGCAGCAGCTCCGGTGTCGCGCCGGCGAGGATCGGGCCGCCGGTGTACACGGGGTAGCCGGGGTCGGAGGCGAGCGCGACGCCGCCCGGGTCGAGGAAGGCGAAGCAGAGGTTGTAGACGCACTCCTTGGCGCCGAGCGCCGGGATCACCTCGCTCTCGGGGTCGATCTCGACCCCGAAGCGGCGCTCGTAGAAGCGGGCGAAGCCCTCGCGGAACTCCTCGCGGCCGCGGTTGCTCGGGTACCGGTGCGTGCCGGGGTCGGCGACGGCCGCCTGCATCGCGTTGACGATGTGCGGGTAGGTCGGCTCGTCGGGGTCGCCGATGCCGAGGCTGATCACGTCGATGCCGGCGGCGCGCTTGTCGGCGATCCGCCGCTCGAGCTCCTGGAACATGTACGGAGGCATCGCCTCCAGGCGCTTTGACGGGTCAGCGATTCCCACGGGCGCGGGAATCTATTGACCCAGCTCGCCGAGTGCCGCGACGAGCTCCGGCGAGAGCTCGCCCGAGCAGATCGGCTCGGCCCAGCCGGTCAGCCGCACATCGAGGTCCCCGGAGACCTCGACTTCCAGCTCGCCGCCGTCGAGCTCGACCGTGAGCGGGCTCGGGGCGCCGCGCAGGAAGGCGCTGACCGCGGCGCCGCTGGCGCCGGTCCCGGAGGAGAGCGTCTCCCCCACGCCGCGCTCGAAGATCCGCGCCCGCACGCGGCTGCCGTCGACCCGCAGGAAGGAGACGTTGGTGCGGTTGGGAAACGCGCGGTGGCTTTCGATCTGCGGTCCGATCGCCGCCAGGTCGAGGCGCTCGAGCTCCTCGCCGACGACGATCGCGCACTGCGGGTTGCCGATCGAGACGTGCTGGAACTCCCAGTCGCGGCCCGCCGCGCCGAGGACGCCGCGACCCTCGGGCTCACCGTCTGGAAAGTCCTTCGACGCGGTCGCCGCCCTGCCCATGTCGACCGAGCAGGTGCGCTCCGAGGTGATCGTCGGCGTGATCGGCCCGGCCATCGTCGAGATCGAGAAGACGTCCTCGTCGGTCCAGCCGTGGCGCCGCAGGTAGAGGATCGCCTCGCGTGCCCCGTTGCCGGAGAGCTCGGCCTCGGAGCCGTCGGGATTGAAGATCCGCAGCTCGGCGACGAACTCCGGGTCCCCGCTGCGCGAGAGCAGCAGCACGCCGTCGGAGCCGACCCCGAAGTGCGGGTCGCAGAGCCGCCGCGCCCGGGCGGCCGTCAGCTCCCAGGGCAGCGCGTCGGCCTCGACGATCAGGTAGTCGTTGCCCAGGGCCGTCCACTTCTCGAATCTCACGCCCGCAGCCTAGCCATGATCTCGGCAGCGACAGCGGCGTCGCTCAGCTCGCTGCGGTCGATCGTCGTCAGGTTCGGGATCTTGCGCATCCAGGTGAGCTGGCGGCGGGCGTAGTTGCGTGAGCGCTTCTTCATCCTCTCGACGTCGCCGCCGAGCAGCTCGTCGAAGCCGAGCGCCTTGCGCGCGGTGCGCGACGGTCCCAGCTCCTCCGCCCGCCGGACCTCCCGCTCCGCGCCCCCGGCGACGATCGCCTCGGTCCGCGCGTCGATCCGCTCGTAGAGCTTCGCCCGCTCCATGTCGAGCCCGAAGATCGTGGTCGGCAGCCGCGTCTGCGGCGACCACAGCTCCGAGTCCTCGCTTTCCGGCGGCGCCTTGAGCAGCGAGAGCTCGGCCACCGCGGCCCGCAGGTAGAGCCCCGTCCCGCCGACCACGATCGGCCGCCTGCCGGCTTCCAGCGCCCGGTCGATCTCCGCGTGCGCCAGACGCATGTAATCGCCGACGGAAAACGGCTGGGTGACGGGCACGAAACCGACCAGCCTGTGCTCAAGCTCTTCCCTCTCCTCGGTCGAGGCGACTCCCGTGAGCACACTCAAGCCTTCGTACACCTGAAGCGCATCGCAAGAAATCGCGATGGGATCCTCGCCCCGCTCCCGAAGCTCCTCAGCGAGAGCAATCGCGACCCCGGTCTTCCCCACCCCGGTAGGCCCAAAGATCGCCAGGACGGTCAAACGGGGACCGGCTTCGCCGCGGCCCCGCTGAGGGTCGTCGACGTGGCGCCCTGCACCTCGACCCTGACGAGCTCGCCGGGCGCCGCTTCGCCGTCGAAGTTGACCGTCTTGTTGTGCCTGCTGCGCCCCCGCAGCCGCGCCTCGTCGGTGCGGCTCGGGCCCTCGACCAGGACCTCGATCTCGCGCCCGACGAAGCGCTGCGCGCGCTCGGTCGCCCGCCGCTGCACCAGCTCGACCAGCCGTTCCATCCGCTCGCGCTTCACCGGGTGCGGCACCTGGTCGCCCAGGGTCGCGGCCTCGGTCTCGCGCCGCGGCGAGAAGACGAAGGTGAAGGCGCTGTCGTAGCCGACCTCCTCGACGACCTCGAGCGTCTGCTCGAAGTCCGCCTCCGTCTCGCCCGGGAAGCCGACGATGATGTCGGTCGTGATCGCGCAGTCGGGCACGTGCTCGCGGATCAGCCCGACGCGGTCCATGTAGCGCCTGCGGTCGTAGGTGCGGCGCATCCGCTTGAGCACGGCGCTGGAGCCCGACTGCAGCGGCAGGTGGATGTGCTCGCAGAGCGCCGGGAGGTCGGCGTGGGCGCGGATCACGTCCTCCTTCATGTCCTTCGGGTGCGGGCTGGTGTAGCGGATGCGCTCGATTCCGTCGACCGCGTCGACCCGCGCCAGCAGCTCGGCGAAGCCGATCCGCGACTCGCGCGGCAGGTCGCGCCCGTAGCTGTTGACGTTCTGGCCCAGCAGGGTCAGCTCGAGCACCCCGTCCGCCGCCAGCGACTCGGCCTCGGCGACCAGCTCGGCCGGGTCGCGGCTCTGCTCGCGGCCGCGGGTCGAGGGGACGATGCAGTACGAGCACCTGCAGTTGCAGCCCTGCGAAATCTGCAGCCAGCCCTGGAACTCGCGCTCGCGCCGCGCCGGCAGGTGGCCGGAGAAGTCCTCGAACTCGAAGTAGCCCTGGGCGCTGAGCGAGTCGGAGTTGAGGAACTCCGCCAAGCGGTGGATCTGGCCCGGCCCGAAGGCGACGTCGACGAAGGGGAAGCGCTCGAAGACCTCCTCCTTGACCGACTGCGCCCAGCAGCCGCCGACGCCGACCACCCGCTGCGGGTCTTCGGACTTGAGCCGCTTCGCCTCGCCCAGGTGGGCGACGAAGCGGTTGTCCGCCGACTCGCGGATCGAGCAGGTGTTGAAGAGGATCAGGTCGGCCTGCTCGCGGCTCGCCGCCGCCTCGTAGCCGAGCGACTCGAGCATCCCCTGCATGCGCTCGGAGTCGTGCACGTTCATCTGACAGCCGAACGTGGTGACGTGGTAGCTGGGCATGGCCCAGACTCTAGCCCAGCCCTACAGGACTACTGCTGCTCTGCGCTTTCCGATTCCTGCGTCGCCTCCGGCAGGCCGCGCTCCTGCTCCTTCTTCACTTCCTCGTCCTTGGAGTGCAGGACCGCGAAGGTGGTCGCGGCGCCGACGAGGACGATGAACCAGAGGGCGACGAGGGGCCCGAGGCGGCCGGGAAACCTCTCGAAGCGCAGGCCGACGAAGGCGACGATCACCGCGGAGGCGGCGAGCAGCGGCCCGATGACGTAGAAGACGGTTCCGTTGTCCATGCGGGCGGCATCCTATCCATCGCGGCCGACCCGTTGAGGCTCTCCTAATGGGCGTAGTCGGTGGCGCGGCTTTCGCGGATCACGGTGATCTTGATCCGGCCCGGGTAGCTGACCTCGCGCTCTACCGCGCCGGCGATCTCGTGCGAGAGCAGCGCCGCGCGCTCGTCGTCGATCTCGCCGGGGTCGACGATCACCCGCAGGTCGCGCCCGGCCTGCATCGCGTAGACCTTCTCCACGCCGTCGTGGCGCGCCGCCAGCCGCTCGAGTTCGCGCAGCCGGGTCACGTAGCCCTCGAGCGTGTCGCCGCGGGCGCCCGGTCGTGCGCCGGAGAGCGCGTCGGCGGCCTGCACGATCACCGCCTCGACCGTAGCCGGCGCCACCTCGTCGTGATGCGCCCCGATCGCGTGCGCCACCGCCTCGCTCTCGCCGTAGCGGCGGACGAGGCCGGCGCCGATCTGCGCGTGCGTGCCTTCGATCTCCTGGTCCACCGCCTTGCCGATGTCGTGCAGCAGCGCCGCCCGCCGGGCGATGTCGGCGGCGGCGCCGAGCTCGAGCGCGATCAGCGTCGCCAGCCGCGAGCACTCGACCAGGTGGCCGAGCGCGTTCTGGCCGTAGCTGGTGCGGAACTGCAGCCTGCCGAGAAGATCGATCAGCTGCGGGTGCAGGCCGTTGACGTTGGCGTCGAGCACCGCCCGCTCGCCCTCTTCGACGATCCGCTCCTCGATTTGGCCGCGCGCCAGCTCGAAGGCCTCCTCGCAGCGCGCCGGGTGGATCCTCCCATCGGCGATCAGCCGCTCCAGCGTCAGCCGCGCGACCTCGCGCCGCATGCCGTCGAAGCTCGAGAGGCGGATCGCCGAGGGAGTGTCGTCGACGATTATGTCGACCCCTGTCAGCTGCTCGAGCGCCTGGATGTTGCGGCCCTCGCGGCCGATGATCCGGCCCTTCATCCGGTCGTCGGGCAGCCGCAGCAGCTGCGTCGTCGTCTGCAGCGCATGGTCAGCGGCGAGCCGCTGCGTCGCCGTCGCAAGGATCTCGCGAGCCCGGTCCTCGGCCTCCCGCCTGGCCTCCTCCTCGATCCGGCGCAGCGCCAGGCCCGCCTGGCGGCGCGCGTCGACTTCGACTTCCTCGATCAGGGCCTGCCGCGCCTCTTCGGCGCTCAGCGAGGCGATCCGCTCGAGCTCGGAGCGCCTCAGCGCGGCGAGCTGAGCGTCCAACGCCTCCAGCCGGTCCAGAGCCCGTTCAGCCTCCGAGCCGTTGCCGCGTGACGACATCCACGACGGCATGAGTTTCATTCAACCCAGAGGGTACTCCTATAGAACCGTTTGTCTAGCCAGATGTGACTCAGGCGGCCTCGGCGACCGGTGGTTGTTCCGGCTGCTGCTCGGCTTTCGCCTCGGGCGTCGTCCCCTCCGCGCCGATGCCGAGCGCGGCGCGGATCTTCTCCTCCAGCTCGCTCGCGATCTCCGGGTTCTCGGCGAGGAACTGCTTGGCGTTGTTGCGCCCCTGGCCGAGCCGGGTGTTGCCGTAGGAGAAGAACGAGCCCGATTTCTGCACCAGGTCGTGCTCGATGCCGAAGTCGAGCAGCCCGCCCTCGCGCGAGATCCCCACCCCGTACTCGATGTCGAACTCCGCCTGGCGGAAGGGCGAGGCGACCTTGTTCTTGACGACTTTGACCCGCACCCGGTTGCCGACCGCCTCGGTCCCTTCCTTGAGCGTCTCGATGCGACGGATGTCGAGCCGCTGCGAGGAGTAGAACTTGAGCGCCCGGCCGCCCGGCTGGGTCTCCGGCGAGCCGAACTGGACGCCGACCTTTTCGCGGATCTGGTTGGTGAACAGGCAGACGGTGTTGGTCCGGTTGAGGTTGCCGGCGAGTTTGCGCATCGCCTGCGACATCAGCCGCGCCTGCAGGCCGACGGTGGTGTCGCCGATCTGCCCGTCGAGCTCCGCTTTCGGCGTCAGCGCGGCGACCGAGTCGATCGCGACCACGTCGATCGCCGCGGAGGCGATCAGGCGGTCGGCGATCTGCAGCGCCTGCTCGCCGTAATCGGGCTGGGAGACCAGCAGCTCGTCGGTGTCGACGCCGATCTTGCGAGCGTAGGAAGGATCGATCGCGTGCTCGGTGTCGATGAAGGCGCAGATCCCGCCGCGGCTCTGGGCTTCGGCGATGATGTGGTAGATCAGCGTCGTCTTTCCCGAGGACTCCGGGCCGAAGATCTCGACGATCCGCCCGCGCGGCACGCCGCCGATGCCGAGCGCCAGGTCGAGCGCCAGCGCCCCGGTCGGAATCGCCGGGATCTTGATCGTCGCGTCGGCGCCGAGCCGCATCAGCGCGCCCTGGCCGAAGTCGCGCTCGATCTGAGAGACGGCGGCTTCCAGCGCCGCGTCTTTCGCTTTGGCCTCCTTGGAGGCGTCCTTCAGGGCCGCTTTCTTGTCTGCTGCCATCTCTTTCACCTCACTGCCGCCCATCCGCGGGCAGCTCGACTTGCGCCAGCGGGGTGTACTGCGCACCCCGCGGCTGGAGTTCAGAACGGTAGAGCGTCAATCGGACGCCACCGAAGGGCCGCAGCAGCTCTTTCGGCAGCGCCCCGGGAAGCTTCGAGACGGCCGCCGGGCGCTTCGAGCCGCGTTCCTCGCGCCGCACCCTGGCGACCGTCACGTGCGGCCAGAAGGGCCGTTTCTCCGGCTCATGCAACCGCGCCGCGACCAGCTTCTCCCCCAGGCCCGCCCGCAGCGCGATCGTCGCCGGCGAGTCGACCGGCAGGGCGAAGAGGCGCGGGCGGCCGCGCTCGGGCCGCTGCACGGGATCGCCGAGCGCGATCCGCGGCGCCGGCGCGGCGCACGACTCGACGATCCGCGCCAGCCGCGGCAGCTCCTTCTCCGCGGTCCAGCCGAGGAAGGCGAGGGTGACGTGCAGCGAGCCCTCCGCGACCGGGCGCAGCGCCGGATCGGCCAGGGCCCGCGCGCCCCAGGCGCCGATCCCCGCCCTGACCCGCTCGGGCAGGTCGAGGGCGACGAACAGGCGCACCCGCGGGCCCTTCAGCCTTTGCTTTGCCATCGTCGCGACCCTAAGGGGCGGCGACGCGCGTGTGGCGCGTCAGATGCAAGAAGTGCGCGCAGGCTCCGTCACAGGGGTGTGTCGTCGTCGCCGAGCAACGATCGCAGCAGGTGCATCGCGACCAGGGCCGAACGCTCGCGGATGTCCTCGCGGCCGCCGGGGATGACCGGGTCGCGGGCGATGCTTGCGCCGTCGCCGAGCCGGGCGTCGAAGCAGACGTAGCCGACCGGCTTCTCCTCGCTGCCCCCGTCGGGCCCGGCGATCCCGGTGATCGAGACGGCGACGTCGGCCTCGAAGCGCTCCAGCGCACCCCTCGACATCGCCTCGGCGACCTCGCCGGAGACCGCGCCGTGCGCCTCGATCAGCTCGGGATCGACGCCGAGCAGCTCGGCCTTGGCCTCGTTCGAGTAGGCGACGACGCCGCCGGCGAAGTAGGCCGAGGCGCCGGGCAGGTCGGTGACCCGCGCCGCCAGCAGGCCGCCCGAGCAGGACTCGGCGACCGCCAGCCGCCGTCCCCCCAGCAGGCGCGCGAGCTGGGCGTCGATCGTCTCGCCGTCGAGGCTGAAGGTGTGGCGCCGGTGGCGATCGAGCAGCCCCGCGCGCACCGCCTCGGCGACCGGCGCCGCCTCGGCGCGGTAGCGCACGTCGATCTCGATCTCGCCGCGCCGCAGGCAGGTGGTGATCTCGAGCCCGCCCAGGTCCACCCCGCCCTGCTCGATCTCGCGCAGGCTTTTGGCGATCTCCGACTCCGGGAGGCCGAACATGCGCACGGTGTAGGCGAGCAACGGCGTCGCCCGGGCGAGGATCGCCTGCACGGGGCGCGACTCGATCGCCCGCGGCCACATCGGCTGAAGCTCGCGCGGCGGCCCCGGCAGGACGATCGCGATCCGCTCCTCGGCCGGCACCACGAGCCCGGGCGCCGTGCCGACCGGATCCAGCGGCAGCGAGCCCTCCGGCACCATCGCCTGCTTGCGATTCGCCGCCCGCAGCGCCTCCCCGTCGAAGGAGAAGCGCCGCGCGAAGCCGCGCAGGATCGCCGCGATCTTCTCCTCCATCGCCTCGTCGAGCACGAGCTCGCGGCCGGCGAAGCGCCCGACGATCTCGGCCGTCAGGTCGTCGGCGGTCGGGCCGAGCCCACCCGAGGTGACGATCAGGTCCATGCCCTCGGCGGCCATGAAGCGCAGCGCCGCCTCGAGGTCCCGCGGCCGGTCGCCGACGACGAGGATGTGGGCCACCTCGACCCCGAGCTCGGCCAACCGTTCGGAGATCCAGGGGCCGTTGCGGTCGGCGACCCGGCCGGTAATCACCTCCGTTCCGGTCACCACTATGCCCGCCCTGACGACCCCTACCGCCGCCCCGCTCATTCGCAGCTCGGCCTTTCGCCTTCTTCCAGCGTCGCCAGATTGCCCTTGCCGTCGATCGCGTAGCCGACCGGGCTCGAGCTTTCTTCGACCTCCACCGGCCTGCCGTCGACGTAGACGTCCACCGAGCCGTTGCCGAAGGCCATTTCGAAGCCGCTGGAGCGGTATGGGCCGGCTTCTTCGCCTTCGCCGAGGATCTGCCCGTCGACCAGCCGCCGCTCGGCGGCGTCCAGCACGCAGACCCAGACTTCGCCGGTCGCGGCGAGCCGCACCGCGACGCCCGGCTTGCTCGCGCTCGCCTGCTTGTGCCGCTGCTTGCGCTTCGACTTCGCCTGGGCCGAGGTCTTCGGATTTGACGATCCGCCTTCCCCGCCGCCTCCGGCCAGCGCGATGCCGACCACGGCTGCGACCAGGAGCAGGCAGACCGCGGCGATCAGCAACCGCCCCGGGATCCGCGAGCCGCCGTCGCGGGCGCCGGTCGGCACCGGCTCGACCCGTTTCGGCACCCGCTCGCCCTGCGGCTCCACCTCGCGACGGTAGTCGTCGGCTAGGCGGTCGCCGTCCAGCCCCAGATGGGCCGCGTAGGTGCGGATGAAGCCGCGCGTGTAGGCGCCTCCCGGCAGGGCGTCCCACTCCTCGTTCTCGATCGCCTGCAGGTAGCGGACGCGGATCTTGATCGCCGCTTCGACCTCAGGAAGGCGGAGCTTGCGCCGGTTGCGCGCCTCGCGCAGGGTTTCGCCGATGCCGGTTGCCACGGCGACATTGTGTCCATTACGCCCGCTCGGTGCGAAAGAACGCTGTTAAGCGCCGTCGCCGGCGGCCGGATCGGCCGACTCGACGGCGACCGGCGCCGGGTCCCCGCCGCCGAGCACCCGCTGAAGATCCGCCTCCGTGATCAGCACCTGGCGCGGCTTCGAGCCCTCGTAGCCGGAGATCACGCCGCGTCGCTCGAGCATGTCGATCAGCCGGCCGGCGCGGGTGTAGCCGACCCGCAGGCGCCGCTGGATCATCGAGACCGAGGCGGTTTCGGTCTGCACCACGGTGCGGATCGCATCGTCGAGCAGGTCGTCGCTGTCGGGGTCGAAGTCGTCCTCGGTTTCGACGCCCTTCTCCTCGTGCACCTCGAGCAGCTCGGCCTCGAACTCCGGTTCGCCCTGCTTCGCCCAGTGGGAGGTGACCCTGGCGATCTCCTCCTCGGTGACGAAGGCGCCCTGCACGCGGGCCATCTTCGAGGTGCCGGCGCCGCGGAACAGCATGTCGCCCTGGCCGAGCAGCGCCTCCGCCCCGCCCTGGTCGAGGATCACCCGCGAATCGGTCTGCGAGGAGACGGCGAAGGCGATGCGCGCCGGGATGTTGACCTTGATCGTGCCGGTGATGATGTCGGTCGACGGGCGCTGGGTCGCCAGCACCAGGTGGATGCCGGTGGCGCGCGACTTCTGCGCCAGGCGGATGATCGAGTCCTCGACCTCCGCCGGCGAGACCATCATCAGGTCCGCGAGCTCGTCGATCACGCAGAGGATGTGCGGCAGCGGCGGCTCGCCGGCCTTGGCGCGGACGCGGTTGAGCTCGGCGAGGTTGCGGCAGCGCGCCTCGCCCATGATCCCGTAGCGGCTCTCCATCTCGCCGATCAGGTTGGCGAGCACGTTTGCCGCCAGGCGCGGCGAGGTGACGACCGGCGTCAGCAGGTGCGGCACGTGCTCGTAGTGGTTGAGCTCGACCTGCTTGGGGTCGACCAGGACGAGGCGCACGTCGTTGGGCGAGGCGTGCATCAGGATCGAGGTGAGGATCGCGTTGACGCAGCCGGACTTGCCCGAGCCGGTGGTGCCGGCGACGAGCACGTGGGGCATCTTCGCCAGGTCGACGGAGACCGAGTTGCCGTCGATCCCCTTTCCGAGCCAGGCGATGAGCGGCGAGGTCTTCTCGGGCCGGCCGGCGTAGATGTCGCCGAGGCGGACCAGGCGGCGGCGCGTGTTCGGGACCTCGACCCCGACCGCCTGCTTGCCGGGGATCGGCGCGAGGATGCGGATGTCGGTCGAGGCCAGCGCGTAGGCGAGGTCGTTGGAGAGCTCGGTGACTTTCTTCACCTTGGTCCCGGGAGCGAGCCGCAGCTCGAAGCGCGAGACGTGCGGACCGCTGACGATGCCGACGATCTTCGCCTCGACGCCGAAGTGGCCGAGCGTCTCGACCAGCTTGCGGCCGATCGTTTCGTGGTCGCGCGGGTCGGGGCCGCTGTCGGCCTTGCCCTTCTCCAGAACCTTCGTCGGCGGCGGCCGGTAGTCGATCTGCTCCGATTCGGTCACGCCCCGCTTGTTGCCCATCGGGGTGAGCTGCGGCTGCACGTCCTCGGGCGCGCCCGGCTCGGGCTCGGGCTCGGGCTCTTCGGCGAGCTCCGGGAACTCGTGCGTGGCCGGCTCCGGCTCGGGCGGCTCCTCGGGCTCGGCGATCGCCACGGTGGGTTCGAAGTCCTCGTCGGTCTCGGGGTAGGTGCTCATCACGTCGGTCGGGCCGGCTCTGGTCTCCAGGGCCTTCTGCGCGCGGCGGTCGTCGCGGTGCTGGATCGCCGTCTCGGCGAGGCCGCGGCCGCCGGCGAAGGTGTGGTGGATGCCGCGGCCGAGGCCGCGGAAGACGGTCGAGACCGAAGCGCCGGTGACGAGCATCGCGCCGACGGCGAGCATCAGCACCGTCGCGATCCGCGCGCCGACCCTTCCGAACAGGTACTCGAGCCCGGTTTCGAGCCCGTAGCCGACCTTGCCCCCATCCCAGCCGAAGAAGAGGACGAAGCAGAGATAGACGCCGGCGGCGATCAGGAAGAGGCCGATCAGATCGAGGTGGCGCTGCTGCAGGCCCTCCGGCAGGTGGGGTCGCGGCAGCCGCGATTTCGCTTTCGCCTTGCCTTTGGGCTTGCGGCGCGCGGCCGAGCCTCGCTTCTTGCGCACGAACATTGGCACCCGCTTCGACGCCCGGCGGCGCTCCCCTGCCGGGCTCAGCCGGCGCAGACCCAGGCGCCACCGCCGGAGTCGGCCCAGATTTCGGCGGCGATCCGGTCCTGTTCGGCCTTGGGGGCGTCCTGGGGAGCGCCCTGGCCGCCGTAGAGCGCCCAGGTCGAGGGCAGGATCTGGTACGCGCCGCCGGCGCCGCTGCCGGGGTTGACCGCGCCGTAGTTGCCGCCGGACTCGCACATCACGATGTAGGTCGGGATCGTGTAGGGCCCGCCGAGCCAGCGACCGACGGTTTCTTCGGCCGCGGCGCGGCTCGCGGCTTCCGCCGCTTCGATCTCCTTCACCCACTGGCCGATTCGCGATTTGAGCTTCGAGAGAGCCGCCGAGCGCTCGGCGGCGAGCGAGTCGAGGCGCGCCGCGGTCGCCTCGGCGCGCGCCCGCACGGCGGCGATTTCCGAACGCGCGGCCGCCAGCTCTTCGTTGTAGGCGTCGACCCGCGCCTTCAGCGCCGCGACCAGGTCGAGCTCGCGGCGAACCCGGTCGCGGACCTGCTCGACCCGCGCCGCGAGCGCGGTGTCGGAGTCCTGGATGCGCTGCAGGTATTCGCTGCGCACCGCGAGCTCGTTGACGTCGCCCGATTCGAGCACGATGCTCGCCGTGCTCGGGGAGCCGCTCTCGTAGATCGCGACGAGCCGCGCCGCAAGCGCGCGGCGGGCGCGGCGCAGGCGCGCCCGCTCGGCGCGCAGACGGCTTTCGGCCGCTGCGACCTTCGCCGCCAGGCGCGCGGCTCGTTCGCGACCGTGCGCCAGCAGGTCGCCGAGCTTGCGCTGCCGCGCCGCGGCGGCGTTCGCTTCGGCTTCCGTCGCCGTCAGCCGTTCCTGCGTGGCGCGGATCCGGCTTCCCAGCGCGGCCGCTTCCTCGCGCGCCCCGCCGACCTTGTCGCGCAGCGCGCCGACGTTGGCCGCGCGTGCCGAGCCGGCGGCGAGCAGGGCTATCGCAAGGAGCGCGACTGCGGGCTTCCAGCGCACCGCGGCACCTCAGTCCTCTAACCCTCGGGCACTTCGCGGGTCGCGAGGTAGACCGCGACGCCGAGCGCGACGACGCCGAGCCCGGCGCCCACGCGCAGCTGGCGTCGGTAGCGGCGGCGCACGAACTGGATGCTGTACTTCACCGCGGCCTTGCCGATCGCCCGATAGATCATCGATCCTCCTCTTCCCCGCGACGGCGGATCCCATGCGCCATCCGCGACTGCAGCGACCAGAGCTCGATGAATCCGGGCGAGGCGGCCTGCGAGAACAGGCCGCCGGACTCGGCGAAGGAGGCCAGGCCGGCGTCGTAGACGGCGTTGGGCGAAGAGCGGGTGACGACTCGCACGCTCCCTTTGTACAGGCGCAGGCCGATCGTCCCCGTCACCTGGGCATTGACTGCATCCATGTATGCATCGAGATCGGCGCGCAGCGGCTCCCACCAGAGGCCGGCGTAGACCAGATAGCCCCACTGCTGGTCGAGGCCCGGCTTGAACTGGTTCTGGTGGATAGTGCCGACCAGCTTCTCCAGCTCCTGGTGGGCCGGCAGCAGGATCGCCGCCGCCGGCACCTCGTAGATGTCGCGCACCTTCAGCCCGACGATGCGGTCCTCGATGTGGTCGACGATGCCGACGCCGTGACGGATGCCTGCCTCGGCGACCGCTTCCAGCAGCTCGACGATGCCGAGGCGCTCGCCGTTGAACGCCACCGGCACGCCGGCCTCGAACTCGACCGTGACCGTCTCCGCCTCGTCCGGGGCCAGCTCGGGACGGGTGACGAGCTGGAAGACGTCGTCCTCGGGCGCGTGCTCCAGGTCCTCGATCCAGCGGCCCTCCGAGGAGCGGCCCCAGAGGTTGTCGTCGATCGAGTAGGGCGTCGCCTCGGCGCCGCCCTTGACCGGGATGCCGTGCTCGCGCGCGTAGGCGATCTCCTCCTCGCGGCCCATCTGCCACGAGCGCACCGGCGCGATCGTCTTCAGCTCCGGGGCGAGGGTGGCCACCGTCGCCTCGATCCGCACCTGGTCGTTGCCCTTGCCGGTGCAGCCGTGGGCGATCGTGTCGCAGCCGCTGCGGCGCGCGTGATCGACCGCGAGCTCGGCGATCAGCGGTCGCCCGAGCGCCGTGAACAGCGGGTAACCGCCGCCGTAGAGCGCGTTGGCCTTGATCGCCGGAACGACGAAGTCGGCGGCGAAGCGCTCGCGCGCGTCGACGACGTGGCACTCGAGCGCGCCGAGGCGCTTCGCCTTGTCTTCGATCACCGCGTAGTCCTCGCCCGGCTGGCCGAGGTTGACGGTCAGGCAGACGACCTCGGCGTCGTAGCGGTCCTGGATCCACTTCAGCATCACGCTGGTGTCGAGGCCGCCGGAGTAGAGCAGCAGGACGCGGCTGACCTCGGCGGGGTCGGCCTCGTAGCCCGCGGTGCGGACCTGCTCGGGGGACAGCTCGCTCATTCGGCGGGGATGCCGCCGCTGCCGTTTTCTTCGGCTTCTTCTTCGGGCGCGGGGGTCGGTTCGCCGCTCGTCGATTCGCCGCCTTCTTCTGCTTCTTCTTCGCCGGTCGTCGGTTCGGTCGCCGTCGATTCACCCGTCGACGGGGTCGATTCGGTCGCGGTCGTTTCCGACGGCAGCACTTCGGTCGTCACGGTCGAGGCGCTTTCGCCGCCGTCGTTCGAGGCGATCACGACGATCGCGATCGCGAGGCCGACGATCACGGCGATCAGGCCCGCGACCAGCAGGCGGACGTTGCCGTGCGGGCGGTTCCCACCGGGCTGCTCCGGCTGGCCCATCATCCGGGTCGGATCGTCATGCATGGCCTAATCCTCCGGACCGAGGATCGCGTCGAGGATCTCGCTCGTGTCGTCGATCTCGAAGCCGCTGCGCAGGCGCTCCTCGATCTCCTCGCGGCCGGCGCCCGAGACGGCCATCTGGGTGGCGAGCAGGCGGGCGCCGGCCGAGCCGCTGCGCCGCGGCGCCGGCGGCGCGTCGTCGTCCCCGTCCTCGGCATCGCGCTCGAGGCTCGCGACCGGCTTCAGGTGCCCGGTGACGCGCTCGGCGGAGCCCGGCGGGTCGAGCTCGTCGGCCAGCTCGCGCAGTCGTTCGGCGACGATCCGGTCGGCGCGGGCACCCGCTTCCTCCAGCTGCAGGCGGGCCTGCGCCTCGGCGTCGTCGATCACGCCGGCGGCGGCGCGCTCGGCCGCGTCGACGATCGTCGCCAGGCGCGAAGCCGCGTCGGCCGCCGACGAGGGCGGTCGCTGCGGGCGCGGTGGGAGTTTCTCGGCGCTCATCCCGGCGAATAGCTTAGGAGGGATTGCGAGATCAGATCGACCGCGCGGCCGATCTGGGCCGGATCGACCGTCAGCGGCGGCAGCAGGCGCAGCGTCCCGGGCTCGGGGACGTTGACGATCAGGCCGCGCTCGAGCAGGTCGGCGCCGACCGCCGCGGCGTCGATCCCCTCGACCAGTCCGGCGCCGAGCATCAGGCCGCGACCGCGCACCTCGCGCACCGCATCCAGCCCGCGCAGCGCCTCGCGCAGCGCCGCTCCACGCTCCCGAACCAAGCGCAACAGGCTCGCCTCGTCGACCAGCTCCAGCACCGCGAGCGCCGCGGCCGAGGCGACCGGGCCGCCGGCGAAGGTCGAGCCGTGGTCGCCCGGCTCGAGCACGTCGCCGAGCGTCTCGCTCAGCACGCAGGCGCCGATCGGCAGGCCGCCGCCGAGCGCCTTGGCGCTGGTCAGGACGTCGGGGCGCACCGGCGTCTGCTCGTAGGCCCAGAGCGAGCCGGTGCGCCCGACCCCGGTCTGGATCTCGTCGAAGATCAGCAGGGCGCCGGTTTCGTCGCAGGCCTCGCGCGCGGCGAGCAGCGTCTCGTCGCTCAGCGGGTAGACGCCGGACTCGCCCTGGATCGGCTCGATCAGCACCGCGGCGGTCTGCTCGTAGACGGCGTCGCGCAGGGCGCCTGGATCGTCGAAGGGGACGGAGCGGAAGCCCGGCAGCATCGGGCCCAGCGCCCGGTTCTCCGCCAGTTTCGGCGTCGCCGAGAGCGCCCCGTAGGTGCGGCCGTGGAAGTCGCGCTCGAAGCTGACGATCTCCGGGCTGTCGACGCCGCGCCGGTGGGCGCTCTTGCGGGCGACCTTTATCGCGCACTCGTTCGCCTCGGCGCCGGAGTTGGCGAGGAAGACCTTGCCGCCGAGGCTGGAGCGCGAGAGCCGCTCGGCGAGGCGCACCATCGGCTCGCTGTAGAAGAGGTTGGAGACGTGCATCAGCCTGCCCGCCTGCTCGCGCACCGCCTCGACCACCGCGGGGTGGCAGTGGCCGACCGAGCAGACGGAGATCCCGGCGAGGAAGTCGAGGTACTCCTTCCCCTCCGAGTCCCAGAGCAGCGCGCCCTCGCCGCGGACGAACTCGACCGGCGCCCGCCTGTAGGTCTGCATCAGCGAGCGCTGCTCACGCTCGCGCAGCCCCTCGAGGGTCATGGGGTCACCATCGTGCCGATGCCGGCGTCGGTGAACAGCTCCAGCAGCAGGCTGTGCGGCTTGCGCCCGTCGACGATGTGGGCCGACTGGGCGCCGCCCTGGACCGCGTCGAGGCAGGCCTGCAGCTTCGGCCGCATGCCTCCCGCGACGTCGGCAAGCTTGCGCTCGACCTCGTGCACCGGCGCGTGCGAGATCAGCGACCGCGGGTCGTCCGGGTCGGCGAGCCAGCCCTCGACGTCGGTGAGGAAGATCGCCTTGTAGGCGCCGAGCGCCGCGGCGACCTTGCCGGCGGCCTCGTCGGCGTTGACGTTGTAGGCGTTGCCCTCGCGGTCGGCGGCGGAGGAGGCGACGACCGGGATGTAGTCCTCGGCGATGTGGTTGAGCACGTCGACGTCGACCCGCTCGATCGAGCCGACGAAGCCGACCTGCTCGGCGTTCGGCACCGGCGCCACCTCGAACAGCGTCCCGTCCTGGCCGGAGAGCCCGACCGCCGGCTGGCCGTGACGGTTGAGCCGCTGGACGATGTCGGAGTTGAGCTTGCCGAGCAGCACCATCCGGGCGACCTCGACCGTCTCCGCGTCGGAAACCCGCAGGCCCTCGTGGAAGCGCACCTCGAGCCCGAGCCGCTCCATGTATTCGGTGATCTCGGGGCCGCCGCCGTGGACGATCACGGGGTTGAGGCCGACGTACTTGAGCAGCACCACGTCGGTGGCGAAGCCCTCGCGCAGCGCGTCCTCGCGCATCGCCGAGCCGCCGTACTTGATCACCACGGTGCGCCCGTGGAACTCCTTGATGTACGGCAGTGCCTCGAGCAGGGTGTCGACGCTGGTGCTCACGCTCGTCTCCTCACGTCGTGTACTCGGCGTTGATTCTTATGTACTCGTGCCCCAGGTCGGAGAAGTAGACGTGGGCCGCGCCCTCGCCGCGGCCGAGGCGCAGCCCGATCTCGGCCTCGGCGACCTCCTCGCCCAGCTCCGCGGCGTCGATCGCCGCGGCGCCGATCTCCTCCAGGTCCTCGCCGGCCAGCGCCATCCCGGCCGCCTGGGCGATCCGGCCCCAGTTCGGGTCGCGGCCGAACAGCGCCGTCTTGACCAGCGGCGAGTTGGCGATCGCGCGCGCGACCCGCTCGGCCTCGGCGGCGGAGGCGGCGCCCACGACCTGGACCCGGCCGACCCTACTCGAGCCCTCGCCGTCGGCGACGATCTCGAGCGCCAGCTGCAGCAGGACCGCGTCGAGCAGCCCGTCGGGCAGCGGCGCGCCCGCCTCGCCCGTCGCCTGCAGGAGGACGGTGTCGTTGGTGCTCATCTGTCCATCGACGGTGATCCGCTCGAACGAGGCGTCGACGGCCGAGCGCAGGGCGGCGTCGGGGTCGGCGAAGGCGGCGTCGGTCTGGACGAAGCAGAGCATCGTCGCCATGTTCGGCTGGATCATCCCCCCTCCCTTCGCCTGGGCGGAGACCGTCACCCCGCCGGCGCGCAGCGTGCAGCTCTTCGGCCAGCGGTCGGTGGTGAGGATCGCGCCGGAGAACGCGCCGGCGCCCTCGGCGGAGAGCGCTCCGGCGGCCTCGCCGATGCCGCCGAGGACCGCGTCGACCGGCAGCGGCACGCCGATCACGCCGGTCTCGGCGACGGCGACGAGCGAGGGGTCGAGCCGCAGCTCCTCCGCCGCCCGCTCGCACATCGCCCAGGCGTCGGCCATACCCTGGTCGCCGGTCTCGGCGTTGGCGTTGCCGGCGTTGACCACGGCGGCGCGGACGGCGCCCCGGTCGACGCGGCGGCGGCAGACCCTGACCGGCGCCGCCGCCGAGGCGTTGCGCGTCAGCAGCAGCGACGAGGCGACCTCGGGCGCGTCGCAGACGAGCAGGCCGACGTCGGTCTTGCCGCCGCCCTTGAGGCCGCAGTGCGCGGCGCCGGCGCGAAAGCCCGGCGCCAGCCGCGCGGGGTCGAGCTGCTCGACGCCGGCCGGCGGATCCACCCAGCGGGACTTGAAGAAGTGGTCAGGCCGCCTGCTCTGCTCCGCGTCCGCGGGCGGCCGGGTCATCCCAGCCCCTCCGTCTCCTCGAAGCCGAGCATCAGGTTGAGGCACTGGATCGCCTGGCTCGACGCCCCCTTCCAGATGTTGTCGATCGCCGAGAAGGCGAGCACCCGTCCCCGCTCCTCGACCGTGACGTAGACGTGGCACTCGTTGGTATCGCGCACGGCGCGCACGTTCGGCGGGCCGTCGAGCGCGTGGACGAACGGCTCGTTCGCGTAGCGCTCGCGGTAGAGGGCCTGCACCGCCTGCTTGTCCATCGGCTCGGCGAGCTGGGCGAAGCAGGTCGTCAGCTCGCCCTGGTCGAGCGGCAGCAGGTGGGGGACGAAGGCGACCGGCGCCGCGCTGCCGAGCGCCGCCAGCTCCTGCTCGATCTCGGGCCGGTGGCGATGGCCCTCGGTCTTGTAGGGGAAGGCGTTTCCGGTCATCGCGCTGAAGTGGACGATGTCGTCGCTGCTGCGGCCATAGCCCGAGGTGCCCTGCATCGCGCTGACGACGACGTCGGTCAGCAGCCCGCGCTCGGCCAGCGGGGCGAGGCCCAGCACGCTCGCGGTCGGGTAGCAGCCGGGCACGGCGGCGAGCTTCGCCTCCCGCAGCTCGTCGCGGTAGAGCTCGGCCAGGCCATACACGGCCTCGCCGAACAGCTCGGGCGCGCCGTGCTCGCCGTACCAGCGCTCGTAGGTCGGCATCTCGCGCAGCCTGAAGTCCGCCGAGAGGTCGGCGACGACGACGTCGCGCTCGCGCAGGGCGGCGACGGTCGGCGCCGCGGCGCCGTGCGGGTAGGCGACGATCGCCGCGTCGACGTCGGGCGGCGCCTCGAGGTCGAGCTCGCTCAGCTCGACCCTCGCCCGGTAGCGCGGGTACAGCTCGCCGAGCCGCCTGCCCGCGTCGCTGCGCGAGGTCGCCGCGACCAGCTCCATCCGCGGATGGCGCCAGACGAGCTCGGCGGCGAGCGCGCCGGTGAAGCCGGAGGCGCCGGCGACCAGGACTCTCGCCCGCTCACTCACGTGGCGCACCCCCGATCTGCTTCAGCGCGGCGACGATCGACTCGCGCCGGGTCGCAACCTCCTCGTCGGTGAGGGTGCGGTCGGCGGCGCGGAACTCGAGCCGCAGGGCGAGGCTCTTGCGCCCCTCGCCGAGCTGCTCGCCTTCGAAGAGGTCGAAGACCGCGGCCTCGCGCAGCAGCTCGCCGCCGCCGGCGAGCACGGCGTCTCGGACCTGCGCGGCTGAGACCTCGGTCGGGACGACGACCGCGAGGTCCTGGCGCACCGAGGGGAAGGTGGTCACGTCCTCGAACGCCTCCTCGCCGGCCGAGGCGCCCTCGACCAGGGCGGCAAGGTCGACTTCGAAGCCCGCGGCGCCGTCGAGGTCCCACTCCCGGCAGACCAGCGGGTGCAGCTCGCCGAGCCAGCCCGCCTCCGTCCCGTCGACGAGCACCCGCGCCGAGCGGCCGGGGTGCAGGAACGGCTCCCCCGCCTGCTCGAAGCCGAGCGCCACGCCGAGCCGCGCCGCGACCCCCTCGAGCACGCCCTTGAGCGAGTAGAAATCCGCCGCCACGGGGTCGGCGCGCCATGACCCGGGCGTCAGCGAGCCGACGGCGACCGCCGCCAGCCGGTGCGCCTCGACGAACGGAGCCCCCCGCTCGCCGCCAAACCCGCCCGCCGGCGGGGGTGTGTCGAGGTAGGTGCGGGCGGACTCGAAGAGGGCTATGCGGTCGGCGTCGCGGGCTTGGTTGCGCTCGGCGGCGCCGAGCAGCGAGCCGACGAGGGTCGTCCGCATCACCGACTGGTCCTCGGAGAGCGGGTTGGAGACGAGGACGGGCTGAGCGCGGAGGTCGTCGGCGGGGATCCGCAGCCGCGCCGGCTCGCCGGGGTCGGTGAAGCTCCAGCCGACGATCTCGTCGAAGCCGAGGTCGCGCATCGCGTCCTCGGCGCGCCGCCGCAGCCGCTGGTCGGGCCGCAGCCCGCCGGCCTGGCCGACCGCGGGCAGGGTCGAGGGCAGGTGCGCGTCGATGCCGTGGACGCGCGCGACTTCCTCGATCAGGTCGACCTCGCGGGTCACGTCGTAGTGGCGGTCCGGCGGGACCTCGACCGTCAGCTCGCCCTCGCCCAGCCCGACCGTAAAGCCGAGGCGCTCGAGGTAGGCAACCTGGTCGGGCCTCGCGATGTCCATCCCGAGCAAGCCCTCGACGCGCGCCCCGCGCAGCCGGAGCGGCGGCGCCTCCGGCGTCTCGGCCTCGACGTCGATCGTCCCCGGCACCAGCTTCGCCCCGCAGAGCTCGACCATCAGCCGCGACGCCAACCGCTGCGCTCGTATGCACAGCGCCGGGTGGAGCTGCTTCTCGAAGCGCGCGGAGGCCTCGGAGCGCAGCCCGAGCAGCCGCGAGGTGCGCAGGATGTTGGTCCCGTTCCAGGTCGCGACCTCGAGCAGCACGCGGGTCGTCGCCTCGGAGACCTCGGAGGCCTGGCCGCCCATGATCCCGGCGATGCCCGAGGGGCCGCGCTCGTCGCAGACGAGCACCGTCTCTGCGTCGAAGGTCCGCTCGACGTCGTCCAGCGTCCTCATCTTCTCTCCCTCGCTCGCCGTGCGCACGGTCAGCGCGCCGTTCGGCACCAGGTCGAGGTCGAAGGCGTGCAGCGGCTGTGCGGTCAGCAGCATGACGTAGTTGGTGATGTCGACGACGTTGTTGATCGGCCGCTGCCCGGCGGCGCTGAGCCGCGCCTGCAGCCAGGCCGGCGAGGGGCCGATCGTCACGTCGGTGAATACGCGCGCGGTGAAGCGCGGGCAGAGCTCCGGCACCTCCACGGTCACCGACGCGAAGTCGCCCGCCTCCCCCGCGCCCTCTGCGGCGGCGTCCTCCTCCCAGGGCTCGGGCGCCAGCGGCGCGCCGCTGATCGCGTGGACCTCGCGGGCGACGCCGTAGACGCCGAAGCAGTCGACCCGGTTCGGCGTCACCTCGAGCTCGAGCACCGGCTCGGCCACCGGCAGCACCTCGGTCAGCGGCGTGCCCGGCGCCGGGCCGTCGTCGAGCACCATGATCCCGGCCGACTCCTCGGCGACCTCGAGCTCGGCGGCGGAGAGGATCATCCCGTGCGACTCGACTCCGCGCAGCTTCGCCCGGCCGAGCTTCGCGCCGCCGGGCATCGTCGCGCCGGGCAGCGCCACCGGCACCGTCTGGCCGGCCCCGACGTTGGGCGCCCCGCAGACGATCGTCCGCGGCTCGCCGTCGCCGGTGTCGACGGAGCAGACGCTGAGCCGGTCGGCGTCGGGGTGCTTCTCGCGGGTCAGCACCCGGCCGACGACGAAGCCCTCGGCGCTCGGCGGGCCGACGCCGAGGACCCGCTCGACCTCGGTCCCGGTCATCGCCAGGCGCTCGGCCAGCTCAGCCGCCCCGAGCCCGGGGTCGCAATATTCGCGCAGCCAGGAGAACGGGACCCTCATAGGAACTGCCCCAGCATCCGCACGTCGTTGTCGAAGAAGCGCCGCAGATCGGGGACGCCGTGGCGCAGCATCGCGATCCGCTCGACCCCCATGCCGAAGGCGAAGCCCTGCACCTTCTCGGGGTCGTAACCGCTCTCGGCGACGAAGCCGAGTACGTTCGGGTCGACCATGCCGGCGCCGAGGATCTCGATCCAGCCCTGGCCCTTGCAGAGGTTGCAGCGCTCGCCGCCGGGCAACGACCCGGTCCCGGCGCAGCGAAAGCAGGAGACGTCGACCTCGACGCTCGGCTCGGTGAAGGGGAAGAAGTGCGGACGCATGCGGATCTCGCGCTCGGCGCCGAAGATCGCCCGCAGCATCTCCTCCAGCGTCCCCTTGAGGTCGGCGAGCGTGATCCCCTCGCCGACCGCCAGCCCCTCGATCTGGTGGAACATCGGGCTGTGGGTGGCGTCGGAGTCGCGCCGGTAGACCTTGCCGGGGACGATCACGAAGATCGGCGGCGGCTGCGTCTCCATCGAGCGGATCTGCACCGGCGAGGTGTGGGTGCGCAGCAGCAGGTCGGGATGCGACTGGACGTAGAAGGTGTCCTGGAGCATCCGCGCCGGGTGGCCCGGCGGGTGGTTGAGCGCGGTGAAGTTGTAGTAGTCGTGCTCGATCTCCGGGCCCTCGACGACGCGGTAGCCGAGGCCGCACATCGTGTCCTCGATTTGCCGCGTCGTCCGCGTGATCAGGTGCAGGTGGCCGGCCGGGTGGGCCGGCGCGCCGGGCAGGGTGACGTCGATCCGGTCGCTCGCCAACCGCTGCTCGAGCTCGGCCGCGTCGAGCTCGGCCGCACGGCGCTCCAGCAGCTCTTCGAGCGACTTGCGCACCCGGTTGGCGCCGCCGCCGACCTTCCCCCGCTGCTCGGCGGGCAGCTCGGCGATCCCGCGCAGGATCGTCGTCAGCTCGGCTTTGCGGCCGAGGTGGCGGACGCGCAGCTCTTCCAGCTCCGCGGTGCCCGCGGCGGCTTCGATCGCGGCCGTCGCCTCGGACTCGATCGCCTCGATCCGTTCCAGGGTCATTCGGCCGTCTCCCGCATCGCGAGCGACGATATCCACTGGGCGGCGATCGCAGCCGCGGCGGCGACGTTGAGCGACTCGGCGCCGCCCGGCCGCAACGGGATCGTCACCCGGGTGTCGCACTCGGCCAGCGCCTCAGCCGGCAGACCCTCGCGCTCGCCGCCGAGGCAGAGCGTCGCCGCGCCGGCCAGGGCGTCCAGTCCCGCACCTCCGTGTGCGACCAGCGCCGCGCGCGGCCGTGGCGTCGCCTCCACCCCGCCCCGCAGCAGCGATCGGGCGAAGGTCGACCCCATGCCCGCCCGCACGGCCTTGGGGCCGAACGGGTCGGCGCAATCGGGTCCGAGCGCCACCGTGCCGCCGAGCAGGCCGTCCGCGGTGCGCACGATCGTGCCGACGTTGCCCGGGTCGCGAACGCCGTGCAGGTAGACGCAGGGCGCCGCCGCCCGTTCCGCCCACCCCTGTGGCCAGACCGCGATCGCCCGCGTGCCCGAGCCGAGCGTCGAGACCTCCGCCAGCAGCCGCGGCTCGACCTCCTCGCCGGTCAGGCCGCTGCCGGCCGCGACGAGCACGAAGCGCGGCTCCGCGCCGGCCGCCAGCCCGGCCTCCACCAGGTCCTCGCCCTCGGTCGCGAACAGGCCCTCGCGGTCGCGCTGCCGGCGCTCGCGCAGCTTGCGCACCAGCTTCAGCTTCTCGTTGTGGGGGCTGCAGATCATCTGGGTTGCTTTCGGTTCTGTGGTCTTTTCTCCTCGACAACAAAAAAGCGGGCCGTGAAGACGGCCCGCCCGGGAAAGTGGAGTGTGCGCTGTCGCTCTAGGCGGCGGCGCCCTCCCGGGCAAGCTCGACGAATCGGCGGAAGGCCTCGCGGTCGGAGACCGCGATCTCGGCGAGCATCTTGCGGTTCACCTCGACGCCGGCCTCGCCCAGGCCGTGGATCAGCTGCGAGTAGCTCATGCCCTCGAGCCGCGCGGCGGCGTTGATCCGCGTGATCCAGAGGCGCCGGAACTCGCGCTTGCGGTTGCGCCGGTCCCTGTAGGCGTACATCCCCGAGCGCTGCACCTGCTCTTTGGCGAAGCGGTAGGAGGAATGCTTGCGGCCGAAGTAGCCCTTCGCTTCCTTCAGCACCTTGCGCCGCTTCTTGCGCGCGTGGACGGAGCGCTTGACGCGGCTCACTTTCCGCCTCCGAGCAGCTTGTTGACCCGCTTCTGGTCCGGCTTGGCGATCTCCACCGGCCGCCCCATCTGGCGCTTGCGCTTCGGCGACTTTTTCTCGAGGATGTGGCTCGAGTAGGCGCGCCGCCCGCGCAGCTTGCCCGTGGCGGTCTTGCGGAAGCGCTTCTTGGCGCCGGAATGGGTTTTCATCTTCGGCATCGGGTTCGGTATTGAAGCAGACCGGACGCCGCCCGCGCCAGGCGCAGCGGATCGCGCAGGTACGCTGGCGCCGCATGCGGATCGTCTACGTCCTCGGAACGCGGCCCAACTTCGTCAAGACGGCGCCGGTGATCGCCGCCCTGCGCAGGCGCCTGCCCGAGGGCCGCCACGCGATCGTCCACACCGGACAGCACTACGACCGGGCGATGTCGGAGATCTTCTTCGAGCAGCTCGGCGTACCGGCGCCCGACCACATGCTCGGGGTCGGCTCGGGCAGCCACGCGGTGCAGACGGCGCGCACGATGGAGCGGCTCGAGCCGGTGCTGGAAGCGGAGCGGCCGGACCTGGTGCTCGTTCCGGGCGACGTCAACTCGACCCTCGCCGCGGTCCTCACCGCGGTCAAGATGCAGATCCCCGTGGGCCACATCGAGTCGGGGCTGCGCAGCTTCGACCGCACGATGCCCGAGGAGATCAACCGGATCGTCGCCGACGAGTTCTCCGAGCAGCTCTTCCTGCACAGCGACGAGGCGATCGAGAACCTGCGCGCCGAGGGCATCGCCGAGGAGCGCATGCACTTCGTCGGCAACACGATGATCGACACCCTGGTGGCGCTCGAAGAGCGCTTCCGCGCCGCGGGCTCGGCGGCGCGGCTCGGCGTCGCGCCGGGCGGCTACGCCCTGGTGACGCTGCACCGCCCGGCCCTGGTCGACGGCGACCTGCTGCCGCAGACGGTCCACCGCCTGGCCGAGCTGGCGCGCGAGATGCCGGTCGTCTTCCCGGTCCACCCGCGGACCCGTGCGAGGATGGAGGCGGTCGAGGCCGAGCACCCCGGCCTGCTGCTGTCCGAGCCGCTCGGCTACGTCGACTTCCTCTCCCTGATCGCCGACGCCGGCGCCGTGCTGACCGACTCCGGCGGGATCCAGGAGGAGACGACCTACCTCGGCGTCCCCTGCTTCACCCTGCGCGACAACACCGAGCGCCCGGTGACGATCCGCGCCGGCACCAACACGCTGCTCGGCCTCGACCCGGCGGCGATCGCCACGATCCCCCAAGCCCTATCCGCGCCGCGCCCGGCAAACCCAGAGCCACCGCCGCTTTGGGACGGCCACGCCTCCGAACGGATTGCGGACGTCCTCTGCCGGTAGGGCCGGGACGCCTACTCGTCGCTGTCTTTGCCGGCCTCTTTGCTGGGCGCCAGCATCATGCTCATGTTGCGCCCTTCCTGCAGCGGCGCGGACTCGATCGTCGCCAGACCGTCGAGGTCCTCGAAGAGGCGCTGCAGCAGATCGCGGCCGCGCTCCGGGTGGGCCTGCTCGCGGCCGCGGAACATGATCGTGATCTTGACTTTGTTGCGCCCGCGCAGGAAGCGCTCGACGTGCCCCTTCTTGGTTTCGTAGTCGTGGTCGGCGATCTTCGGCCGCAGCTTGATCTCGCGCACGTTGACCTGGGTCTGGTGCTTGCGGGCCTGCTTCTGCTTCTGCTCCTGCTCGTACTTGTACTTCGAGTAGTCGAGCAGGCGGGTGACAGGCGGTTTCGAGTTCGGCGCCACCTCGACCAGGTCGAGGTCGGCCTCCTGGGCGCGTTGCATCGCCTCGGCCGTCTCGACGATGCCGAGCTGCTCCCCCTCGGCGCCGATCAGGCGCACCTTGGGGACCCGGATCCGCTCGTTGACGCGCGTCGAGTCGCGCTCCGGCGGACGTCGGTCGAACCTGCGTGGGACCGGCACTAGTGAGAGGACCGGTGGGGGTTCAAGAGTTTGACGTGCCTGCGAACAAGTGCGCTCAGTATAGAGATCATGCCGCCTCGGCGCGATGCACGAGGTCGGCGAAGTCCGCGTACCCCATCGAGCCCAGCTCGCCCTCGACGTGCGAGCGCACCGCGACCTCGCCGCTCTCCCGCTCGCGGTCGCCGACGACCAGCATGTACGGGTTGCGAGCCAGCTCGGCGTCGCGCACCTTCTTGCCGATCGACTCCGAGCGCCGGTCGACCTCGACCCGCACGCCGAGCTCGCGCAGCTCGGCGGCGACCCGGTCGCCGAACTCGACGTGGCGGTCGGAGATCGGCAGCACTGTCGCCTGCACCGGCGCCAGCCAGACGGGGAAGCGCCCGGCGTGGTGCTCGATCAGGATGCCGGCGAAGCGCTCCAGCGAGCCGAGCAGGGCGCGGTGGATCATCACCGGCCGCCGCGCCTCGTCGTTCTGGTCGGTGTAGCTGAGGTCGAAGCGCTCGGGCATGAAGAAGTCGACCTGGCAGGTGCCGCACTGCCACGAGCGGCCGAGCGCGTCGGTGATGTGGAAGTCGATCTTCGGGCCGTAGAAGGCGCCGTCGCCGGGGTTGAGCGTGTACTCGCGCTCCTGGCTCTCCAGTGCGGAGCGCAGCGCCGCCTCGGCCTGCTCCCACTGCTCCTCGCTGCCGATCGACTTCTCCGGCCGGGTCGAGAGCTCGATCTGCACGTCGTCGAAGCCGAAGCGGGCGTAGAGCTCGTCGATCGCCTCGCAGATCCCCGTCACCTCGTCGACGATCTGCTCCGGCGTGCAGTAGATGTGGGCGTCGTCCTGGGTGAAGGCGCGCACCCGCAGCAGGCCGTGCAGGACGCCCTCGCGCTCGGCGCGGGAGACCTGGCCGAACTCGGCGACCCGCAGCGGCAGCTCACGGTAGGAGTGGCGCTCGGAGTCGAAGACGAGGCAGGCGCCGGGGCAGTTCATCGGCCGGATCGCGTACTGGCGCTCCTTCGACTCGGTGAGGTACATGTTCTCCTGGTAGTTGTCCCAGTGGCCGGAGCGGTGCCAGAGCTCGACGTCCATCAGGTGCGGCGTCTTGATCTCGACGTACTCGCGTTTGCGCAGCTGCTTCTGCACCTCGGCTTCGATCAGCCGCAGCAGGGTGGTCCCGTGGGGCAGCCAGAAGGGCATCCCGGGGGCCTCCTTGCGCAGCATGAAGAGGCCGAGCTGCGGTCCGAGCCGGCGGTGGTCGCGCGCCTTCGCCTCCTCGATCCGCTCGAGGTGGCGGTCGAGGTCCTTCTTCGAGAAGAAGGCGGTGCCGTAGATCCGGGTCAGCATCGCGCGGCTCTCGTCGCCGCGCCAGTAGGCGCCGGCGAGCGAGTTGAGCTTGACCGCCGCGATCCGGCCGGTGCCGGGGGCGTGCGGGCCGCGACAGAGGTCCTCGAAGGGGCCGTTGCGGTAGAGCGAGACGGTCTCGACCGCTTCGTCGCGGACGAGATCCTCGATCAGCTCGACCTTGTAGCCCTGGCCCTGCTCGCGGAAGATCTCGATCGCCTCGGCGACCGGCACGTCGCGGCGCTCGAAGGGCTCGTCGGCCTCGATATGGGCGCGCATCGCCGCCTCGATCCGCTCCAGGTCCTCCTCGGTGACCCGGGTGTCGGGCGGGAACTCGAAGTCGTAGTAGAAGCCCTGCTCGATCGGCGGTCCGATCGTCACCTTGGTCCCCGGGTAGAGCTCCATCACCGCCTCGGCCATCACGTGCGCGGCGTCGTGGCGAATCAGCTCCAGCGCCTCGGGGTCGCGGTCGGTGAGGATCGCGATCTCGGCCCCGTCCGGCAGCGGCGCGCTGAGGTCGCGCAGCTCGCCGTCGACGCGAATCGCCAGCGCCGCCTTGGCCAGGCCGGGTCCGATCGCCGCGGCGGCGTCGGCGCCGGAGGCGCCGTCGGGCAGCTCGAGCGGCGTCCCGTCGGGCAGCTTCACGGTGATCTTGGTCGCGGCCTCCATCGCGGCCCAATGCTACGGGCCTTGGCGAGCCTGGCGCACGGCGATCAGCGGGCAGGGGCTGGGACCGCCGACGACCCCGCGGTGCTCCCAGACCGCGTAGGGGCCGGCGCGGCGGCGCAGGACGAGGCCGCGGAAGGGGCGTTCGGCGGGCTCGGCGGTGACGAAGAAGCGGACGCCGACCGGCGGCCCGCCCCGCGCGCTGCTCGCCGGCTCGATGCAGACGCGGCCGCCGCGCAGCTCCCAGGCGATGTAGCTCTCGCCCTGTTCGTCGGCCAGCAGGCGGTCGGGGGCGAGGACGAGGGTCGAGCTGTCGGCGAACAGCGGGCGCAGCGACGTGAGCGCCGGTGAATACGACCTTGGGCCGACCGGGGCGTTGGCCAACGCCAACAGCGAACACGCGCCAGCGGCCAACAAATACACCCAGCTCCCGACCGCGGGTCCTGTCGCCGCAGGGGACCCACCACCCCCTGCGGTCGCTAAAGCGTCCTCGGGGGTGGTCCCCCCTACGACGCCACCCGCGGACAAACGGGGCAGCAGGATGCAAAGGGTCAGGAGCGGTGCGGCTATCTCCAGGGCCTTTGCGGACGTGTAGGGGGTTCCGCCCACCCGAGCCGCTACGTAGAGCAGTGCGACCGAGGCCAGTCCGGCGAGCAGCCAGTGCTCACGGTTGCGCCAAGCTCGGCGTACGCCAAAGATGAAAAGAAGCGTCGCGAATGCCGCTCCCAGGTAGTAGATGAAAGCTGGAACCGCCCCATCGCCTGGGGCCAGGCGGAAGTCTCCGGAGGGCCAGATGCCGAGGGCGGTGAACGGGGAGATCTGGCCGAAGAGGTTGCCCAGGCCGGGGCCGTTGGGGTCGAAGGTCTCGAAGCTGTGGAAGTCGATCATCCGGCCCAGCTCCGGTAGGGCTCCTATGGCGAACACCAGGACGGCAAGGGACATTGCGTGTCGGCCCGCGGGTCCTGTCGGGGCGTTGGGGGGGTCCCCGCCTTGCTGGGTTTTTCGCCTCTGAGTCCGGTGGCCGTCCGAGAGAGTCTTTGGGGCGAAAAACGGACGCCGCTGCGTCGGGGACCCCCCCAACGCCCCGCCACCCGCGGTTGTGGCCGATCTGGCTGACGCCCAACGAAGAATCGCCCAGATTGCCCCGATGCCAGCTAGCCAGATCAGGCCGGGGAAGCTGTAGGTGTAGACGGAGCCGATCGCGAGGAGTGCGGCCGGGACGAATCTCAGGGGGAGGTGGCGCCAGGCTCGGGTGCTTTCGCGGAGGGCTAGGACGAATGCCAGGACCAGAAGGGCTTGGATCAGCTCCTTGAAGGCGCCTTGGGCGAAGTAGGAGGCGACCAGATATGGGAGGCCGACCAGGAGTGCCGCGGCCGTGGCGCGCGCCCGCGGTTGGCCCGCGAATGCGGCGAGTGCCGTCAGCGGGGCGATCGCGGCGGCGGCGATGGTCAGGCCGTCGAAGCCCTGGACGATGCCGACGCCGAGGCCCTTGCTCAGGGCGACGACTATCCCGTGCGGGCCCAGCGGATAGCCCTGGTGCAGGAGCTGGGAGCCCTCGCCGTGGGCGAGGCGGTCGGTCGCCAGCAGGTGCTGGGACATGTCCGGGTTGAAGCCGGTGCCGAGGATGCCGAAGTGGCCTTCGGCGACGAACGGCAGCGACGCGGCGAGCAAGGCGCAGGCGGCGACCGGCCATCCCAGGCGCAGCGCCTCTCCCCCGCCCTCCGACCTGCCGCGCAAATAGAGCGCCGCAGCAGCCGTAAGCGCCACAACGACCGCAGCGGATGCGGCCCCGTCCCCGGGCATCCGCACCGTCGCCCAGCAGATCGCGCAGAGCAGCGCCAGGCCCACCGCCGGCGCCGGCCACGACCAGCGCCGCACGCCGCAGAGCGCCAGCGCCGCCTGGCCGATCGCCAGCGAGGCCACGAGCACCGCCACAACCGCCAGGTAGGTCGCGATCGTCAACGAATGGGCGCAACAGGGCTCGAACCTGTGACCTCCAGCTTGTCGAGCTGGCGCTCTCCCAACTGAGCTATGCGCCCCAGCGGGAGGCCTGAATCTAGCAGCGGGGCCGCCTGCTCAAGCTTGCCGTCGCTGCAGCCGATTCAAGCTGTGCAACTTTTCTGACGACGTGGTGTTTATAGATCAGCGGCCGCAAGCGCGGCGGCGACTTCACAGACTTGAGGACCGACGAGCCGGCAACGTGATCTGTCAGGTGGCACGTCCTTCGGAAGCAGAGGGCCCCGCAAGGGGCCCTTTTCCGTGGCTCAGTCGACGTGGGCGCTCGGGAGGTGCCAGCGGCGCGGCGCGATCAGCTCGTCGATCGCGGCGGGGCCCCAGCTGCCGACCGGGTAGCTGTGCGCGGGCGGCGGGTCCTCCAGCAGCGGCTCGGAGACCTGCCAGAGGCGCTCGATCCCAGCCGAGGTCGTGAACAGCAGCCGGTCGCCGACCATAACGTCGTGGATCAGCCGCTCGTAGGGGTCGAGCGCGTGGCCGTTGTCGGCGAAGCTGTCGGCGTAGCTGAACCGCATGTGCGCCTCGCCGAGGTGAATCGTCGGTCCGGGCACCTTGGCGAGGAACGAGGCGGAGATGCTGCCCGGCTCGCCGAGCTCGAAGGTGAGGTGGTCGTGGCCGAAGCTCTCGGCGATCTCATTGCAGTCGAGCGGGAACATGCGCCGCGGCGGCTGCTTGAAGGCGACGGTGAGGATGTGGCGGTCCTCGGCCATGCGCTTGCCCGAGCGCAGGTAGAACGGCACTCCGTCCCAGCGCCAGTTGTCGACCATGACGCGCAGCGCGACCAGCGTCTCGGTGTCGGAGTCGGCGGCGACCCCATCCTCCTCCCGGTAGCCCTCGTACTGGCCGCGCACCGCGCAGCCGGGCTCGAGCGAGGACATCGAGTCGAACGCCTTCTCCCGCTCGGTCGTCAACGACTTGGCCTCGAGCGAGGTCGGCGGCTCCATCGCGACGAAGCTGAGCACCTGGAACAGATGCGTGACGATCATGTCGCGGAAGGCGCCGGTTTCCTCGTAGAAGCCGGCACGCATGCCGATCGAGAGGGTCTCCGGCACGTCGATCTGCACGTGGTCGATGTGGTTGCGGTTCCAGACCGGCTCGAACATCCCGTTGGCGAAGCGCAGCGCGAGCAGGTTCTGCACCGCCTCGCGGCCGATGTAGTGGTCGATGCGAAAGATGTCCTCCTCGGGAAAGACCGAGAGCAGGCACGAGTTGAGCTCGCGGGCCGAGGCGAGGTCGACGCCGAAGGGCTTCTCGGTGATCACCCGGGCGCCGTCCCCGAGGCCGATCTCCCCCAGCTCACGGACGGTCGGCCCGGCGGCCTGGGGCGGCAGCGAGAGGTAGTGCAGGACCCTGGCGCCGGCGCCGAGCTCGCCCCGCGCCGCCTCGACAACCTCGACCAGCGGCGCCAGCCCGCCGTCGACGGCGACGAAGCGCAGGCACTCGACGAAGCGCTCCACGGCCTCGCGCTCGGCCGGCCGCCTCCCCGACTCTTCGATCGCCTCCCGCGCCAGATCGCGAAACCCGTCGTCGCCGATGTCGCGCCGCGCCGTGCCGACGATCCGGAACCCCGCCGGCATCAGTCCCACCTGCGCCAGGTGGAACATCCCCGGCAGCAGTTTCCGCTTCGCCAGGTCCCCCGTCGCCCCGAACAGCACGATCACATGATCCGCCGCCTCCTGCTCCACGGCGGCGGCAACCGGATGCTCGTCGACGGTCACGGCACTCATCGTCTAAGCCTGACAGCTACCCGACTGGCACTCTCCCTGCAACGCCAACAACACACCGCTCGGCGCTTGACCGCTTGTCCATTGAACGGAGTCTGTCGATACGCTTACAGTTGCAACGCTACTCTGCTGCTTGATACCCAGTCTTGCTCAGGAGCAATAGTTGGAAGCTACTGACGCCGCAGGCAGATCGTCAACGACGGATCGGGGGCTGGCGCGCGTCCTCGTAACTGACGATCAGCCCGAGATACTGCGCATGGTCGACCGCGCGTTGGGGAACCGATATCGCTGCGAGTTTGCCGCCACCGCCGCTCAGGCCCACAGGAAGCTCGCCTCCACGACCTTCCAACTTGCCCTCTGCGACATCCAGATGCTGGGCGCGTCTGGCCTGGCGCTGGCCGAGGAAATCACCGAGCAGCACCCTGAGACCGCGGTGGTGCTGATCACCGAGAAGGACGATCCGGAGGTCGCAAGACGAGCCTTCGCCTTCGGTGGCCACGGGGTTCATGGCTACCTGGTGAAGCCGTTGCGGCCGGGGGAGCTGCTGATCGCCGTGATGAATGCGCTGCGACGACGCGAGCTCGAAATCTCCGAGCGCTCCTACAGGCTCGACCTCCAAGCGCAGGCGATCGACGAGTTGCGGCTGTCCCGCCAGGAGACCGTCGAGCGACTCAGCAAGGCGATCGAGCTCCACGATTCCTCCACCGGCGAGCACGTCGACCGAATGGCCGAGGTCGCCGCCTTTCTCGCGACCCGACTCGGTCTCGACTCCACCTGGGTCGACCTGCTGCGGCTGGCCGCTCCGATGCACGATGTCGGGAAGATCGCCACCCCGGACGGGATCCTTCGCAAGCCCGGCCCCTTGACGCCCGAGGAGCGCGAGGAGATGAAGCGCCACACGACGGTCGGCTTCGAGATCCTCGCCGACTCCAAGAGCGAGCTGCTCCGCGTTGCGGCGAACATCGCCCTGACCCATCACGAGCGCTATGACGGGAGCGGATATCCCTATGGCCTGACAGGTGAGGAGATCCCGCTCGAGGGTCGGATCAGCGCCGTCGCCGACGTCTTCGACGCCACGCTGAGCGACCGCTGCT
>DASSBJ010000077.1:0-4020 GCA_035698885.1 Solirubrobacterales bacterium
GCCAGCATTTCGGCCAGCTCGACCATCACCTTGCACTGCTTCCAGGTGGCGTCGTCCTGCATCTTGCCGTCGATCATGTGGACGCCGCGGCCGTCGGGGATCGCCTCCAGGACCTTCTTCGCGAACTTGACCTCGTCGGGCGGCGGGCTGAAGACCTTCTTGGCGATCCCGATCTGCACCGGGTGCAGCGACCAGGCGCCGACGCAGCCGAGCAGGAAGGCGGCGCGGAACTGGGTCTCGCAGCCAGCCGTGTCCTTGATGTCGCCGAAGGGGCCGTAGAAGGGCAGGATGCCGGTCGAGGCGCAGGCGTCGACCATGCGGGCGATCGAGTAGTGCCAGGGGTCCTGCTGGGCGGTGACGCGGTCGGCCTCGGGGTTCTCCGGATCGGCCGGGTCCTCCATCGAGCGGTAGCCGGGGTGGCCGCCGCCGACCCGGGTGGTCTTCATCCGGCGCGAGGCGGCGAGGTCGGCGGGGCCGAAGCTCATCCCCTGCATGCGCGGGCTGGCCGAGGCGATCTCCTCCAGGTTGACGACGCCCTGCGCGGTCTCGAGGATCGCGTGGATCAGGATCGGCCGGTCGAGCCCTGCCTTCGCCTCCAGCTGGGCGAGCAGGCGGTCGACGTAGTGGATGTCCCAGGCCCCCTCGACCTTCGGCACCATCACGACCTCGAGCTTGTCGCCGATCTCGCCGATCAGCGTCGTCAGGTCGTCCAGCACCCAGGGGCTCTCCAGCGAGTTGACCCGCGTCCACAGCGCCGTCTGGCCGAAGTCGGACTCCTTGGCCGCCTTGATCAGGCCGGCACGCGCCGCCTCCTTGCGGTCGACCGGGATCGCGTCCTCGAGGTTGCCGAGCAGGATGTCGGTCTGCTTGGCGATGTCCGCGGCCTTGGCGACCATCTTCTCGTTCGAGAAGTCGAGGAAGTGGATCATCCGCGAGGGCTTGACCGGGATCTCGCCCAGCGGCTCCGGCGCGCCGATCGCCAGCGGGTGGAAGAAGTCTCTGGGGTTTCTCAAGCTGCTCCTCGGGGTCGGGGACGGGTCATGGAAATCTATTCGAAAGGCCTCGCCAGTTCGTTTGCTGGCCGTCGTAAGCTACGAGCAGGATCCGGCTCGGATCATCTCCGCCTTCGCCAACCGAAAGGACCCGCCGAAATGGAACCGGCGAGCATCGAGATAGGGCCACTTTCTTTCGACTACGCCGATTACGACGCCGAGCACGATGTGCTCTATTTGAGCGTGGGCGAACCCGAGGAAGGCGTGGGAGAGGAGACGCCGGAGGGCCATGTAATCCGCTATGCGCCCGGCACCGCCAGGGTCGTCGGCCTGACGCTGCTGAATCCGCGCCGGATCTTGGAGCGTGACGGCAGGATCACGGTGACCGTTCCCGAGACCGTGGAGAAGAGCGCGGCCGAACTCGGCCCGCTTGCAGCCGCCGCCTGACGCAGGGTTTCGGCGCTCGCTGCCGTAATGGAGCGTATGAGCGACGACGTGCGCGAGGGCGCCGAGGACTGGACGCTGCCGCGGCGTGCGCGGCCGCCGCTGCTCGGCGAGCTGGTCGAGCGAATCGACGAGGCGCTGGCCACGGCTCGCGCCTCCGAGGCCGCCGTGATGACCGTCGGCGCCGCGGCGCTCGACGCCGCCGAGCAGGCGAAGCGGGCGGCGGAGCTGGCCGAGCGGGCGAGCGCCGCTATCGCCGCCCGTCCCGGCGCCTGGCGGGAGCGCCCCGGGGATCAGCCCTCGCCCTTGGACGTGACGACCCCCGCACACGCTGGCGACATCGACGACTTCACGGCCCGCGCCGACCAGCTGGCCGAGCGCCTCAGCCGCCTGCAGCGCCTGCCGCTCTCGGCTTAACGGACAATAGAATATCCCGTAGAGCAGTTATGGGTTAATCTATAGACCGTGTCACGGAAATCTCGACCACTGTTCCCGCAGACCCAGCGCCGCGCCGAGGGGCTCGGAGAGCGCTTGCGCCTGGCGCGCCTGCGTCGCCGCATGTCGCTCAGCGAGTTGGCGGCGCGGGTGGATGTGACGCGACATACCCTTTCGCGCCTCGAGCACGGCGATCTCTCGACCAGCCTCGGGGTGCTGGCGCGCGTCTTGGCGGTGCTCGGGCTAGAAGAGGATCTCGATCAGCTGGCGCGGGACGACGAGCTGGGCGCCCGGCTTCAGGACATGCGTCTGTCTCGCCCCCGGCGCACCGGGAGGAGCGAGACGGATGGCTGACGACCGCGACCGCGTCGAGGTCCACCTCGACTCGGCGGACCTCCCGCCGGCCCGACCAGTGGGAACGGTTGCCCGCGAGCGGGGGAGAGGGAGGAGCGTGATCTCGTTCGCCTATGCGCCGGAGTGGATGGCCACCCCGGGGGGGTTCCCTCTGGACCCCGCCCTCCCCCTCTTCGAAGGGGCCCAGTACGCCGCCGTCCTTCCTGGAATCTTCGCCGACGCCGCGCCGGACCGTTGGGGCAGGGTCCTGATGGAACGCCGGGAGGCCTACCTGGCCGGGCGCGAGAAGCGCCGGCCGCGTCAACTCGACGAATGGGACTTCCTCGTCGGAATCGACGATCGGACCAGGATGGGCGCATTGCGAATCGCCCCGCTCGAGGAAGGCCCCTTTCTCGCTGACGAGCGGCTGCCGGTTCCGCCCGTCGCCAGGCTGCGCGAGATGGAGCACTGGGCGCGCGAGGCAGAGCTGGGGTTGAGCGAGGAGATGAGCGCCGACGAGCGCTGGCTCGCGATGCTGGTCGCCCCGGGCAGCTCGCTTGGGGGCGCTCGTCCGAAGGCCAACTATCTCGACGGCGAGCTGCTGTGGATAGCGAAGTTCCCGTCTCGCGAGGATCGTCGCGACGTCGGCGCCTGGGAGGAGGTCGCGATGCGCCTCGCCGCGCTCGCCGGCGTCGAGGTTCCCGAGACGCGCCTCCTCTCGCTCGGGAGCCCGCACAGCACCTTCTGCGCCAAGCGCTTCGACCGGGCCGGCCAGCGGCGGCGGCTCTACGCCTCGGCGATGACGCTGACCGGACGCCGGGACAACGAAGACGCGAGCTACCTCGACATCGCTAGGGCGATTGTCGATTACGGCGATCCAGCGGCAATCGACGCCGACCTCCGTCAGCTGTTCCGGCGCGCCGTCTTCAACCTGATGATCGCCAATCGTGACGATCATCTGCGCAACCACGGATTTCTTCGGGGGCCCGCCGGCTGGCGGTTGGCGCCTGCGTTCGACGTCAACCCCACGCCCGAGAAGCTCGAGCACAGCCTCGCCTTCGACGACGGCCGGCGTCTGCCGGAACTCGACGTGGTTCGTGAGACGGCGGCGCTCTACCGTCTGTCACCCGCAGAGGCGGAGCACGTGATCGGCGAGGTCGAGACAGCGGTTGCCGCCTGGCGCGACGTGGCGGCCGCGGTGGGTGTTTCCTCCGAGGAGATCGGACGGCTGGCCGGCGCCTTCCTCGCGGCCTGAGGTGGGTCGCCGATATCCTTCGGCTCCCCAGAACCCGACCGGATCAGGAGCCATGGCCGTAGAGACCGCCGCGTACGCCGAGCAGACCGACATCCAGCGCGACATCACCGAGATGGTGCGCCAGTTCGTCGACGAGCAGATTCTTCCCAACGCCGAGAAGTACGACCACGAGGACTCCTTCCCGGAGCCGATCGTCGAGCAGATGAAGGAGCTCGGCCTGTTCGGGGTGACGATCCCCGAGGAGTACGGCGGGATGGGGCTCGACCTGACGACCTACGCGATGATCGTCGAGGAGCTCTCGCGCGGCTGGATCTCGATCTCCGGCGTAGTCAACACCCACTTCATCGGCTCCTACCTGCTGATGAAGTTCGGCACCGACGAGCAGAAGCAGCACTTCCTGCCGAAGATGGCGACGGGCGAGATCCGCGCCGCCTTCTCGCTCTCGGAGCCCGAGGTCGGCTCCGACGTGCAGGGGATCAAGGCGACCGCGAAGAAGGGCGATGACGGCGCCTGGGAGCTCAACGGGCAGAAGATGTGGGTGACCAACGGGCTCGGCTCGGG
>DASSBJ010000078.1:0-18118 GCA_035698885.1 Solirubrobacterales bacterium
GCAAGGCGGAGCTGATCGCGCAGGGCGACGCGATCTGCGCTGAGGTGAACGCGGCCGTCGGCGCCGCGGGCTCGACCAGCTCCGGGGCCGGCGAAGCGGTGGTGCAGGTCGCGGGCCTCTACGGCGGCATGGTCGAACGGCTGAAGGGGCTCGGCCCGCCGCGGGAAGAACAGGCCGGCTACGCCGAATTCATCTCATCCGCCGAAGCGCTCGCCCAGGCCGAGGACAACGTCAAGCTGGCCTATGAACGGGAAGAAGCCGAAGGGCTGACGACCGCCTCGAGCGAAGTCTCGTCCGCGCTGACCGAGTTCGAGTCGGCGGCGCGGGAATTCGGCTTCGCGAAGTGTGCCGAAGCGCCGGTCGCGCCCAGCCCGAGCAACTCGGGCTCGGGCGAAGAATCGAGCGGCGAAGAATCGTCCGGGGGCTTCGAAGCCGAAGGAGCCGAAGAAGTCGCGCCCGAAGAAGCAGCGGCGCCGGTCGAAGAAGCGCCGCCGGTCGAAGAAGAAAGCGCCGGCGGCGGTGCGGGCGTGGGCGGCGGCGCCGAAGGCGGCGGAGGCGGCACCGGAGGTTCCTCCGGCGGCATCGGCCCCGGCTGAGCGGCCGATAGCCGGCGCATCTCGGGGCGCTCAGGCAGCTGAGTTCTCTTGCCACGCCCCATAGAGACCGGCGTACTTGCCGCCGGCCTCGATCAGCTCCTCGTGGGCGCCGCTCTCGGCGATGCGGCCGCCCTCCAGCACGACGATCTTGCCGGCCCGGCGGATCGTCGAGAGGCGGTGGGCGATGACGATCGCCGTGCGGCCCGCGAGCAGCCGCTCGAGCCCGCGCTCGATCGTCTTCTCGGTGCGCACGTCGACGTTCGACGTCGCCTCGTCGAGGATCAGGATGCGGGGCTCGGCCAGCAGCGCCCGGGCGAAGGCGACGAGCTGGCGCTGGCCGGCCGAAAGCTGAACGCCGCGCTCGCCGACCTCGGTCCCGATTCCCTGCGGCAGCGCGGCGACGAACTCGCTCGCGCCGACCGCGGCCACCGCCGCCTCGACCTCCTCCTCGCTCGCCTCCGGCCGCCCGAAAGCGATGTTCTCGCGCACGCTTCCCGAGAACAGAAAGCCCTCCTGGGGGACGATGCCGAGCTGGCGTCGCAGAGCCCCCTGGCGCAGGTCGCGCAGATCGTGGCCGTCGACCGCGACCGTGCCCCGCTGGGGGTCGTAGAAGCGCGCCACCAGCTTCGCCAGGGTCGACTTGCCGGCGCCGGTCGCACCGACCAGGGCCAGCGTCTGCCCGGGCGGCACGTGCAGGTCGACGTCCTCCAGCGCCCAGCCGCCGGCCTCCGCTCCCTCGGAGTACGAAAACCAGACCCCCTCCATCTCGATCTCGCCGCGCAGCGGCCCGGGGTCGATCGCGCTCGGCGCGTCGACCATGTCGGGCTCGGTATCGAGCAGCTCGAAGATCTTGTCGAGCGCCGCCATCCCCTGCTGGTAGGTGGTGTAGAGCTGTGAGAGTTCCTGGATCGGCGAGAAGAAGACCTGCAGGTAGCCGATGAAGGCGACGATCGTGCCGATCTGGATCGCGTGGTCGATCGCCTGGGTGCCGCCGTAGAGGATGATCGCGGCCGTGCCGACTGCGGTGAGCATTTCGATCGCCGGGAAGTAGGAGGCGTTGAGGAAGACGGTCCGCATGTTCGCCTCGCGGTTCGCCTCGTTCAGCTCGGTCATCGCGGTGGCGTGGCGTGGCTCCTGGCCGAAGCTGCGCACCACCCGTACGCCACTCAGCGTCTCCTGCAAATAGGCGGTCACGGCGGCGATCCGCTCGCGCGTTTCGCGGTAGGCGCCGTGGGAGGCGATCCTGAAGACGACGCTGGCGGCGGCGACGAGGGGAAAGGTGAGGAAGGTGACGAGGGCGAGCTTGACGTCGAGCGCGAACATGATCGCGACCACGCCGATCAGCGTCAGGCCGCTCGAGAAGAGCGTCGTGACCCCGCTGGTCAGCAGTTGGTTGAGGGCCTCGATGTCGTTGGTCATGCGGCTGATCAGGACCCCCGGGCTGCGCCGGGTGAAGAACCCGATCGACATCGACTGCAGGTGGGCGAAGACGCGCTCGCGCAGGTCCTGCAGGGCGCGGGTGCCGACCCAGCCGACCAGGTACGTCTGGGCGTAGGTGGCGATGGCGAGGAGCGCGGCCACACCGAGGAAGGCGATGACGATCACCGTCAGCGCGCCGCTGTCGCCGGTGACGATCCCGGCGTCGATCGCCTGCCCGGCGAGGTAGGGAGGGGCGAGGCCGGCGCCGGTGGCGAGCACGATGGCGACGACGGTCAGAGCCACCCGGCCGCGATAGGGCCGCAGCAGGGAGGCCATCCAGCGCAGCTTGCGCCCGCGCCTCTCCTCGCCCCGGAGGATCGACCAGAGCCTTCTCACAGCCGCGCCACCTCTTCTCGCTGCTCGAGGTCGCGTTGCAGGAAGACCGAGTCGGCGAGGCCGTGCTCGGCGATCTCACGGTAGAAGCCGCAGCCCGCGAGCAGCTCCTCGTGCGTGCCGCGGTCGACGATCCGGCCGCCGTCCATCACCACGACCTCGTCGGCGAGCGAGACGGTGGAGAGGCGGTGGGCGATGACGAACGTGGTGCGGCCCGCCATCGCTTCGCCGAGGCCCGTCTTGATCGCGGTCTCGGTGGTCGCGTCGACCGAGGACGTGGCGTCGTCGAGCATCAGCACCCGCGGATCGGCCAGCAGCGCACGGGCGATCGCGACACGCTGACGCTGTCCGCCGGAGAGGGTCAGGCCGCGCTCGCCGACGAGGGTATCGTAGCCCTCGGGCAGCTTGCGGATGAAGCCGTCGGCCTGGGCGCGCCGCGCCGCGGCCTCGATCTCCTCACGCCCCGCCCCGGGCCGGGCGTAGGCGATGTTGTCGGCGATGCTCGCGGTGAAGAGAAAGCTGTCGTCGCCGACGAAGGCGACCTCGGAGCGCAGCGAGGCGAGGTCGACCGAGCGCACGTCGGCGCCGTCGATCCGCACCGCGCCCTCGCTCGGGTCATAGAGGCGCGCGATCAGCGCCACGAGGCTGGTCTTGCCCGAGCCCGAGGGGCCGACGAGGGCGACCGTGCTGCCGGCCGCCACGTCGAGGTCGATGCCGGTCAGCGCCGGAGGAACCACCGCTTCGTCTTCGCGCCGCCTCGCAGCGCCGTCGTAGCGCAGGGTGACGCCACGCATCTCGATCCGGCCGCCGCCTGCGGGAAGCGGTGGCGCGTCCTCTGGACTCTCGATCGCCGGGTCGCGGTCGAGGATCTCGAACAGGCGGTTGCCCGAGGCGATCGCCCGCTGCGCCATGCCGAGCGTCATCCCCAGCATCCGCATCGGCCCCGCCAGCATCGCCACGTAGGTGTAGAAGGCGGTGAAATCGCCGAGGCTGAGGTTGCCCGCGATCACCTGCCGCCCGCCGACCAGCAGGACCAGGGCGATGCCGAGCTGGGGCAGGAAGCCGAGCAGCGAGGAGAAGGTGGCCTGCAGGCGGGTCGAGTAGATGCTCTGGTCGAACACGCGGGCGACCGCGCGGCGGAAGCGGCGCAGCTGGTGCTCCTCGCGGGCGAAGGCCTTGACGATGCGGATCCCCGAGACGTTCTCCTCCGCTTCGGCGGTCAGTTCGGCGATCCGCTGCTGCACCTCCTGCACGGCGGGGCGGGAAACGCGGTTGTAGCGGGAGGCGGTGTAGACGACGAACGGCGCCGGGGCGAGGGCGACCAGCGCCAGCCAGGGCTCGAGGACGAACATCACGGCGCTGGCAAGCACGATCGTCAACAGGTTCTGGGTGATGAAGATCAAGCCGTAGCCGAGGAAGAAGCGGATCGACTGCAGGTCGACGGTCGCCCGCGACATCAGCTGGCCGGTCTGCTGGGAGTCGAAGAAGCCCAGCTCGAGCCGCTGCAGGTGGGCGTAGAAGCGCTGGCGCAGGTCGAATTCGACTGCCAGCGAGACCTTGCCGGCGACCACACGACGCACCAGCGTCAGCCCGAGGCGCAGGACCCCGGCGACGACGATCGCGATCGCGATCGGCAGCAGGTCCGGCTTTTCGCCCTGCTCGATCGCGTTGACCGCGCGCCCGATCAGCCAGGGGATCAGGACGGTCATCCCCATCGCGGCCCAGGCGAAGATCAGCGAGCCCCAGAGCTGGCGGCGATAGGGCCGCAGAAAGCCCATCAGGCGTCGGTAGGTCCGCATGCCCGACCTACTTTACAAAGTGAAGTATTGGCTTAGTTGAATGCGGCGGCCTTGGCGCTGGTCACCTTGCCCTTCGGGCAGGGTTTCTGCACGTGCCCTGGCGGCAGCAGGATCTGGAAGTTGGTGACGGCGTGGTACGGGGTGGGGGCGCCGTTGTTGCGCGCCAGCGTGACGACGAGGCGGTAGAAGCCGGCCGGGAGCTCGTGGTAGTAGATCTCCGGCCGGGTCGCCGGCGAGTAGCTGCCGTTGGCCCCGACCCGCACGGCGAGCACGCCGTTGGGCCCCGAGTAGCGGGGGAAGTCGAACGATTTGCCGACCAGGCGGCCGCGCCCCAGCGGGCTTTCCTCGGCGATCGCGAGCTTCGCCGGGTCGACGCAGTCGGGAACCCGGTTGAGCGCGAAGCGCAGGTTGCCCTCGCCGAGCAGCGGCTCGGCGCCGAAGCGCAGCGGCGCCAGGGTGAAGTTGCTCACCTTGGTCTTGACGACGACGGCGCGGTCGGTCTGCCGCGCCCCGTTGCGGGGAGAGACGATCTCGACGGCCGGTTCGCCGGGCAGCGCGACCCGCTGCGAGCCGCGCTCGTCGTCGCCCACGAGGAAGACCATCGCGACGACCGCGCCCACTGCGGCCGCCAGGCCTGCAAAGATTACGAATCCGCGCCGCATGCGAGCCGGAACATTACGCATCGCAAGCGCAGGGCCGCGAAGACGAGACATGACCCCTCCCACCGAACTCGCATACAGGATCGGCGCTGCCGCGCGGCGCCCGGACAGCTGGTGGCAGCTGTGCAAGTTCGGCCTGGTCGGCGCGTCCGGCTACCTGATCAATCTCGCCGCGTTCTCGGTCCTCGTGGACAGCTTCGGCCTGCACCACCTCCTCGCCGCGGTCGGCGCCTTCTGCGTCGCCCTGGCCAACAACTTCCTCTGGAACCGGCACTGGACCTTCGAGCCGGGGGAGCGCCATCCGGGCCACCAGGCGTTGCGCTTCCTGGCCGTCAGCCTCGGCGCGCTCGGGATCAACCTCGTCGTGCTGCAGCTGCTCGTCACCGGCAGCGGCCTGAGCGACCTGCCCGCGCAGGCGATCGCGGTCGCGGTCGCGATGCCGTTCAACTTCCTCGGCAACAAGCTCTGGACCTTCGCCTGAGGGTCCTACCAACTTCCTTCCAACCAGCGGAGTAGGTCCGGTTCTATCCCGGCCAGGTCGGGGTTCTCCGTGGCCAGCTCTGTCGCCGCCAGCTGAATCGCCGCGCCGAGGGCGAATGTGGCGCGGTCGGGGTCCCCGCCGAGCCAGGCCTCGAGCCGGCTCTGGCGGAGATGATCTGTTCGCAGGTGGTGCAGGGCAGACCGGGCGGCCGCGGAATCGGTCTCGGCCAGCTCGATCAACGCCGCCAGCCCGGCCCTGATCCGCTGTCGGGGGCGCGCCGCCTCTGCTGCGGCACTCGCCCGTTTAACGAATTCTTCGTCGAGCCGCCCTTTTTCCAGCAGGGCGGTTTCCGTACTCTCTCTCATGTTGGGACCTCCTCTTCAGGTCTCGGCCAGGCCCCGGGGTGTCGCAAGCACTGCCGGGGCCACGTCTTGTGATGGTTCCGGATGTCACTCGAATAATTCAACCCACTTGATCAATGATTTCCCAGCATAGGACCCCGCCGGCCCGCGGTCAACGTCACCTGGCACACTGCCCCTCGAGATGAGCAGCCCGAAGCCGAATTACGATCCGGCCGAGCTCGAGCCGGCGCGCCAGGCGGAGTGGGAGGAGCGCTCGGCCTTCGCCACGCCCACCCCGACCGTCGAGCAGCAGGCCGTCTACATCAAGCCGTCGAGCCCGTTCACCTCGGGCAACCTGCACATGGGGCACGTGCGCGACTACTCGATCGGCGACGCCTACGCGCGCTTCCGCCGTGCCCGCGGCGACGCGGTCCTCTTCGGCTTCGGCTTCGACGCATTCGGCCTGCCGGCGGAGATGGCGGCGATCGAGCGGGGCACGCGGCCGGCCGAGTGGGTCGAGCGCTGCGGCGAGCGGATGCTCGCGCAGATGAAGCGGCTCGGCTTCTCCTTCGACTACGAGCGCGCCTTCTACAGCTCCGACGAGGCGCAGTACCGCTGGTCGCAGTGGCTGTTCCTGACCCTGCACGAGGCCGGGCTGATCTACCGCGACGACGCGACGGTCGACTGGTGCGACACCTGCCAGACGACGCTGGCGGCGCTGCAGGTCGAGGACGGGCGCTGCTGGCGCTGCCACAACAAGGTGCGGCTGATCCGCCGCCCGACCTGGTTCCTGCGCCTCTCGCCCTACCTGGAGGAGAACGACCGCAACCTCGCCGGGCTGGAGGCGAGCTGGGACGAGCTCTCGCTGAAGACGCAGCGCTACATCCTCGGTCGCAGCGACGGCGTCGAGCTCGACCTCGCCGGAGCGGACGGCGGCGGGCTTGTCGCCTTCACCCCGCACGCCGGCGACGTCGGCGAGGCGCGCTTCCTGCTGCTCTCGCCGCGCCATCCCGAGGTCGAGCGCTGGGCGGGCGAGCCCGAGGTCGCCGCGCGGCTCGACGAGCTGCGCTCGGGCGGCTGGGAGCGCAGCGCCCGCGACGCCGCCGCGGTGCCGGTGATCGACACCGGCGCCTCGGCCGATGTCGCCGGCGGCGGCAGCCTGCCGGTCTTCGTCTCGCCGCTCGTCGACGCCCGCTACGGGCCGACCGCGGCGCTCGGGATCCCGGCCGTCGACGAGGCCGACGAGGCGATCGCGGCACGGATGCCGCGTACCGCGGGCGAGCCGCTCGGCGGCGGGGACGCGACGGCGCTGGCGCCGCGCAAGGCGCGCCGCTACCGCGCCTACGATTTCTCGATCTCGCGCCAGCGCTACTGGGGCACGCCGATCCCCGTCCTGCACTGCGAGCGCTGCGGCGTCGTCCCGGCGCCGATCGAGGAACTGCCCGTCGTGCTGCCGCGCGACATCGAGCCGAGCGGCGAAGGCAACCCGCTGGCCGAGCGCCCCGACTTCCTCGAGGCGAGCTGCCCGAGCTGCGGCGGCGCCGCGCGGCGCGAGACCGACACGCTGGACTGCCACTTCGACGCGCTCTGGCTCTGGGTGCCCGCCGCGGTGCCGCCGGCCGAGCGCGACGAGCGGATGTTCACCCACCCGGACCTGCGCCGCTGGCTGCCCTCCGAGCGCCTCGTCGCCGGCAACGACAGCGGCGGCTTCGTCTTCGACCAGCGGGTCGTGACCAAGGCGCTGCGCGACATCGGCCCCTTCGAGTTCCTCGCCGACGGCGAGCCGTTCGCAGGCTGCCTCTTTCACGAGATGGTGATCGCCGACGGGCGCAAGATGAGCAAGCACCTGGGCAACGTCGTCGACCCCGACGCCCTGGTCGCCGAGCACGGCGCCGACACCGTGCGGCTCGCGGTCCTCTATGCAGCCGGCCCGGCGAAGGCGCTCAACTGGACCGACGGGGCGCTGCGCTTCGCCTCGCGCTTCCTGCGCGGCCTGTGGGACTACACCCACGAGAGCATCGCCGCCGCGGCGCAGGCGCCCGAGGACGCCGAGGCGGCCGCCGACACCGCGTTCATCCGCGAGCGGCTGGGCAAATGGTGCGACAACGGCCTCGAGCGGATAACCGCCGACCTGGAGGAGCTGCAGATGCACAAGGCGGTGCGCAACGTGACCCGGCTGCTGGAGCGGATCAAGGACTACGAGAAGCGCGTCCTCGAGCGTCAGGGAGAGCTCGGCCGCGAGGACTACGAGGCGCTGCTGGAGGCGCTGGCGCTGCTCGCGCGCACGCTTTCGCCCTTCGCGCCGCATATCGCCGAGCAGCTCCTGCTCGCCCTCGGGCGGGACGCGTCTGTAGGATTTCCGGCAGGAAGAGAGGCTCCGGACGGCCTCTCAATGGCCAGGAACAATTGAGCGATCACCAGGGATCTGCTATACAGCGCGACTCATGATCAGGCGGGAGCACAAGAAGCGTCGCAGGCGGTTCGCCAAGGCGGGCGCGCTGCCGTCGCTAGCCGGAGGCACTGAGGGGCGATGAGCCTCTCGGCCGACCAGCGCACCCGCTCCTGCGCGACGGAGCTGGTCTGCCACGACTGCAACCTGCGCCTGCCGCTGCTCGACACCACCTTCAGGTGCCTCGGCTGTGGCAAGACGCTCGACGTCGACTACGACTACGAGCTCGCCAAGGCCCGAATCGCCGAGCTGCCGATCGGCGAGCGCGAGCTGAACATCTGGCGCTTCGAGGAGCTGCTGCCGATCGTCGACGCCGGCGCGCAGTCCCGCGTCGGCCGCTACAGTGGCCGCACGCCGCTGATCCACGCCGACCGGCTCGGCGCCGAGCTCGGCCTGCGCAACCTCTACCTGAAGGACGACTCGACCCAGCGGCCGAGCCTCTCCTACAAGGACCGCGTCGTCTCGATGGCGGTCGCGCGGCTGCTCGAGCTGGGCAAGCAGGAGATCGGCTGCGTCTCGACCGGCAACGTCGGCACCGCGGTCTCCTCGCTGGCGGCGAAGGCCGGCGTCACCGCCTACGTCTTCTACCCGAGCAACATGGAGCGCGGCAAGGCGCGCGCCTGCCGGGCGCTCGGCGCGGCGGTGATTCAGCTCGACGGCAATTACGACGAAGCCAACCGCGCCTGCCGCGAGCTGGCGCTGGAGACCGGCGTGCAGTTCGCCAACATCACCCTGCGCCCGTTCTACGCCGAGGGGGCGAAGACCGAGGCCTTCGAGGTGGTCGAGCAGCTGGACTGGATCTCGCCCGACCACTTCGTCATCCCGGCCGCCGGCGGGACGCTGTCCTCGCGCGTGCACAAGGGGCTGAACGAGATGGAAACGGTCGGCATGGCGGAGACCGCGGCGACGAAGATCCACATCGCCCAGGCGGCGGGTTGCAGCCCGATCGCCGCGGCGCTGCTCGACGGCAGCGGCGAGATCGAGCCGCAGCGGCCGGAGACGGCGGCGCACTCGCTGGCGATCGGCGCCCCCGGCGACGGCCCGCTCGTCGTCGACGCGGTGATGTCGCGCGGCGGCTCGGCGGCGACCGCGTCCGACTCCGAGATCTTCGAGGCGCTCGACCTGATCGGCGCCACCGAGGGGATCCTCACCGAGCCCGCCGGCGGCACCACGATCGCCGCGACGATGAAGCTCGCCAACGAAGGCAAGCTCGGCCCCGACGACACCGTGGTCGCGGTGATCTCCGGCAACGGCTACAAGACCCTCGACGAGCACCCCGACAAACCCTGGCCCGAAATGGTCGCCCCCGAGCTGGAGCCGATGGAGCGCACCCTGGCCGAATTCCGCCGCGCCGGCGCCGGCGCGGCGCTGCCCGGCTAGCCGAGGAGGGCGCAGGCCCGAAGCGCGGCCGGTGTGGGCTCCACGACCTCGTCGTCGCGGTCGGCCAGCAGCCCGAACTCACGCAGGTTGCGGATCGCCCGCGCCACCGTCTCGACCTCCCTGGCGTCCTCGCGGTCGGCGACGATCTCCAGCGAGAGCTCATCGCCCGTCAGCGTCTCGGGGTGCAGTTCTGCGACGACTTGGAGGACGACCGCCTCGACGATCGGTACGTCGTATTTCGGCGAGGTCTCTCCGTCGGACACGCTCACCCCTTCGACGCGCTTCGCCCCTTCTTGGCCTTGGGCGAGGAGCCGTGGAGGTCGGCGGGCTCCCATGCGGCCTCGAACGTCAGCAGCGCGAAGGTGTAGCCGACCGCCCTGCCGCCGTCCCCGTTGGCCTTCTTCATGCGTTTGGCCGCGGCTCGCTGCTCGTCTTCGATCTCCTTGCTGACGCGCTCGGCGAGCGCCTTCACGTTCCTCTCGCCCACCGAGTCGAGCACGAGGGGGGTACGGACGATGTGATCGTGCGCTCCCTGTAGCTTCCCCGCTTTGAGGGCGGCGGCGAGGTCGTTGAAGAGGTCGCTGGCCTGGCCCGCGCCGACCACGGCGCGCAACCCTTTCTTGAGTCCCCGCCACGCCTTTGCCGGCAGCAGGGATTTCGCCGTCGCCCGGTAGTAATGCTCGACCGCCCCGCGCCGCGGCTCGGTGCGCGTCTCTTCGATCATCCCGTCACAGTCATCGCGCAGGACTTTGACGTGGTAGCTGACCTGGCTCAGGCCTTCGTCGAGCGCTTTCGACAGCTCGCTGGGGCTGACTTCTCCCGCCACCATGGCGAGCAGGATGTGCTGGCGCACGACATGAGCGAGCGCCTTGATTTGCCGCGGATCCACGAGGACCGGCAGATGGGTCACGTCTTTCGCTCCACTTCCGTTGCTTGACTTGCCCTTTGGCATTTCCTGGCCCCTTTCCGCCGCTCCCTGAGCGGTCGGTGCTGTTTCGATTAAGCAGTGTCAACTTCTTGGAACGACAGGAGTCTCGCCGACTTCTCGGTAGGTTTCACGGCTCGGGCAGAGCTTTAGCTGTTACTGGATTTTTTTTGTAGCAATACGCCGTCCGCTATCGCGAGGCGGAGAGGGGCAACCGGGTCTACGCTCAGTCGAGCAGCTGGCCCGGCTTGACCTCGAGCGCATTTGCAAGCCGGCGCAGCGTCGAGATTTTCGGATCGCGCTTCCCGGCCTCCATCCGGCTGATCTCGGTGACGTGGACGCCGCTGCGCCGTGCGACCTCTTCCTGGGTCAGCCCGAGGCGCTCTCGCGCCTCCCGCAGTCTGCCGCCGAAGTCGGTCACGGCGGGCATCGTCTGCCCTCGCGGTGGAATCCGCCATAGGAAACTTCACAAGTTTTGTGTAAGCTCCCACCTCCATGCCGCCTCGGGCAGAAAGAGGGGGGAAGCGGCCGCGGCCTCTACGCAAGCTGACCGCGACCGCTCCTACATCGCCCCTCTTAACCGTGCTTCATCACATGCGCGCACGAAAAGACGCGACCGACTTGCGCAATCTTCACGGTGATCACCTCCCTTCCTCGTCTTTCAGCGGGTGACCCGCTGAACGGGGAACGGAGGCTAAGAAAAAGCTGACTGGCGGCGAAAGAGCAGCGCAGCGGCGGCCATTCCCCTGGGCAAGCCCTTATGCTCTGCGCTGTCTGAGCAGTCGCAGAGAGGAGCGGGGAGTATCTTGGTGCAGACGGCGATCAGGTTGGGGCAGGGCAGGCGAAGCGTCTCCGACGCCGTCGCCTATGCCGTCACGCATCAAACGAGGGCCGAAATCCGCACGATCCTCAACGAGGGACCGCGCTCGAAGGATGAACTGGTGCGTCTGGTCCGCGCCCCGGTGGGCGAGAACATCGCACACCACCTCAGGCAGATGCTCGCCGACGGCTCGATCGAGCTGGCCTATGTCAAGCCGGCACGCAACGCCCAGGTGCACTACTACCGGGCGGTCGAGATACCGTCTTATCCCGGTAAGGAGATCGCGGCGATGCGACCGGAGGCGAGGCAGGCGATCGCCGGCCTGACCCTCGCGGGGATGATGGCCGAGGCGATGGCCGGCCTTTGGGCGGGGAGGATGGTCAACGATCGGCGGGTCTGGCTGTCCTGGCGCTGGTTCAACGTCGACACTCGAGGCCGCGGGGACATAGCCGACGACCAGGCAAGGCACTGGGCGCGGATTCGGGAGATCGAGGTTGAAGCGCTCGGCCGTTGCGCCAAGTCGGGCGAGCCGACCAAATCGCTCATCGTCGCCTCGCTGGGATATGAGCGTTTCCGCTTCTCGGGACCCCCGCCAACCCCGGCGATGGCTTCGGAGGGGGGCGCGCTGCCGCTCATCAGATTGGGCCAGGGGAAGCGGGGAGTCGGGGAGGCCGTCGCTTATGCGGTCAAGCATCAGAGGCGAGTCAAACTCCTGTGCCTTCTCAACGGAGGCGAGCGCAACCGCTACGAACTCGCCACGCTGACCGGCGAGGAGCCCGGCAAGATCAAGCACCATCTCAAGGAACTGCTGGACGAGGGCTCGATCGAATTCGCCTACTCGCGGCGCGTCGGCAACGTGATCCAGCACTACTACCGAGCGGTCGAGATCCCGTTTTACAGCGACGAGGAAGTCGCGGCGCTGCGTCCCGAGGAGAGGCAGGCCTTCGCCGGCGTGATCGTCCAGGCGGTCATGGCCGAGGCGATGGCGGCGCTTCGGGCCGGGAAGATTGCCGACGATCCCTACGTCTGGCTGTCCTGGCGCTGCTTTCACGTCGATTCGAAGGGGCGCGAAGACATAGCCGACGAGCAGGCGAGGCACTGGGCGCGCGTTCAAGAGGTAGAGGCGGAATCGACCAACCGCTGCGCCAAGTCGGGCGAGCCGACCAAGTCGATCATCGTGACCTCGCTCGGATTCCTGCGCTGCCGCAGGGCGCCCATTCCGGCGCCCGATGCCGACGGACTTGGCGTCACCGGAAACATCTTCGCCGGGGCGATGGGGCAAGCCTAGTTAGACCGCCAGGTATGACTCATAAGGTCGGAGCCAAAGGCCAAGTGGTGATTCCGAAGGCGATCCGCGATCAGATCGGGATCGAGCCTGGGGACGAGGTGGTCTTCGAGCTGGATGGCAAGGCCGATGCCTTCTGCGTGGCAACCGCACTGCGCCTGGACGCCCCGCTCTGGACCGGCGACCCGGAGATCGTGGCTTTGGCGGACGGGCTGAATTTCGAGGTCATGGACCTGCGCTGATCGCCTTTGGACCCTGAGATCGGCCAGCGGTTACGCAGATCGGGCGGGTCGTCCCGCTCACGGCCCTCCAGCGCGTGAGATTCGGGTCCGGTGCGCAGCGTGGCGAGCGCCGTTCAACCGCCGCACGACCCTGAACCGCCAGGTCGCCGGGGTGCGGTCGGTCGCTCCGCCGGGGGCGCGCGCCTTGACCCTGAAGAGGTGCCGGCCGAGTCGCAGCCTCCGCGCGGTGAACGGCGAGCGGCAGCGCCGGAACCGTCGCCGGTCGAGCTTGCAGAGGAACCGCGACCGGCGGCGGCTGGAGGTGAAGCGGAAGGTCGGGGTGCGATCGCGCGTCACCCGGCGCGGCCGCTGACGGATCCTGGTCTGGGGGCGCCGCCGCGCGACGCCGCCGGAGCCCGCCCCGCCACCGGCGCCGGGCGTCAAGTGGCCGGGCGCCGGATTGCCGGGGGCGGCCGGGCTCTGCGAGGAGCAGGCGCGCTCGCTCGGAGCGACGGAGTTGGGACGCGGCGCGGGAAAGGCGTCAGAGAAGTCCGCCGCGCTGTCGTCGCGGTCGTCGGTGGCCTCGAGCAGGGTCGGACAGCCGGGGGCGATCGTGCGGCGCAGCGCCATCCCGTCGGGGATGCCCAGGGGGTCCGCGGGCGAGCCGGTCGGCGAGAGCGCCGAGCCGTGAAAGCCGCCCCAGGAAACGCAGTCGAGCGATTCCCAGCAGACCGCGCCACCCGTCGGGTCGAGCAGGCCCGCGGGCATCCCGGCGTCGGCGGCGACGCCGAACTGCGACTCGGCGGCCGGCGTTGCGGCGACGAGCGTGCTCTGATTGGCGCCGTTCGGCGCGTCGGCCCCGAAGCTCGCGGTTCCCACCTGGGTCCCCGCGGCGTCGAGGAAGTCGATCGAGTGACCCGCGACCAGATTCTGCCCCGTCGCGTACATCTGCAGCTCGACGTACTCGGCTTCCGGGCTCGCGCCCGAGCCGGGGTAGACCTCGCGGACCGACATCAGGTGGAAGGTCGCCGACGCCGCGGCGGGGGCGATCGCGAGCGCGGCCGCCGCCAGCGCCGCAGCGAGGATCGCGGGCCGGCGCCTCACGCCCGATGCCTCCGCCGCTTGTGGCGGCGCGCGCAGCGATCGCGCCTGGCGTGGCCGCCGTGGCGGCAGCGATTGCGGCCGCGACCGCCGGTCACCCGGAAGACCCACCCCGCCGGAGTGGAGTCCACCCTGTCGGCGGCGATCGCTCGGACGCGGATGCGGTGGCGGCCGGGGCGCAGCCGCCTCGTCGTGAACGGCGAGCGGCAGGCTCTGAACCGTGCCCGGTCGACGCTGCACTGGAAGCGGGCCCCGGCGACATTTGAGCGGAAGCGCACCGTGGGCGTGCGGTCCCTGGTCCTGCGGCGCGGCCTCGACGCGATCATCGTCTCCAGTTGCGAGGCGGAGGATTGAGGGATCGGGCCGGGCGCAGGGGCGGCCGCCGGCGCGAGCGGCGCGGGCGCGGGCGCGATCGTCACGGGCGCCTCGACGTCGAAGCTGTAGCCGGCCGGAGTGGGGTCGACGTTGGCGCTGGGATCGACCGCGCGGACGAGAAAGGTGTGCGGGCCGTTCGCGAGCCCGGTGTAGGCGATCCCGGATGCCGCGCAGGCCGCGAACGCGGCTCCGTCCAGCCTGCATTCGAAGCTCGAGCCCGGCTCGTTGGATTCGTAGGTGAAGGAGGCGGTTGAGCTTTCGCTCGGGTCGGGCGGCCGCGAGAGGATCGTCGTCTGCGGCGGCGTCGTATCGGCGAGCGAGTTGTCGACTTCCCAGTCGTAGGCGGTGGCGGCGCCCTGGTTGGCGGCGGGGTCGGTGGCGCGGACCTCGAAGGTGTAGGCGCCGTCGGCGAGGCCCGTGTACGTCCTGCCCGAGGAAGGGCAGGCGGAGAAGCTGCCGGGCGCCGATCCGGCGGAGAGGCTGCATTCGAAGCCCGCGCCGGACTCGCTCGCGTGGTAGGCGAACGAGGCGCTGGCCCCGGGACTGGGATCGGCGGGGTGGCTGTCGATCGTCGTCGTCGGCGCTGTGGTGTCGATCCGCCAGCTGTAGCCGGCCGGCGCGCCGACTTCCTCGCTCGCGTTCTTCGCGCGCACCTGGAAGCTGTGGCTTCCCTCGCCGAGCGGTCCCGGGTATTCGATCCCGCTCGCCGGACACGCCGCAAAGGCGCCCGCGTCGAGCTTGCATTCGAAGCTCGCCCCGCTGCTGGGCGTCGCGCGGTAGGTGAACGAGGCGCCGGTGGCGTTCGTCGGGTTGGCGGGCTTGGCGTCGATCGCCGCCGCCGGCCCGGTGCAGGCGGCCTCGGCGATCGGGCTGGAGTTGTTGCGCGGGCTCGGGCTCGCGTCGGCGAAGTCGGTGGCGCTGTCGTTCGAGTCGTCGGAGCCTTCAAGCAGGGTCGGGCAGCCGGGCTCGAGCGTGCGGCGCAGCGCCATCCCGTCGGGGATGCCCGAGGGGTCTGCCGGCGAGCCCGATGCCGACGGCGTCGAGCCGCTGAAGTTCCCCCAGGAGACGCAGTCGATCGAGCCGGCCCAGCAGGCCGCGCCCCCCGCGGCCGCGATGCCGATGCCGGACGCGGTGAGGTCGGGTGCGACCCCGAACGCGCTCTGCACGCCGCTGTCGCCGACCAGGATCGTCTGCTGGTTGGCCGCGTTGGACACGTTGGAGGCGAAGGTGAAGGTGCCGCTCGCCGTCCCGCCCGCGTTATAGACGGTGAGCGCGTGGCCGCCGACGAGATCCTGCCCCGACGCGTACATCTGCAACTCGACGTAGCCGGAGTCGGGGTGCGCGGCTGATCCCGGGTAGACCTCACGGACCGAGATCAGGTGGAAGGTCGCCTGCGCCGCGGGCGCCCAGACCAGCGCCGCGGCCAGCGCGGCGAGCGCGGCGATCGGCATGCGGCGTCTCCCCATCGCCCCTGCCTACGGGCGCCAGGGGTCCGAGGTTCACCGGATGCGTGTGGTCGAGCCGATGACGATTTGCCCTTCTCTTTGAACCTCGGGCGCCAGAGGTCCGTAGACACCGGCGATGCGAGCGATCACCGGCAGCAGACGGTGCAGGGCGATACCGACCGCCGCGGTTGTGGCCGCGGCGGTCATCGTGTCCCTGGCCTTCGGCGTCCTCACCCCGGCTTCCGGTGAAGGGCGCCATCGCGCCCATCGCCGTGCGGAGAAGGTTCGCGTCGAGATCGAGGATTTCGCCTTCCACCCCCATGCGTTGAGGGTCAGGCGAGGGGCGAAGGTCGTGTTCGCCAACCGCGACCGCCTCGCCCACACGGCGACCCGGCGCGGCAGCTTCAACACCGGCCGCATCCAGCCGGGCCACTCAATGGCCGTTCGCTTCGCGCGGAGGGGCGTCTACGCCTTCCACTGCACGATCCACCCCTTCATGCACGGCAAGATCGTCGTACGCTGAGCTCGACCGGTAGAGATGGGAGACGAGGATCTTGCGATCACGGCCGCGAAGACCAACGTCGACTCGCGCCGCTTCTACGAGCGCATTGCTTCCGCGCGCTCGTTCTCGTATTCAGCTTCGCAAAGCCATGCCGGAGGAGGGACTCGAACCCCCGACACGCGGATTATGATGGCCGACACGCAGGGCTCCGATGGCTCTGCGCTACGCCGCACGGGGCAGCGGGTAAGAGTGACCGGACCCCGTTCATCGGTCCACGCCGAGTGAGAGTCCGGGGTTAACTGATCCGTTCGTGTTGCCGGTTCGCTGCCAGCTGGCAGCGAACCGGGCGGGAGACATCATGCCAAGCGCCGAATGGGGATGGTTGGCGTTGTAGTCGGCTCGCCAGTCGGCGGCCAGGATCTGCGCCACACCTTCGGCACACTCGCGGTGCAGGCATTCCCGCTGACCGATGTGAAGGCGTACATGGGTCACGCCGACATCCAGACGACGGTGATCTACGTCCACCACGTTCCGCAGGTGGACGCGGCCGAAAAGCTCTCGGCGGCGCTGCGCGAGGCTTCGGCGGGTCCGCCTGTGCCATCGGCTCGGCCGGCGGCCCGATGAATGACCGCTTCCACTTGCTGCACGATGACCTAGATGTAGGCCAAGTGACCTATATTTAGTCCACCTGATCTACCCTTAGGACACTCAGCGATGGATGTCTCGAAACCCTTCACGGCCATATCTTCAAGCGTCGATGCCGACGTGCTGGTGGTGCTGGCGGGCTCCACCAAGCCCCGCAGCGGCCGTGAGCTGGCCCGTCGTGCAGGGCGTTCCAGCACTGGCGTTCAGCACGTCCTCGACCGCCTCGTCGAGCATGGGCTGGTCAAACGCGAGGAGGTCGGTCGCACTTTTCTCTACGAGCTGAACCGCGACCACCTGCTCGCGCCGACCGTCGAGCAGATGGCTGGTGCGCGTGCCGAGTTGGTTCGCCGGCTCCGCGACGCGATCGACGGCTGGGAGGTTCCGCCGGTTCACGCCTCGCTGTTTGGCAGCGCGGCTCGCGGCGACGGGGATGCGAGCAGCGACATCGACCTTCTCGTCGTGCGGCCCGCCGATCTCGACCCCGAGGATGCGAACTGGCGCGACCAGCTCGACGAACTCGCTGACTCGGTGCGCCGCTGGACCGGCAACAACGCCGGCATCGCTGAGGTCTCCGAGGGCGAGCTTCCGCGCTTGCGGAAAGACCGCCCGCCCGTCGTGGAGGAGGTCAGCGAGGACGCCGTCGACCTCGCCGGTGAAGACACGCGCAAGCTCCTCAGGCGGCTGTGATGGCGCGCAAGCAACCACGGACCCAGGTGTGCGGAGAACCCCAGGCGCGGCAGCGCCTCGGACACGCGAGGAGCTTCCTCGAAGTCGCCGAGCTGGCCGCCGACGTGAGTGACCCCTCGCTGGAGTACGGAAGCGTGGCCGCCTCCGTCGCGATCCTCGCCGGGATCGCGGCTGCAGACGCCGCATGCTGCAAGGAGCTTGGAAAACGGTCTCGCTCCGATAATCATCACGACGCCGAGCTACTGCTCGAACAAATCACCCCCGGCGGCAAACGGGCGGCCAGTCAGCTCCGTCAGCTGATCGACATCAAGGACACCGCCCACTACGGCTTCATCGATGTAAGCGCGGCCCAGCTCAAACGATCCCTGCGCCAGGCCCGGCACCTCGTCGAGTTCGCAGGGGAGATCATGCGCCGGTAGGACTGCGGCGCCGGCCGTAACATGCCGATGATGAGCAAGGGAATCAGCCCGATCGGGACGGCCGTGTCCGATGACATCAAGGAGTCCCTCAGGGACCCTCGGTTCCGAGCCGAGTACGAACGACTTGCGCCCTACGAGGCGCTTGCCCGACTCGTCATCAAACGTCGTGGCGAGCT
>DASSBJ010000079.1:0-8088 GCA_035698885.1 Solirubrobacterales bacterium
GCGGCCGTTGGTGCGGGCGTCGCCGAGCACGATCACGGTCGAGCGCGGGTCGAGGTCGTCGGAGATCTCGGTCAGGAACTCGAGCCAGACGCGGCCGTAGTCGGTGTAGCCGGAGACGTCGGCGACGCCGCCCTCGCTGGAGACGCGCCGCGCGATCTCGCGGAAGTCGCGCTCGTGCTCGAAGATCCCGGTCACCTCGGAGATCCGCTCGATGAAGACGAAGCTGCGCAGCTTGCGGAACGAGTCGTGCAGCGCGTGCAGCACCGAGAGGAAGAAGACGCTGGCCGAGGTGACGCTGGTCGAGACGTCGCAGAGCACGTAGATCTCCGGCCGGCGCGGGCGCTTCGGCCGGTAGCGCAGGTGCATCGGCACGCCGCCGGTCTCCAGCGAGGCGCGCATCGTGCGCCGCACGTCGACGGTCCGGGCCTGCTTGCGCCCGCGCTGCTCGTGCCCCAGCGTCGCCAGCCGGCGCTTCATCTGCGAGACCGCGCGGTGGACCGCCGCCAGGTCCTGGGTCGGGCTGGTCGGCAGCGCCCGGTCGAGTTCGGCCAGCGGGCGCGCGGGGGGGAGCGTCTCGGTGCGCTCGATCAGCTCGCGTTCGAGCTCGCGCCGCAGGTGGCGCTCGAAGCGGTTGAGCTGCTCGCGGTCGATCGGCGGCCGCTCCGCCGCGCCGTCGGTCGCCTCTCCCCGCTGCGGCTGCGTTCCCGCCGTCAGCTCCAGCGTGCGGCGGATCCTCTGCACGTCGACGCCGACGACGCCGGAGCCCTCGCCCTGGCGGCCGAAGGCGGCGATCGCCAGCCGCGCCAGGTCGCGCATTTCGCCGTCGTCGCCGGCGACGATCGCCTGGCGGATCCGCTCGCGCAGCTCGTCGATCTCGATCCGCTCGGCGCCCTCGTGGCGCTCGCCATCGGCGCCCTCGCCGATCTCGCGCTCGATCGCCTCCGCCTCGGCGACGCGGAAGAACCAGCGCTCGAACAGCAGCTCGAACAGCCGCCGGTCCTCCTGCGACTTGGCGATCGTCGCCGCCAGCGCCCCGCGGAAGTCGTCCCGGCTCTCCCAGGGCACCTGCTCGAGCGCGGCGAAGGCGTCGAGGATCTCCGACGTCCCGACCGCCACCCCCTCGCCGCGCAGCTCCTCGCAGAAGCCGAGCAGCTTCGCCGCCAGCCCCGGCGGCCCGGCGTCGGCCCGCTGCCCGTAGGGCGAGGCCGTCGGGCTCACCCCGCCTGCGCGGGCGCCGACAGCTTCATCCCGACCCGCTCGGCGACCAGGTCGATGTCGGTGCGGTGCTTGACGATGATCGACATCGACTGCTCGAAGGTCTCGCGGTCGATGTCCTCGGCGCCCATCAGCAGCAGCGTGCGCGCCCAGTCGATCGTCTCGGCGATCGAGGGCGGCTTCTTCAGGTCGAGCTCGCGCACCATCCGCACGACCTCGACCAGCCGCCGCGTCAGCGTCTCCGGCAGCTCCGGGGCGTGCAGGCGGACGATCTCCATCTCGCGCTCGAGCTCCGGGTAGTCGAGCCAGAGGTAGAGGCAGCGCCGCTTCAGCGCCTCGGTCAGCTCGCGCGAGTTGTTCGAGGTGAGGACGACGATCGGCATCGAGCTGGCCGAGACCTGGCCGAGCTCGGGGATCGTGATCTGGAAGTCGGAGAGCAGCTCGAGCAGCATCGCCTCGAACTCCTGGTCGGTCTTGTCGATCTCGTCGATCAGCAGGACGACCGGCTCGGCGCTGGCGATCGCCTGCATCAGCGGCCGCTCGAGCAGGAACTCGGCCGAGAAGATGTCCCCGTGCACGTCCTCCCAGCCGTCCTCGCCGCCGGCCTGGATGCGCAGCAGCTGCTTGCGGTAGTTCCACTCGTACAGCGCCTTCGCCTCGTCGAGGCCCTCGTAGCACTGCAGGCGAACCAGCTCGCGGCCGCTGGCCCGCGAGAGCGCCTTCGCCAGCTCGGTCTTGCCGACGCCGGCCGGCCCCTCGACCAGGATCGGCTTGCCCAGCCGCTGGGCGAGGAAGGAGACGAGCGCCGCCGACTCGTCGGCCAGGTAGCCGGCGGCGGCCAGCGCCTGCTTGGTCGCGGCGACGGACTCGGGTGCCTGCGCTTCGGCCATCCGGACGATGATAATCGCCGCCATGCCCACCCTCGACCTCGTCCTCGCGCTCGCGACCCTGCTTCCGCACAGCGCCGGCCCCTACGTCGCCCTGGTCGCGATCGGCTTCGCCGTCGCGATCGCCGGCCATCTCAGCGGCCTGCGCCGGCTGATCGCCGTCGGCATAATCCTGATCTTCCTCGGCGCCTTCGCCTTCCCGCTGGCGCTCAACCTGACCGAGTCGACGCCGCCGCGGCTGAAGAGCCGTTGAGGCGCGTCGTTAGCCTTAGGATCCCCGCATGAATCGAATCCGCGTCATCCTCGCCCTCGCCGCCGCGCTCGCGCTCGGCGCCTTCCTCGCCGCCTGCGGCGGCGGCGGCGACAAGAGCGGCGAGAGCCCGCAGACGGTGCTCGAAGAAGCGACCCTGCAGGGGATCGAAAGCGGCGACGTCGACCTGACGCTCAACCTCAGCGCCCCCGGCTCCGAAGGCGGCAAGGTCGCCGTCGCCCTCTCCGGGCCGTTCCAGGGCGAAGGCAAGGCCAGCCTGCCGCAGCTCGCGATGACCGCCAGGGCGCAGGGGAACTTCGACGGCAGGAAGGTCGATTTCGACGGTGGCCTGACGCTGCTGCCCAACACCGCCTACGTCCGCTACGAAGGGGTCGAGTACGAAGTCGACCCGACGACCTTCAGCTTCGTCGAACAGACGCTCAAACAGGCACAGCGCGAAAGCGGCGCCGAAACGGGCGCGGCGGGCGTCGCCGGGTGTCAGGAAGAACTCGGCGGGCTGAAGGTCGCCGACTTCCTCGAAGACGGCCGCAACGAAGGCAAGGCCGACGTCGGCGGCACGAGCACGACCAAGGTCAGCGGCGAGCTCGACGCCTCGGGCGCGATCGACTCGCTGCTCGAAGTGCTCGAAAGCCGGCCCTGCCGCAGCCAGCTCGCCGCCGCCGGGCCGCTGCCTTCGCAGGCGGAAATCGAACAGGCCGAGGGCGAGGTCTCGAGCGCCGTGAAGCGGTCCCACGTCTCCGTCTACGTCGGCGACGACGACATCGTGCGCCGCATCTCGGCCGCGCTGACGGTCGAGCCCCAGCACGGCGGCAACGGCCCGAAGAAGGTCACCGTTGGGCTCGATCTGCGGCTCACCGGCGTCAACGAGGAACAGACGATCGCCGCCCCGCAGAACGCCAGGCCGCTGAGCAAGCTCTTCCTCAAGCTCGGCGTCAACCCGATCGAACTGCTCGGCCTCCTGCAGGGCGAAGAAAGCGGCGAAAGCCTCGGCGAGCTGTTCGAAGGTCTGGCCGGCGGCGCGAGCAAGTAACGGCCCTTGAGCCTTTTCCTGCTGGCCGTCAGCTTCGCCGTCATCCTGGCCGGAGCGCTGCTCTTCACCAACGCCGTCGAGTGGCTGGGGCACCGGCTCGAGCTCGGCGAAGGCGCGGTCGGCAGCGTGCTCGCCGCGGTCGGCACGGCGATGCCGGAGACGCTGATCGCGATCGTCGCGCTGATCGGCGCCAAGCAGGGCGCCGACCAGGTCGCGATCGGAGCGATCGTCGGCGCCCCCTTCCTGCTCGGCACCCTGGCGATGGGCCTGGTCGGGCTCTTCGCCTACCTCTACCGCGAGCGGCGCGAGCAGGGCCTGGCGCTGAGCGCCCACCGCGAGACGCTGGAGCGCGACCTGCTGTTCTTCCTCGCCTTCTTCGCCCTCTCGCTGGCGCTCGCCTGGGGGCCGCCGGCGGCGCTGCGCATTCCGATCGGCGTGCTCGCCCTGCTCGCCTATCCGCTCTACATCGGCCGCACGCTGGCGCGCGGGGGGGACGTGCAGGAGCACGGGACGCTCGACCCGCTCGTCTTCGAGCGCCGCAGCGAGCGCCGCATGAATCCCAGCCTCCTGCTCTCCGCGCTGCAGCTGCTGGTCGGGCTGGGGGCGATGGTCGGCGGCGCCCACCTGTTCGTCGACGAGCTGCTCAACATCGCCGGCGACCTCGGCGTCGACGCGGTCGTCCTGGCGCTGATCCTCGCCCCGCTGGCGACCGAGCTGCCGGAGAAGGTCAACAGCTTCTTCTGGGTGCGCGAGGGCAAGGACTCGCTGGCGCTGGGGAACATCAGCGGGGCGATGGTCTTCCAGTCGACGATTCCGTTCGGCATCGGCCTGCTCTTCACCGACTGGGCGCTGAGCCTCAACGCGGCGTTCTCCGTCGTGCTCGGCCTGGCCGGCGGCCTGCTCGCTTACGAGGCGCTGCACCGGCGCGGCCGCTTCGAGCTGCCCGCGGTGCTCGGCTGGTTCGGCCTCTACCTGGCCTTCATCGTCGTCGTGGTCGTGCGTGGCTGAGCGCAACGGGCTCTGCGACCGCTGCGTCCACCAGCGGCTCGTCCCCAACACGCGCGGCTCGGTGTTCAGCCTCTGCCGCCGCTCGCGCGAGGATCCGGCGTACCCGCGCTACCCGCGCGTCCCGGTCCTGCGCTGCCCGGGCTTCGAGCCGGCGAGCCCTACTGGCTCGCCATCGGGTCGGGCGCGCCCAGCTCGCTGATTTCCGGCGGCTCGTACGCACCGTCGGGGCTGCCGCCGAGGATCAGCAGGCGGATGCCGCCGTCGCCGGGCCAGACCTTGCGCTTGGTGCGGGAGGCGACGCGGGCGACGTGGTCGCGGTCGAGCGGGAAGCGCTCGCCCTCGATCTCGATCTCGCCGCCGCCGCCGAGCGTCACGTAGACCTCCTCCTGGCCGTCCTCGGCGTGGTCGTGCTCGGGGTAGCCCTCGAAGTTCGGCGGCATGTCGATGATCTGCATGCCGAAGGACTCGACTCCGAGCTCGGCGCGCGCCCGCTTGAAGGCGCCGCCGTAGACGGCCTCCATCTCGTCGATCTTCTTCACCGCGTAGTCGCTCATCGAAGGCTCCTCCCGATTCGGCGGCCCCGGTTGGGCCGCATCGCGAGGCATCCTTTCGTACTTTGGTTTTCAAAGCAAGCCGCCCGCCGCTGCGCGACCCTCTAGCTTTGAGGCGTGAACGACGCCGCCACCCTCTTCGACGCCGACGCGGCCGCCTTCGCCGGCACGGTCGAGGTGCTGGGCGTGATCTTCAGCGCCGAGGAGGACGGCTACGCGGTGCTCGAGGTTCAGGACGAAGCGGGGGAGGGCTTCGCGCTCGTCGGCCCCGTCGCGCACCTGAAGGAGGGCGACCGCGCCGAAGTGAGCGGCGACTGGCAGACCCATTCGCGCTACGGCCGCCAGCTGAAGGCGCGCGGGGCGCTGCCGCTCGATCCCGCCGACCGGGCGGGGCGGATCGCCTACCTGACCTCGCTGCGCCACATCGGCCCGGCGCGGGCGGAACGGCTCGTCGACGAGCACGGCGAGGGGGTGCTGGCGGCGGTCGGCGCCGACCCGGAGGGCGTCCTCGGCGGCCTCAGCGGGGTCAGCGCCGCGCAGGCCGCCGCCGCGGCCGAGTCATGGCACGCCTCGCGCGCGATCCGCGACCTGCACGTGCAGTTGGCGCCGCACGGGCTGGCCCACCTGGCGGCGCCGATCCACGCCCGCTTCGGCGAGCGCTCGATGGCGGTCCTGCACGAGGACCCCTACCGGCTGACCGAGGTCGCCGGGGTCGGCTTCGCGCGGGCCGACAGGATCGCGCTCGCCGCCGACGTGCCGCCCGAGTCCGAGCGCCGCGCCCAGGCGGCGGCGGTCTTCGCGCTCGGCGAGGCCGAGCAGCAGGGCAACGCCTTCCTGCCGGTCGAGGAGCTGAACCGGCGCACGGCGAAGCTGATCGGGCTGCGTCCCGACCCCGACGCGCCGGCGCGGGCGCGCGGCCTGACGATCGACGAGGGCCGCGCCTACCGCGAGCCGACCCACGCGAGCGAGGTCGCGGTCGCCGCGACGCTGGCCGAGCGCGCGGCGGCGCCGCCGCAGCTCGACCACGACCCCGGCGAGCGGCCGCCCGAGGACGTCGAGGAGGAGCGCCGCCTCACCGACGAGCAGTGGGCGGCGGTACGCGGCGCCTTCGGCGCGCGGATCTCGGTGCTGACCGGCGGCCCCGGGGTCGGCAAGACCGCCTGCACGCGGGCGATCGTCGCCGAGGCCAAGCGGGCCGACGTCGCGGTCGCCCTCTGCGCGCCGACCGGGCGGGCGGCGCGGCGGCTCGAGGAGGCGACCGGGCACGAGGCGCGGACGATCCACCGGCTGCTCGAGTGGATGCCGGGGCGCGAGCCGGGCTTCCGGCCGGGGCACCCGCTGCCCGCCGGACTGGCGATCGTCGACGAGGCCTCGATGCTCAACCTGCGGCTGATCGAGGTGCTGCTCGCCGGGCTCGCCGAGACGACCCACGTGGTCTTCGTCGGCGACGCCGACCAACTGCCGCCGATCGGCGCCGGCAAGCCGTTCGAGGACCTGATCGCCTCCGGCGTCGCGCCGGTCGTGCGGTTGACCCAGATCTTCCGCCAGGCGGCGCGCTCGATGATCACCACCGCGGCGCACGAGATCAACCGGGGGCGGGCGCCGCACCTCGAGCCCGGCGAGGGCCAGGAACGCGACTTCTTCTTCGTCGAGCGGCCGAGCCCCGAGCGGGCGCTGGAGACGGTGGTCGAGGTCGTCGCCGAGCGGGCGCCGACCAGCTTCGGCGTCGACCCGGTCCGCGACGTGCAGGTGCTGGCGCCGATGTACAAGGGGGCGGTCGGGATCGACGCGCTCAACGAGCGCCTGCAGGCGCGGCTCAACCCGGACGGCGCGCCGGCGGTGAGCGAGCGCTTCCGCATCGGCGACCGGCTGATCCAGACCCGCAACTCGCACGAGCTCGGGCTGATGAACGGCTCGATCGTCTTCCTGCGCGAGGACGACCCCGAGGCGGAGACGATCCGGGTCGACACCGACGAGGGCGGCTCGCTGGTCATCCCCTACGGCGAGACCGCGACCCTGCGGCTCGCCTACGCGATCTCGGTCCACAAGGCGCAGGGCTGCGAGGTGCCGGTCGTCGTCGGCGTCTGCCACCGCTCGCACGCCCGCATGCTCTCCCGCCCGCTGCTCTACACGGCGATCACCCGCGCCCGCCGCGACTGCGTGCTGATCGGCGACCGCGCCGCGCTCGAGCGGGCGATCTCCCACGACGACAGCGGCGCCCGCCACTCGGCGCTCGCCGAACGGCTGACTGCAGCTTCGTCCGGGCCGTAGGCCGGAAATGCCGCGATGAGCGCGCCGCCGAAGCCCTCGCTCGCCGCCGTCGGCGCCACGCTCGGCGGCCTCGCCCTGCTGGCGCTGCTGGTGCTGGCGATCCCCGACCTGCGCGCCGCCTTCGACGCCGCCGTGCACGGCGACACGGCGGGCGTGCGCGGCCACGTCAAGGGGCTGGGGGTGGCGGGGCCGCTGCTGATCGTCGCCCTGGCGCTGATCCACTCGGTCGTCTTCTACCCGGCCGAGATAGTCGACGCCGCCGCGGGCTTCGTCTACGGCTTCTTCCCGGCGCTGGCGCTGACGATGCTCGGCTGGCTGCTCTCCGGCCTGCTCTGCTTCGCCGTCGGCCGCTCGGTCGCCCGGCCGCTGCTCGACCGCTGGTTCGGGACGGAGCGCTTCGAGCGCACCGAGGCGGCGATCGAGCGCGGCGGCGCGACCCTGCTGCTCGCCGTGCGCCTGCTGCCGATCGTCCCCTTCAGCCTCGTCTCCTACGCCGCCGGCGCCGCCCGTGTGCCGCTCTGGCGCTTCGCCTGGACGACCGTCGTCGGCTACCTGCCGATCACCGCCCTCGCCGTCTACTTCGGCACCCGCCTCGAGGGCCTCAGCCTCACCGACCCGCTCGTCCTCGGCAGCGCCGCCGCCCTGCTGGCTCTGCTCTTCGTCGGCCACTGGGTGATGCGCCGCGGCAGCGGCCCGCCAAAGGTCGCCGATTCGCGCGAGTGAGGTCACAGAAAGAGCCGGAGGACGGCGCGCGTCCCCGCCTCGCTTCTCCCCACCTCTCAGCCGCGGTGGCGGTGGCGCGAGTGGCGGCGCTTGAGCACCGCCTGCCGCACGCGCTTGACGCGGAAGCGGAAG
>DASSBJ010000080.1:0-17037 GCA_035698885.1 Solirubrobacterales bacterium
AGCGCTTCGAACGGTGGCGCAGGGGCGGGCAAGCTGGCCCGCGAAGTGTCCTCGCTGCAGGCCTCGCTGCTCGGCAAGCTGCATGCGGAGATGGAGGGTGCGGACGCGGCGCTCTTCGCCACCGCGGCGCAGAAGCTCGCCGAGCAGTTCGGCTCGGTCACCGCGACCGCCGTCGGCACGCTGTGGGAGGGAGGAGCCGAGGCGGCGCCGGCGGAGGAGGAGCATCCGAGCCTCTATCGGCCCGGGCAGATGCGCCGCAGGCTCGAGCAGCTGCTCGAGTGCCAGCGCCGCTACGAGCAGCCATTCGCCCTCGTCGTCTTCGACGTCGAGGGTCCGGGAACCCGCGAGGACGACGGAGGCGGCGGCCGCCAGACGGCGCTCGCCGTGGTCGGCGCGGCGCTCGGCGAAAGCGTGCGCCTGGTCGACGAGACCTTCCGGCTGGAGGAGGACGCGCTCTGCGTGCTGGCGCCCGGCCAGAGCACCGTCGGCGGGGTGCAGATGGCCGAGCGCCTGCTCGCCGCGCTGGACGAGCTGGAGCGCGCCGGCGGCCTGCGGATCGGCATCTCGGCCGGCGTCGTCGCCTGCCCGGAGCACGGCGCCGACGCCGACGGGCTGCTGCACAAAGCCGACGAGGCGATGTGGCGCGCCCGCGCGGTCGGCCAGCCGGTCGGCGTCGGCGCCTTGCAAGATCGCTGACAGATTCCCGAAATCTGTCCATAACTGGTGTAAACCCGGGAATCCGCTGCCAGAATGCCGCGCATGCCGGGAATTCGAACCAACGCCGCCGCCGAGGTGCTGGGCGTCAGCCCCAACACGCTGCGCAGCTGGGAGCGTCGCTACGGCTTCCCGGTGCCGAGGCGCACGCCCGGCAACCACCGCAACTACGAGCTGGTCGAGCTGCAGACGTTGCGCGACGCGCTCGCCGAGACGGGCAACATCTCCTCGGCGATCGAGCTGGCGCGCCAGCGCCAGGAGGCGCCGGCCAGCGGTGGCAGCCTGTTGATCGCCTTCCAGGACTTCGACGAGGACGCAGCCGACCGGGCGGTCGAGCAGAGCCTCGCCGTGCGGCCGCTCGAGCGCACGGTGGAGGAGCTGCTGCTGCCCGCCGTCGACGAGCTGGCGGCCGACCCGGAGCGCCGGGCCGAGCTCGAGTTCGCCGCCCGCTGGGCCACCGGCTGGCTGCACGGCGCCCGCCGCCTCGCCTCGACCGCGTCGCGGCCGGCAGGCATTCTGCTGCTCGACTCGAGCCGCGGCTCCGACCTCGAGGCGGTTCACGCGCAGGCGCTCGACCTCGCGCTGCGCCGCGCCGGCTTCCGCGTGTTGATGCTCTCCGACGAGCTCGGCGAGGAGCGGATGGAGCGGGCGCTCGGCGCGCTCGACCCGACCGCGATCGTGCTCTGCGGCCCCGGGGCCGACACCCCCTCCGCGGTGCAGCTGGTGCGCAAGATCCGCGAGGCCGGCTTCGACGCGCCGCTCTACGGCTTCCGCGCCAGCGGCCTGATCGGCGACGCGATCCCCAGCGCCGGCGAGCATCCGAGTCAGGTGACCGGGATGCTCAACGCGGATCTGCGCCGCCGCGCCAGCCAAGCCTTCGCCTGAGGCGCCTGACCGGCGCATTTCGGCGTCCTCGGTCGCTCGCGTGCAGAGCACGCCACGCTCCCTGCGTCCTTGATCTGCTTGGTCAGGCGCCTCAGGCCGTGGGGCTCGGCCTTGGTTCGCTCTCGCTGATCCCGTAACGGGCGTGCAGGCGTCGCAGCGGCGCCGGCGCCCACCAGTTCCACTTGCCCAGCAGCTGCATCAGCGAGGGCACCAGCAGGGCGCGGATGATGCTCGCGTCGATCAGCACCGCGAGCGCGGTGCCGACCCCGTTCTGTTTGATGAAGATGATCTGCGAGGTGGCGAAGGCGCCGATCGCGACGGCGAAGAGCAGTGCCGCGGCGGTGACGATCCGCCCCGTCCGCTCGAGCCCGATCGCGACGCTCTCGGAGTCCGAGGCGCCGCCGTCGCGCGCCTCCTTGATCCGCGAGAGCAGGAAGACCGCGTAGTCGGTGGAGAGGCCGAAGGCGACGGCGAACAGCAGGATCGGCATCGTCTGCTCGATCCCGCCGGTGCTGGTGTAGTCGAGCAGGCCTTCCAGCCGCCCGTCCTGGAAGATCAGCACCAGCAGGCCGAAGACGGCGCTGAGGTTGAGCACGTTCATGATCAGCGACTTGATCGGCAGGATCGCCGAGCCGGTCATCAGGAAGAGGATGATCAGCGTCGCGACGACGATGATCGCGAAGGCGATCGGCAGGTGACGGGCGAGGCTCGCCTGGAAGTCGACGAAGTCGGCGGTGGCGCCGCCGACCAGCACGGTCGTTCCATGCGGCGCGGCGATTTCACGCACGCGCTCGACGGTGGTCTGGCTGGCCTCCGAGGTGAACGGATGGGCGGAGATCGCCTGGATCGCCGTGACGCCGCCACGCAGCCGCCGCGGCGGCTGGACGGCGGCGATGCCGGGAGTGTGCCGGACCTCCGCCGCCACTCGCCCGACCTGGGCGCGGCTGCCGCCCTTTACGGAGACCCAGACGGGCGCTTCGCGGTAGGGAGGGAATTCGTCCGTGACCACGTCATAGGCCTGGCGGGCGCTCGCGTCCCCGGGCAGGACCCTGGCGTCGACGGTGTCGAACTCGATGCTGAAGAAGGGGAGGCCGAGCACGATCAGAAAGAGGGCGCAGGAGGTCGCGATCGGCACCGGCCGGCGCATCACGAAGCGCGAGAGGCGGTACCAGAGCCCCTGCTCGTCGGGCCGGGTCTCGGCCTCGGCGCGGCGCCGCAGGAAGCGCGGCGAGAGCGCGTTGACCCGCGTGCCGAGCAGGGTCAGCACGGCGGGCAGCACGGTCAGCGAGATCGCCGCCGCGAGCAGCGCGACGAGCGCGCCGCCGAGCCCCATCGAGTAGAGGAAGCGCTGTGGGAAGACGAGCAGCGAGGCGAGCGCCGCGGAGACCGTGAGCGAGGAGAAGAAGACGGTGCGGCCGGCGGTCGCGAGGACGCGGCGCATCGCCGCCAGGCCAGGCCCGTCCTTGGCGATCTCCTCGCGGTAGCGGGAGACGATGAAGAGGCTGTAGTCGATCGCCAGGCCGAGGCCCAGCCCGGTGGTCAGGTTGAGGGCGAAGATCGAGATCGAGCCGAATTCGCTGGCGATCCGCAGGACGAGGAAGGTGCCGACGATCGCCAGCACCCCGACCATCACCGGCAGCAGCGAGGCGACGAGGCTGCGGAAGAAGACGAAGGAGAGCAGGAAGAGCAGCGGGAAGGCCAGCATCTCGGCCCGGCGCAGGTCTTCCTCGACCTGCTTGTTGACCTGCTCCTGGGCCACGTCGCCGCCGCCGACGACGATCCCGGGGCGGCCCTCGAGCTCTTCCGTGATATCCGCCGCGGCTTCCTGGGACTGCTTGTCGTCGGTCGACTTCAGCGCCACGGCGAGATAGGTCGAGCGGCCGTCGTGGGAGACGAAGTCGCGCGAGCGGGTGCCGTAGTAGCCGCTGACCGACTGCACGTCGCCGCGCCGGCGCAGCTCCCGTTCGAGCCCGGCGAGGCGGCGCCGCGTCGCCGGTGAGGCGATCGGCGCGTCGCGAACGACGACCAGCACCCCGGGCTCGCGCAGGCCGGCGTTCTCCAGCTGCTCCTTGGCCTTGACGGTCTCGGTCGCCGGGTCTTCGGCGCCGTAGGGGTCGAGGCGCGAGGCGACCGAGCCGCCGAGCGCGCCGGCGAGGAGGAAGAAGGCGATCGCGATCGGGCCGACGCGGCGCGGGCGGCGGTCGGCGAGGCGGGCGAGTGAGTCGAACATCAGCTGGCGCACCCGCTTGCCTTGTTCACACGTTAGGTCTATCGCTGCACCCGGCAGGCGGAGTGTGACCTTGCGCACGCATGCGCCTCTTGTCCCCAGATGCAGGCGCCCTGCGTCTGTGCGGCGGCGGGCCCTGCCCCCTTTCGTCGTGTCGCGACTATCCTCAACCGTCAGCCATGAGCGGCGCGAATTCCGACATAGTCGTGATGAAGTTCGGCGGCACCTCGGTCGCCGGCGCGGAGGAGATCAAGCGCGCCGCGCGGCGGATCGTCGCCGCGCGCGAGGCCGGCAACCGGGTCGTCGCGGTGCTCTCGGCGCGCGGCAAGACGACCGACGAGCTGGTCGCGCAGGCGCTGGAGATCTCCGAGCGGCCGGTGGCGCGCGAGATGGACATGCTGCTCTCGACCGGCGAGCGGATCTCCTGCGCGCTTGCCGCGATGGCGATCCACGACATGGGGCATGAAGCGATCTCGCTGACCGGCTCGCAGGCCGGGATCGTCACCGATTCCTCGCACACGCGGGCGAAGATCATGGATGTGCGCGCCGACCGCATCCGCGAGATGCTGGAGAAGGACCGGATCGTGCTCGTCGCCGGCTTCCAGGGCGTCTCCACCGACAGCCACGACGTCACCACGCTCGGCCGGGGCGGCTCCGACACCACCGCCGTCGCCCTCGCGGCGGCGCTCGACGCCGGCGTCTGCGAGATCTACACCGACGTCTCGGGCGTCTTCAGCGCCGACCCGCGGATCGTCCCCGACGCGCGCAAGCTGCCGATCGCCTCCTACGAGGAGATGCTCGAGATGGCGGCCTCCGGGGCGAAGGTCCTGCAGCTGCGCTCGGTCGAGTACGCGCGCAACAACGGCGTGCGGATCCACTGCCGCAGCAGCTTCGAGGAGGGGCCAGGTACCCTCGTGGTCAGCGAAGCCGAGAGCGAGAAGGAGACCGTGGAGCAACCGTTCGTAACCGCAGTGACCCATTCCGACGGCGAGGCGCGCGTCACGCTGACCGGCCTGCGCGACGAGCCGGGCGTCGCCGGGCGGATCTTCACCGCGCTCGCCGACGCGGGGATCAACGTCGACGTGATCATCCAGAACGAGCCGGTCGGCGACGGCGCGCTGGCCGACCTCTCCTTCACCGTCGACCGCTCCGACCTCGCCGGCGCGGCGGACACGGTCTCATCCCTCGACGTCAGCCAGGGCGTGCGCACCGAAGAGCGGATCGGCAAGGTCTCGATCGTCGGCGCCGGCATGCGCTCCCACCCCGGCGTCGCCGCCAAGGTCTTCGCCGTGCTCGGCGAGGAGGGGATCAACATCGAGATGATCTCGACCTCGCCGATCAAGATCTCATGCGTCATCTCCGCCGACCGCGTCCCCGACGCCGTGCGCGCGCTGCACACCGCCTTCGAGCTCGGCGCCGACGCCGTGCGGGCCGAAGACCCGATGCGCGACCAGCGGCCCACGGTCAGCAACTGAGCCGCGTCATACTCGGCGGATGGCGGGCGACGGATACAGGGTCGGAGTGCTGGGCGCGACCGGGCTGGTCGGGACGACGATCCTCGACCTGCTGGCGAGTCGCGAGTTCCCGCTCTCCCGGGTCGTCCCCTTCGCCTCCGAGCGCTCGGCCGGCAAGGCGATCGAGTGGGGGGACGAGGAGCTCGAGGTCCAGGCGCTGAGCGAGGACTCGATCCAGGGCCTCGACATCGTCCTCTCCTCGGCGGGCGGCGCGGTCAGCGCCAAGTGGACGCCGCGCCTGGTCGAGGCGGGCGCGGTCGTCGTCGACAACACCAGCTACTGGCGCATGCACGACGACGTGCCGCTGGTCGTCGCCGAGGTCAACCCCGACGACCTCGCCGGCCACAGCGGGATCGTCGCCAACCCCAACTGCTCGACCATGCAGATGGTCGTCGCGCTGAAGCCGCTGCACGACGCGGCCGGAATCGAGCGCCTGGTGATCTCGACCTACCAGGCGGTCTCCGGCACCGGCAAGGCGGCGATCGACGAGCTGCGCGAGCAGTCGCGGGCGGTGCTCGACGGCGGCGAGGCGTCGGCCTCGGTCTACCCGCACCGGATCGCCTTCAACGCGCTGCCCCAGGCGGGCAGCTTCCCGCCGGGCGACGACCACACCGACGAGGAGCGCAAGCTGATCGACGAGACCCGCAAGATCCTCGGCGACGCGGCGATCCGCGTCAGCGCGACCTGCGTGCGGGTTCCAGTCGTCACCGGCCACTCCGAGGCGGTCAACGTCGAGACCCGCGAGCCGCTGGAGCCCGAGCGCGCCCGCGAGCTGCTCGCCGCGGCGCCGGGCGTGACGGTGCTCGACGACCCCGGCGCCGGGCGCTACCCGATGGCGATCGAGGCCGCGGGCCGCGACGACGTCTTCGTCGGCCGCATCCGCCGCGACCCCGGCAACGAGCGGGCGCTCGACCTCTGGATCGTCTCCGACAACCTGCGCAAGGGCGCCGCGACCAACACCGTCCAGATAGCGGAGTTATTGATCGACCGCGGTCTCTGCTGACGTGGGGCGGTCAGTCGCCGAGGTCCTCGGCGAGGACGCCGAAGCGCTTCACCAGCTCGCGGAAGAAGTCGTGGCGGGTGACCACGGCGTGCACGCGGCCGGCGGTCGCGATCGGCACGATCAGCACCCGGTGGTGGAGGAACAGCTCCGCCAGCTGGGTGTCGGAGAAGTCGTCCTCGACCAGCACGTGGTCGGTGGTCAGCCAGCGGCGGACCGGCTGCTCGGCGCAGTCGGCGCGGCGCTCGATCGTCTCGTCGACCGAGCGCGAGACCATCGCCGCCGAGGCGAGCTCGCTGACGTAGCCGGGGAACAGCGCCTGCATGAACTCGCGCTCGCCGAAGATGCCGAGGAAGCTGCCGTCGCGCTCGACCGCGGGCAGCGCCGGCAGGCCCTCGGCGATCACGCGGCGCGCCGCCGGCCCGATCGGTTCGTCGGCGGCGAGCGGCTCCACCTCCCGCAGAGTCTGCTTGACGATCGAATCGGACATCGCGCGCTCCTCCTCAGCTGCCCGTCATAGGGCGATATAGCGGATTGAAATGTACGCGGTGGCGATCGCGATCGAGAGGATCGTCGCCGGCAGGCCGACCTTGAGGAAGGCGAGGAAGCCGATCGGAGTCCCCGCCCGTTCGGCCATCCCGGCGGCGGCGACGTTGGCCGCGGCGGCGATCATCGTCGCGTTGCCGCCGAAGCAGGCGCCCAGCGCCAGCGACCACCAGTAGGCGTCGTCGCCGCCCGTTCCGGCCGAATGCTGGAGGTCCTTGACCACCGGGATCATCGCCGTGGTGAAGGGGATGTTGTCGACCACCGCGGAGCCGAGCGCGGCGACCCAGGTGATCCCGATCAGCTCCGCGGTGCGGCCGCCGCCGGTCGCGTCCTTGACCGCCGTCGCGATGTGCTCGATCGCCCCGGTCGCCTCGAGCGCGCCGACCATGACGAACAGCGCGACGAAGAAGAACAGCGTCGTCCACTCGATTCCGGAGAGCGCCTGCTCGAGATCGATCCGCGTCACCAGCAGGCCGACCGCGGCGCCGCTCAGCGCCACCGTCGCCGGCTCGACGTGCAGCGCCTGGTGGGCGAAAAAGGCGAGCACGGTGAGCAGCAGCACGGGTCCGGTGCGGCGCAGCTCGCTCGCGTCGCGAATCGAGGCGAGCGCGTTCAGCTCCATGACCGCGCGACGGTTGCGCTCCTCGACCCGCAGGCGCGGGCGGAAGGCGAGGTAGAGCAGCGGGATGACGACGGCGAAGGTGACGATCACGACCGGCGCCAGGTTGACGAGGAAGGCGTTGAAGCTGAGCCCGGTGGCGCCGGCGATGATGATGTTCGGCGGGTCGCCGATCAGCGTCGCCGTGCCGCCGATGTTCGACGCGATCACCTCGATGATCAGCAGCGGCACCGCCTCGATGTCGAGCGCGTCGGCGAGCAGGAAGGTGATCGGCGCGATCAGCAGGATCGTCGTCAGGTTGTCGAGGAAGGCCGAGAGCACCGCGGTGGTCCCCGCGAGGCTCATCGTCACCGCGAAGGAGCGGCCGCCGGAGAGCTGGCCGGCGCGGATCGCGACGAAGTCGTAGACGCCGGTCTGTTGGGTCAGGTAGACGAGGATCATCATCCCGGTCAGCAGCCCGATCGTGTTGAAGTCGACCGACTCGATCGCCTGCTCCTGCGAGAAGTCGCCGACGAACAGCACGACGATCGCCGCGCCGAGCAGCGCCACGTTCGTGCGGTGCATCTTCTCGCTGGCGATGATCGCCAGCACGATGAGAAAAGTCGCTACGGCGACGGCCATTCGCGCCGCAGTCTATGGACGAGATCGGGCCTAGGCCGGGGCGCCGGCGGTCAGCCGCTCCTCGACCCACTTGGTCGAGGCGATGTGCTTGCTCATCCCGAGCTGCTTCGGCTCGCCGCCGAGCGCCAGGCCGACGAGCTGCGGCAGGTGCAGGACGGCGAGGTCGAGGTCGCGGTTGACGACCTTCGCCGCCTCCGGCTGCTGCATGTCGAGGTTCAGGTGGCAGAGCGGGCAGGGCGTGACCAGGCAGTCGGCGCCGGCGTCGAGCGCGTCGCCGACGTGGGTGCCCGCCTGGCGCAGCGAGGTCTCGCGGTTCATCATGATCACCGGGAAGCCGCAGCACTTGCGGGCGCCGTCGTACTCGACGACCTGGCCGCCCAGCGCCTCGATCACCTTCTCCAGGTAGAGGTCGCGTTCCGGGTGCTCCTCGTAGCCGAGCCGCTCCTTCGGGCGGACGACGTAGCAGCCGTAGAAGGGCCCGACGCGCAGGCCGGAGAGCGGCCGGACGACCTGCTCGGCCAGCTTGTCGAGCCCGTAGTCCTCGACCAGCAGCCAGAGGAAGTTCTTGTTGGTGAAGCCGTCCTTGCCCTTGACGTACTCGAGGCCCTGGCCGGAGAGCACCTCGTTGATGTGGGCCCGGTAGGCGGAGTCGGCGTCGAGCCGCTGCTGGCACTCCGACTGCGCGCCCTGGCAGGTCGAGCAGATGTTCATCATCGCCAGCCCGGTCTGCTGGGCGAGCGCGAAGGTCCGCGCGTTGAGCGTGTCGGCCAGCTCCTGGTTGTGCTCGGCGATGATCCCGGCGCCGCAGCAGTTCGCGCGGTCGAGTTCGACCAGCTCGATCCCCAGCTTGTCGGCGGTGAACGCCATCGAGCCGTGCAGCTCGGTGGTGAAGCCGCGCGATACGCAGCCGGGCCAGTAGGCGAGCTTCATACCTTCTCCTCCGCTTCGGTCTCGTCGGGCTCGGGCTCGACGTCCTCCTCGCCCCGGATGTAGATGTTGAATTCCTCGCGGTGCCGCTCGGCGTGGGCGTAGATCGCCTTGACCTCGTCCTGGGCGCCGCCGGGCAGCTTCGGGTGGATGCCCGGGATCACCTTGGCGGGCGAGCGCGCCTTGCCGGTCCTGATCGCGCGCAGGACCGTCGGCAGCGACTCGATCAGGCCCTTGATCGCGTGTTTGCTCGGTTTCAGCTTGCCCTTGAGCCCGAGCGCGTGCGACTCCTGGACCAGCAGGGCCTCGTCGTTGGTCCCCTTCTTCTCGATCATGCGGACGAAGGCGGCCGAGTGGTTGTAGCCGTTGTTGGGATCGTCGTCGATCCCCTCCTCGACGGCCATGCGGCGCAGGCGCATGATCTGGTCCATCGGCGCGACGCCCTTCGGGCACGCGTCGACGCAGCTGAAGCAGTGCGTGCAGTCGTAGATCCCGTGCGGGTCGTGGGCCAGGTCGTGCAGCCGCTCCTTGGTCTCGGCGTCGCGCGGGTCGCCGGCGAAGCGGTAGGCCTTGGCCAGCGCCGCCGGCCCGATGAACTCGGGGTCGGCCTCCATCGAGAGGCAGGAGGAGACGCAGGCGCCGCACTGGATGCAGGCCATCGACTGGGTGATGTCGATCATCGACTCCGGCTCGACCACGTACTCGCGCTCCGGCGGCGTGCCGTGCGGCAGCAGCCAGGGGGTGACGCGGCGGATCTTCGCCCAGTGGGTCGACTCCATGTCGGTGATCAGGTCCTTGATCACGGGCATGTTGCCCATCGGCTCGACGACGATCGGGTTGTCGGCCGAGCTGTCGGCGGTGCCAGGCGGAGGGAGCTCGTCGGCGCCCATCGGCGGCGGGGTGTCGGCGCCCGTGTTCCGGCGGTTGGCCTGTTCGTGCGCCTCGCCGATCTGCGTCTTGCAGCCGAGCGTCGAGGAGCCGTTGACCTTCATCCCGCAGGAGCCGCAGATCGCCGCCCGGCAGGAGCAGCGCACCGAGAGCGAGCCGTCGTCGCGGTCCTTGGCCTGCAGGATGCCGTCGAGCACGGAGAGCGAGGGGTCGAGCTCGACCTTGAACTCCTCCCAGTAGGGCCCCTCGCCACTCTCAGGCTGGTAGCGGCGGACTTTCAGCGTGTACTCGGCCATCTAGCGTCGTCCTCTCAGTACTTTCGCTCTTCCGGTTCCCACTGGGTGATCGTCACCTCTGAGTATGAGATGTCCGGCCCGTCGTCCGCCTGCTGGAGGTCGATGTGCTTGAGCCATTCCTCGTCGTTGCGCTCCGGGAAGTCGGTCCTGTACTGGGCGCCGCGGCTCTCGCGGCGCTCGAGCGCCGCGACGCAGGAGCACTCGGCGTTGTCGAGCATGTAGCCGAGCTCGATCGCCGCCAGCATGTCCTGGTTGAAGATGCTGCCCTTGTCGTCGATGTAGGCCGACTCGGCCTCCTGCTTGAGCCGGCGCACGGTTTCGAGCGCCTGCTGGATGCCGGCCTCGTCGCGGAAGACGGCGACGTATTTGTCCATCGTCTCGCCCAGCTCCAGCTTGATCTCCGAGACGCGCCGGCCGGAGCCCTTCTCGCGCGCGGCGATCGCGGCGATCGTCGCCTGCTCGCTCTCGAGCACGCGCTGGCTGGGGCGCGAGCCCTCCGTGCGCTTGGCGCGCGCGGCGGCGTCGACGCCGGAGCGGCGGCCGAAGATCAGCGTGTCGAGCAGCGAGTTGGCGCCGAGCCGGTTGCCGCCGTGCACCGAGACGCAGGCGGTCTCGCCGGCGGCGTAGAGGCCGGGAACCTCGGTGCGACCGTCGACGTCGGTCTTGACGCCGCCCATCGTGTAGTGGTTGCCGGGCTTGATGTGGATCGGTTCGCGGGTGATGTCGACGCCGGCGAAGTCCTTGCCGACGAGGACGATCTCGCGCAGCGCCTCGTGCACGCGCTTCTTCGGCACCACGGTGATGTCGAGCGCGACGGTGCCGTCGGGGAAGCCGCGGCCCTCGTTTATCTCGGTCTGCTCGGCGCGCGAGACGACGTCGCGCGAGGCGAGCTCCATCTTGTTCGGCGCGTAGCGCTCCATGAAGCGCTCGCCCTTCGCGTTGAGCAGGTGGGCGCCCTCGCCGCGGGCGCCCTCGGTGATCAGGAAGCCCTTGCCCGCCAGCGTCGTCGGGTGGTACTGGATCATCTCCATGTCCATCAGCTTGGCGCCGGCCCGGTAGGCCATCGCGATCCCGTCGCCGGTGCAGATCAGCGCGTTGGTGGTCGGCTTCCAGACCTGGCCGTTGCCGCCGGTGGCGAGGATCACCGACTTGGCGGAGAAGAGCTGCATCTCGCCGTCGGCGACGTTGCGGGTGACGACGCCGCAGCACTCGCCGTTCTCGTCGAGGGCGAGCGCCGTGCAGAACCACTCCTCGTAGCGGGCGACCGTCCCCGAGTGCTTCATCAGCTGCTCGTAGAGCACGTGCATGATCGCCTGGCCGGTGATGTCGGCGACGTAGTAGGTGCGCGCCGCGGAGGCGCCGCCGAAGGCGCGGGTGCCGAGCTTGCCCTCCTCGTTGCGGTGGAAGGTGACGCCGAGGTGCTCGAGGTGGAGGATCTCCTCCGGCGCCTCTTCGCACATGATCGAGATCGCGTCCTGGTCGCCGAGGTAGTCGGACCCCTTGACCGTGTCGTAGGCGTGCGACTCCCAGGAGTCCTCGGGATTGAGCGCTGCGTTGATCCCGCCCTGGGCGGCGTTGGAGTGCGAGCGCACCGGGTGGACCTTGGAGAGGATCCCGACCGATACGCCCTGCTCGGCGGCGGCCAATGCGGCGCGCTGACCTGCCAGGCCGGCGCCGATCACCAGTACGTCATGCGTGGGCACGGCGGCGATCCTATAGATGCGAAATCCGACTTCGCGGTCGGATTTTCAGAGCCAGGCGCGTTGGAGGCTTACCATTGGCGGATGCTCGGCGGCAAGCCGATAACGCTGTTCCACGTGCGCGGCATCCGCATCGCGGTCGACTGGTCCTGGTTCTTCGTCCTCTTCCTCGTCATCTTCTGGCTCTCGCGCTTCTACGGCGAACTGCTGGGGGAGAGCAGCTCCGCGACGACGCCCTTCCTGCTGGCGCTGGCGAGCGCCGTCGGCTTCTTCGGCTCGATCGTCCTGCACGAGCTCGGGCACGCCTTCGTCGCCCTGCGCAACGGCATCGGCATCTCCAGCATCCAGCTCTGGATCTTCGGCGGGATGGCGCGGATGAGCCGCGAATCGGAATCGCCGCGGACCGAATTCCAGGTCGCCGTCGCCGGGCCCCTGGTGACCCTGGCGCTCGTCGCCGGTCTGGCCGCGATCGGCGTCGGCGCCGCCGGCTGGCACGACTTCCGCCAGGCCGCGCTGGTCGAGAGCAGCGCCTCGACCTCGGGCGTGCTGGCGATGATCGCCTGGCTGGCGATGATCAACTTCCTCGTCCTCGTCTTCAACCTGCTGCCGGCCTTCCCGATGGACGGCGGCCGCATCGTCCGGGCGATCGCCTGGTGGCGCACCGGCAACCGCGCCTCCGCCACCCGCTTCGCCGCCAACCTCGGCCGTGTCTTCGGCTACCTGTTCGTCGGCGCCGGCATCCTGCTCGCCTTCGACGGCTACGTCTTCGGTGGCGTCTGGCTGGCGCTGATCGGCTTCGTCGTCAACGGCTCCGCCAGGGCCGCCACCGCCCAGACCACGATCACCAGCGGGATCAGCAAGCTGCAGGTCTCCGACGTCATGGACCGCGAACCGGTGACGATCCCCGACGAGCTGACGGTCGAGCAGGCCCTGGACGAGTACTTCCTCCGCTACCGCTGGCCCTGGTTCCCGGTGGTCGACGCGGCCCACCGCTTCCTCGGCTTGGTGGTTCGCGACAAGGCCGATGAGATACCTGAGACCTCCCGCACCACCTCGCTCGTCGCCGACGTCCTCGAGCGCGACGACGGGACGTTTCAGGTGAGAGACGACGCACCATTGGACACGCTTCTGGCCAACCGCTCTCTGCGCCGCTTCGGCGCCGTCTTCGCGGTGGACGCCGAAGGAAAGCTCATGGGCGTGATTACGGCTGAGCAGGTGGGGCGGGCGCTACGCGACGCAGCCTCCTGAGCCGTCGGGGGTTCCTCGTCAGGCCGCTTCGCGGGAGTTCCTGCCGAGGAACCCCCGACGGCTCAAGCCCGCGGTTCGTGGCGCTCGATGATTGAGCTGAAGTCGGTGCCGGCGGGCAGGGTGCCGAAGGCGTTGCCCCAGTCGCCGGAGAGGCGGGAGGCGCAGAAGGCGTCGGCGACGGCCTGGTCGCCGTAGCGGACGAGCAGCGAGGCCTGCAGGGCGAGGGCCATGCGCTCGACGATCCGCCGCGCCCGCGACTCGATCGTCTCGATGTCGCCGGGGACCTCGGCGCGCAGCTCGGCCACGTAGGCGTCGAGCTTCGGTTCGGCGCCGGCCCCCTCCATCACCTCGGCGAAGAAGGCCTCGACCGAAGTCGGGTTCTTGACCATCGCCCGCAGCACGTCGAGGCACTGGACGTTGCCCGAGCCCTCCCAGATCGAGGCGAGCGGCGCCTCGCGGTAGAGCCGCGGCATCCCCGACTCCTCGACGTAGCCGTTGCCGCCGAGGCACTCGAGGCACTCGACCGCGTGCCAGGGCTGGCGCTTGCAGAGCCAGTACTTGAGCACCGGGTTGGCGAGGCGGCGGAACTCGCGTGCCTCGTCATCGCCGGCGGCGACCTCGTCGTAGCTGCGGGCGAGCCGCATCGCGGCGACCGTCGCCGCCTCCGATTCGACGCAGAGGTCGGCGATCACGTTGCGCATCAGCGGCTGGTCGATCAGCTCCTTGCCGAAGGCGGCCCGCTGCGAGACGTGGTTGAGCGCCTGCGCGACTCCGGCTCTGTAGCCGGTGGCGGCGCCGATCGCGCAGTCGAGCCGCGTGTGGTTGACCATCTCGATGATCGTCGGCACGCCGCGACCCTCCTCGCCGACCATGCGTGCCCAGGCGCCGCGGAACTCGAGCTCGCTGGAGGCGTTGGAGCGGTTGCCGAGCTTGTCCTTGAGCCGCTGGATCTGGAAGCCGTTGCGCTCGCCGTCGGGGGTCCAGCGCGGCATCAGGAAGCAGGAGACGCCGGAATCGGTCTGGGCGAGGACGAGGAAGGCGTCGCACATCGGCGCCGAGCAGAACCACTTGTGGCCGACCAGCTCGTACTCGCCCCCGGGGCCGCCGCCGTTCAGCGGCTTGGCGACCGTGGTGTTGGCGCGCACGTCGGAGCCGCCCTGCTTCTCGGTCATCGCCATCCCGCAGAGGGCGCCGTTCTTGCGCTCGGCCGGCAGCGAGCGCTCGTCGTAGTCGAGCGAGAGGAAGCGCGATTCCCACTCCTCGGCCAGCTCCGGCTGGCCGCGCAGCGCCGGGATCGCCGAGTAGGTCATCGAGATCGGGCAGCCGACGCCGCTCTCCGCCTGCATCAGCAGGCTGAACATCGCCGCGCGGGCGACGTGGGCGCCCGGCCCGGGCTCGCGCCAGGGCATCGCGTGCAGGCCGTGGCTGACGCCGATCCGCATCAGTTCGTGCCAGGAGCTGTCGAACTCGACCTCGTCGATCCGGTGGCCGTAGCGGTCATGGGTGCGCAGCTCGGGCTTGCGCTCGTTCGCCTCGAAGCCCCAGCGGATCGTCTGCGCCGATCCGCAGATCGCCCCCAGCTCGCGCGCCTTGCCCTCCGCCCAGCCGCCGCCCTCGCGCTTCAGCGCCTCCTGCAGGACGCGGTCGGCGTCGAAGGAGTTGTAGTCCTCCAGCGGCGACGCCTGGTTGAAGACCTCGTGCGTCTGGGTAGTCCTGCGCTCGGCGGTGGCCATCGCCTCAATTGTCGCATCGATAGCATCGCCGCGCCCATGCCCGAGAAGATCAAGGTCCAGAACCCGGTGGTCGAGCTCGACGGCGACGAGATGACCCGGATCATCTGGTCGTTCATCAAAGAGCAGCTGATCCTGCCGTACCTCGACGTCGAGCTGGAGTACTTCGACCTCGGGATCGAGAGTCGCGACGCCAGCGAGGACCGGATCACGGTCGAAGCGGCCGAAGCGATCAAGCGGCATGGGGTGGGGGTGAAGTGCGCGACGATCACCCCCGACGAGGCGCGGGTCGACGAGTTCGGCCTGAAGCGGATGTACCGCTCGCCCAACGGGACGATCCGCAACATCCTCGGCGGCGTCATCTTCCGCGAGCCGATCGTGATCTCGAACGTCCCGCGCCTCGTGCCCGGATGGACGAAGCCGATCGTGATCGGCCGCCATGCCTTCGGCGACCAGTACCGGGCAACCGACATGGTCGTCCCCGGGGAGGGGACGCTCACCCTCGCCTACACGCCGAAGGACGGCGGCGAGCCGATCGAGCTCGACGTGTACGACTTCCCCGGGCCCGGCATCGCGATGGCGATGTACAACCTCGACGACTCGATCCGCGACTTCGCCCGCGCCTCGATGCGCTACGGCCTCGACCGCGGCTATCCCGTCTATCTCTCGACCAAGAACACGATCCTCAAGCGCTACGACGGTCGTTTCAAGGACCTCTTCGCCGAGGTGTACGAGAGCGAGTTCAAAGCGGAGTTCGAGGCCAAGGGGATCTCCTACGAACACCGCCTGATCGACGACATGGTCGCGGCGGCGCTGAAGTGGGAAGGCGGCTACGTCTGGGCCTGCAAGAACTACGACGGCGACGTGCAGTCCGACACGGTGGCCCAGGGGTTCGGCTCGCTCGGGCTGATGACCAGCGTGCTGATGAGCCCCGACGGCAGAACCGTCGAGGCCGAGGCCGCCCACGGCACCGTCACTCGTCACTTCCGCCGCCACCAGGCCGGGGAGCCGACCTCGACCAACCCGATCGCCTCGATCTTCGCCTGGACCAGGGGGCTTGCCGCCCGTGGTCGCATCGACGAGACGCCCGAGGTATCGCGCTTCGCCGCGACCCTCGAGCAGGTCTGCATCGAGACGGTCGAGAGCGGCAAGATGACCAAAGACCTGGCGCTACTCGTCGGTCCCGACCAGCAGTACCTCACCACCGAGGAGTTTCTCGCCGCGATCAAATCCCGACTGCAGGAGGCAACCACGTGAGCACCCCCGTCAAAGTCACCGTCACCGGCGCCGCCGGCCAGATCGGCTATGCGCTGCTGTTCCGCATCGCCAGCGGCCAGATGCTCGGCCCCGATACGCCGGTCGAGCTCAGCCTGCTGGAGATCCCAGACGCGGTCAAGGCGGCCGAGGGCACGGCGATGGAGCTCGACGACTGCGCCTTCCCGCTGCTGCGCAAGATCGACATCTTCGACCAGGCCGGCCCCGCGTTCGACGGCTGCAACGTCGGCCTCCTGGTCGGCGCCCGCCCGCGCGGGCCGGGGATGGAGCGCGCCGACCTGCTCGAGGCCAACGGCGGCATCTTCAAGCCGCAGGGCGAAGCGATCGCCGCCGGCGCCGCCGACGACGTGCGGGTGCTGGTCGTCGGCAATCCGGCCAACACCAACTGCCTGATCGCGCTCTCGAACGCCGACGGGGTGCCGCGCGAGCGCTTCACCGCGATGATGCGGCTCGACCACAACCGGGCGATCGCCCGGCTGGCGAACAAGCTCGGCAAGCCCGTCTCCAGCGTCACCAACATGACCGTGTGGGGCAACCACTCGACCACGCAGTACCCGGACCTGGTCAACGCCAGGGTCGACGGGGCGAGCGCCTGGGACACGGTCGACGACGAGGCCTGGATCGGCGAGGAGTTCATTCCGCGCGTGGCGAAGCGCGGCGCCGAGATCATCGACGCCCGCGGCGCCTCGAGCGCCGCCTCCGCGGCCAACGCGGCGATCGACCACGTGCGCGACTGGGTGCTCGGCACCCCCGAGGGCGACTGGGTCTCGATGGGCGTCCCCTCGAACGGCTCCTACGGGATCGAGGAGGGCGTCGTCGCCGGCCACCCGTGCAGCTGCTCGGGCGG
>DASSBJ010000081.1:0-7494 GCA_035698885.1 Solirubrobacterales bacterium
TCAGCTCCGCCCCCTGCTTGAACGGCGACAGGCGCGCCTCCCAGAGGATCTCGTCGACCCAGGAGCGGCCGATGCCGGCGATGTCGCGCTGGTGGCGCAGCAAAGGGTGCAGGTGGCGCGGCTGGTCGATCGCCGCGGCGAAGTCGTCGAGCGGGGGCGGCGGCCAGGCTTCGGGCCCGAGCGTCGCCACCGCCTCGTCCTCCGCCACAGCCGCGGCCGGCAGCAGCTTCGCCCAGGCCCGCTGCTTGGTCCCGAACTCGCGCAGCCGCAGCTCGCGGCCGTCCTCGAGCTGGATCAGCACGCGCGAGGCGCGGTCTTTGAGGGACGCCCGCTTGTCGAAGACGCGCAGCCGCCCGGCCGACATCAGGTGGACCAGCAGCGCCAGGTCGCCGAACTCGATCACGGGCATCTTGCCGATCCGCCGCACACCGGTCAGCTCGCGGCCACCCAACTCCTCGAGCGGCGGCTCGAAGGTCTTCATCACGTTCATCCCCGGTGCGAAGGCGGACTCGATGGGCGTTCCGCGCAGGGCCGCGTCCAGCCGGCGCGCCATGATCTCGACCTCGGGGAGCTCGGGCAACGAGCACCGTTTATACAGCGGCCGGGAAGCGCCCGGCGCCCGCGCTGTCACAAATCGACACGCTGCGGCATCTAATGGGCATGATCCCTTCCAAGGCACACCCAATGAGCACTACCTCCCCCAGAACTGCGATCGTCGTCGGCGGCGGGCCGGCGGGGCTCGTCGCGGCGGCGCGGCTGGCCGGGGGCGGCGTCGCGACGACGCTGCTCGAGGCCGCCTCGGGGCTCGGCGGCCGAGCCGCCTCGGAGCGGCGCGGGGGCTTCGACCTCAACCAGGGCCCGCACGCCCTCTACGTGGGCGGACCGGCGATGCGCGAGCTGCGCGCGATCGGAATCGACCTGCCGCGCTGGAACCCGACCTCGCCCCGCTCGGTGCTGCTGCGCGACGGCAGGCCGACGCGCCGACCGGGCGGCTCGCTCGCGCTGGCGCGCTGGCTGCTGGGCGTCGCGCGCAGCCGGCCCGAGGAGCTGGCCGGGACCTCCACCGCCGAGTGGCTGCGGCGTGAGCTGCGCTCGGAGCGCGCCCGGGCCACCGCCGCGGCGCTGGTCCGGGTGACGACGTTCGTCAGCGACCACGAGGCGCTCAGCGCCGACGTGGCCGCCGGCCAGCTGAAGATCGGCCTCGTCCCCGGCGTCCGCTACCTGCGGGGCGGCTGGCAATCGCTGGTCGACGCGCTCGCCGCCGCGGCCAAGCGCAGCGGCGCCACCCTGCGCACCCGTGCCGCCGCGCGGGCGATCGAGCGCGAGGGCGACGGCTGGGTCGCGACGCTCGATCGGGAAACGCTGCGCGCCGACGTCCTCGTCGTTGCCGCCGGCGGGCCCGCGGACTTCGCCGGCCTGCTCGGCGAGCGGGCGCCGGCCGCGCCCGGCCCGGCTGCCGAGCTGAGCGTGCTCGACCTCGGCCTGGAGAGCCTGCCGCGCCGCGGGCGCCGCTTCGCGCTCGGCGTCGACACGCCCACCTATCTCTCACGGCACTCGCCCCCCGACCACCGCGGCGGCGTCCTGCTCAGCCTCGCCGGCTACGCTCGCTCGCCGCGGGCCGAGCTGGAGGCGATGGCCGACGCCGTGCAGCCGGGCTGGCGCGAGCGGGCAACGCTCCAGCGATTCCTGCCCCGCATGGTCGCCGTCTCCGCGATCCCCGGCCCGAGCGCCGGTGGCCTGGCCGGCCGACCGGCGATCGACCGCGGCGAGGGCCTCTACCTGGCGGGCGACTGGTTGGGCGGCGAGGGCTGGCTCGTCGACGCCGCGATAGCGAGCGGCGCCGCGGCCGCCGCCGCGGTCGTGCGCAGCCCCGCCCAGGCGGCGGCGCCGGCTTGACGGGCGACCCGTTCGCCGCCTGCCGCCCACGCCTGCTGGGCATCGCGTACGGGATGCTGGGTGAGTTGAGCGAGGCCGAAGACGTCGTCCAGGACGCTTGGCTGCGCTGGGACGAGGCCGACCGCGACGCCGTGCGCAACCCGGAGGCCTTCCTGGTCACGGTGACGACGCGGCTCGCGCTCGCCCGCCTGCGCTCGGCGCGGGCGCGGCGCGAGGTCTACGTCGGCCCCTGGCTGCCGGAGCCGCTGCTGGTCGATCCCGAGACGCCCGAGAGGAGGGCGATCGAGGCCGAGCGGCTGAGCCTGGCGCTGCTCGGCGCGCTGGAGCGGCTGAACCCGGTCGAGCGCGCGGTGCTCGTCCTGCGCGACGTCTTCGACCTCGAGTACGCCGAGATCGCCGACGCCCTCGACAGGTCGCCCGCCGGGGTCCGCCAGATCGCCAAGCGCGCCCGTGACCGCGCCGGCGATGCGAGCCGCGGCCGCGAGGTCAGCGAGGAGGAGCGCGACCGGCTCGCCGCAGCCTTCATGGCCGCCGCGATGGAGGGGGACATCGAGAGGGTCCGCGAGCTGCTGGCCGCGGACGCGGTCATGTACTCGGACGGCGGCGGCGTCGTGCGCGCGGCGCGCAAGCCGATCTACGGCGCCGACAAGATCGCGCGCTTCATGCTCGGGGTGCAGCGCAAGCCCGTCTTCCCGGCCGAGCCCGTGTACACCCCGTTGCGCGTGAACGGCGACCCCGGGGTGCGGATGGACGACGAGGAGGGCGGCTTCCTCGGCATCATCGCCGTCGAGGTCGGCGACGGCGCCGTGCAGAGCATCCGCTTCTTCCTGAACCCCGAGCGCTTCCCCGTCCCGCCCGGCCGGAGCGAGTAGACTCATAACAAGTTCATTCGACTGGGCTCAGGCCAAGGCCATGCCAGCGAACATAAGACCAGTGAAGCCCGTTGAGGGTGTTTCGAGGTACGTCCGATGAGAGAGCTGCCGACGATCAACGAGCCGGTCCCGATGCTCGACCTCAGCCCGCAGGAGGTCGGGGAGATGTCGCGCGAGGTGCGCGAGCTGGCGCGCGAGCGCGACGCCGTGATCCTCGCCCACAACTACCAGGTGCCCGAGGTGCAGGAAGTCGCCGACTACACCGGCGACTCGCTCGGGCTCTCGCGCCAGGCGGCCGCCTCCGGAGCATCGACGATCGCCTTCTGCGGCGTCCACTTCATGGCCGAGACGGCTTCGATCCTCTCGCCCGACAAGACCGTCCTGATCCCCGACCTCGAGGCCGGCTGCTCGCTGGCAGACTCGATCACGGCGAGCGAGCTGCGCAACTGGAAGTCGCGCCACAGCCCCGACGCCGTGGTCGTGATGTACGTCAACACCTCGGCCGAGGTCAAGGCGGAGACCGACTACTGCTGCACCTCCTCCAACGCGGTCAAGGTGGTCGAGCACATCCTGCGCGAGCACGGACCCGAGACCGAGATCCTCTTCGGCCCCGACATCTGGCTGGGCTCCTACGTCGAGCGCGAGACCGGCCACTCGATGCACGTCTGGCCGGGCGAGTGCCACGTCCACGCCGGCATCCGCCCCGACGACATCCGCGCCCAGCGCGCCGCCCATCCCGATGCCGAGTTCCTCGTCCATCCCGAGTGCGGCTGCGTCACCCAGGTGATGGAGTTCGTCGCCGCCGGCGAAGTCGAGCAGGAGGGGGTGCACATGCTCTCGACCGGGCAGATGCTCGACTACATCCAGCAGCGCCCGGACGGCGAGTACATCGTCGCCACCGAGAACGGGATGCTCCATCCGCTGCACCAGGCGGCGCCGGAAGCGAGCCTGATCGAGGCCAACCGGATGGCCTACTGCAAATACATGAAGATGATCACGCTGCCGAAGCTGCGCGACGCGCTGCGCGAGATGCGGTTCGAGGTCAGCGTGCCGGCCGAGGTCGCCGAGCGCGCCCGGGTGCCGATCGAGCGCATGGTCGCGATCGGCTAGGGGTAGATAAAGTCAGGCAGATGGAGCAGGCGACCTCGGAGAGGACGATCGACCGCGAGCAGCTGCACGAGCTGGCGCAGCAGCTGCGGGTCGACTCGGTGCGCGCTGCGGCGGCCGCCAACTCGGGCCATCCGACCTCCTCGATGTCGGCCGCCGACCTGATGGCGGTGCTCTTCGCCCGCTACCTGCGCTACGACTTCGACGCTCCGGAAAAGCGCGGCAACGACCACCTCGTCTTCTCCAAGGGCCACGCCTCGCCGCTGCTCTACGGGCTCTACAAGCTGGCCGGGGCGATCGACGACGAGGAGCTGCTGACCTTCCGCGAGTTCGGCTCGCGCCTGCAGGGCCATCCGACCCCGGAAATCCCCTGGGTCGACGTGGCGACCGGCTCGCTCGGCCAGGGCCTGCCGATCTCGGTCGGGATCGCGCTCGCCGGCAAACGGCTGGAAGCGGCGGACTACCGCGTCTGGGTCCTCTGCGGCGACTCCGAGCTCGCCGAGGGCTCGATGTGGGAGGCCTTCGAGCACGCCGGCGTCGCCGGGCTCGACAACATGGTCGCGATCGTCGACGTCAACCGGCTCGGCCAGCGCGGGCCGACGATGCACGAGTGGGACACCGCCTCCTGGGCGGCGCGCGCCGAGGCCTGCGGCTGGGACGTGCAGGAGATCGACGGCCACGACATCGAGGCGATCGACGCCGCCTACGCGCGGGCGCTCGCGGCCGAGAGGCCCGCGGCGATCTTCGCCCGCACCAAGAAGGGCTCCGGCGTCGCCGCGGTCGAGGACAAGGACGGACAGCACGGCAAGCCGCTGGCCGATCCCGAGGCGGCGGTCGCGGAGCTCGGCGGCGAGCGCTCCAATCGGATCGAGGTCCAGGCGCCGCCCGAGGCGCGGCCGTACGAGATCGCCCGGGCCGACGTCGAGCGCCCCTCCTACGAGGTCGGCGAGAAGGTCGCGACGCGCGGCGCCTACGGCGACGCGCTCGCCTGGCTCGGCTCGATCGACGAGCGGGTCGTCGCCCTGGACGGCGAGGTCGGCAACTCGACCTACGCCGAACGCTTCGCCGCCAAGCACCCGGAGCGCTTCTTCGAGATGTACATCGCCGAGCAGCAGATGGTCGCCGCCGGGGTCGGCCTGCAGACGCGCGGCTGGAAGCCCTTCGCCTCCTCCTTCGGCGCCTTTCTCAGCCGCGCCTACGACTTCGTCCGCATGGCGGCCATCTCCGGCGCCGACCTGAAGCTCTGCGGCTCTCACGTCGGCGTCTCGATCGGCCCCGACGGCCCCTCGCAGATGGCGCTCGAAGACATCGCCTCGCTGCGCGCCGTCTACGGCAGCGTCGTGCTCTACCCGAGCGACGCCAACGCCGCGGTCGCCCTGCTCGACCAGATGCGGCAACACCGCGGCATCTCCTACATGCGCACGACCCGCGGCGCGACGCCGGTGCTCTACGAGCCGGGGGAGAGCTTCGAGATCGGCGGCAGCCGCACCGTGCGCTCCGGCGACGAGGATCGGGTGACGCTGATCGCCGCCGGTATCACCCTGCACGAATCGCTCGCCGCCGCCGACGAGCTCGCCGGCAAGGGCATCGCCGCCCGCGTGATCGACCTCTACTCGGTCAAGCCGGTCGACCGCGAGGCGATCCTGAAGGCGGCGAGCGAGACCGAGGCCCTGCTCACGGTCGAGGACCACTGGGCCGAGGGCGGCATCGGCGAGACCGTCGCCGGCGTCCTCGCCGAAGCCGCGTCGAGCACCCCGCTCGTCCGCCTCGCCGTCACCGAGCGCCCGACCAGCGGCCCCCCGGAGGACCTCCTCCGCGCCGCCGGCATCGACGCCGCGAGCATCGTCACCGCGGTCGAAGCCGCGGTCGGCGTCTGACGCTCAGTAGTTACCCGAACGGTACGTCTGGGTGCTCGTATAGGGTCGAACAACTCAGCACTTTTGGGAGGAGGGTGTGCATGGACGACCATAGGATCAACCCTGACGTCGCGTCGGCGCTGACCTCGGCAAAGAGCGTCTTCGCCATCGTGAACGGACTTACGCTGACGAACACCGTGCTAGTGCTCATCACCGGTGGCAACTACTCGGAAGTCATCCCTCTCGGCGAACTGAACGAGGACAGCATCGTCCTCGCCGTCGTTCTGAGCGCGAACATCGTGCGCTTCTACCACGGCAACGTCCGCCATCTGGACGCGGCCTATGGCACCGAGAGCATCGCAAGCGCGGCGTCGGGGCGACATGTCGAGCCGCGCGGCGGTTTGGGACTGGATTTCTTCATCATTTTCGCGCAGAGCCTGCTGTTCGCGATGGCCAGCTTTTACATCAACGTGCCGACCACGTACATACTGCTGTTCATCGTCCTGCTTATTTTTGATGCCCTGTGGACGGTGTATTCACAGCGCACCGACGGCGAATTTGCGGGTTCGCCGCAACGGATGTGGCTCCTAAACAACATGGTGGCGGCAGTATTCCTCGGCGCCTTCTATCTCGGGTTTTACCAAGCGAATACGGGGCGCGCTTGGGCGCTTATCGCCGCAGTGATCGTACTTGTCCTGACGACGCTCATCGACTTCGTGCTCAATTGGTGGTTCTACTTCCCTCGGAGCATCAAGAAATGGCACCCCGGGGAACCACTCAGCGTCTTCCTGTCGGCTCCACTCACTCAGTATGTACATGCTGAGGATGACGAAGAAATGGATTCATTTCGCTGTTACTGGAGCGAGATCATCGAGGCGCTTGGCAGAGGTGGACACGATGTCTTCAGTGCGCATCAAAGGGAGGCATGGGGCGCGGACATCGACTCTCCCGAGTCGGCGCTACGCGCTGACATCGAGGCTCTTCACAAGAGTGATTTGGTGATCGCCTACATCGGCGATCCGCCATCGCCTGGCGTACAGATGGAGATTGGCTATGCAATGGCCCATCGAAAGCGGGTGTTGATTTTCATCGATCAGGGTCAGGAGGAGCCTTATCTCGTGCGCGGTCTTCCCGAGTTCCGCAGCTATGAGGTGGTCGACATCGAGACGAAGGACGACATCAAGGCGACCCTGTCGCACAAGGGGCTGATCGACGCGATCAATCACGTCTAGCGGTCGACTTGACCAAAACTTCACCCTCGCTTGACCGGCGCCTTGCCCACCGCGGCGCAGAATTGAGCGGTCCAAGCAAGGAGAAGGCGATGAGCAACAGACGAGCCAAGGCCACGGCGACCGCAACCGTGCTGGGTTTGGGGGCGCTCGGCGGTGTCGCGATGGCGACCAACCAGGGTTTGTCCCACCCGGCCGGGGGCGCGACGACCGCGTCGGTGACGACCAGCGCCAGCGGCGCCACGGCTGCTCAGCCGGCGGCGCTGAGCGAAGGCACCTCGACCCGCGCGCCGATCGTCACCCGCGCCAGCGGCGGCGCCGGCAATCTCGCCCCGATCGACGACTGAGCTCAGTCGTCGGCGCCGTGGCCGCCGGAGTCGCCGCCGCTGTGCCCGCCGCCGCCGGGCGAGTCATCGCTGCCTTCCGGGGACGGCTGCGTTTCGGCCGGCGGGGTCGTCGTTTCGGGGCTCGTCGTCGGCTCGGGTGCGGGCTTTTCGGGCGGTGACGCCGGTTCTGGCTCGACCTTGGGATTTG
>DASSBJ010000082.1:0-34588 GCA_035698885.1 Solirubrobacterales bacterium
AGCCGACACGACGCGCCGGAGAAGGGGCGGCCCCAGTTTCATGTCGGGATCAGCGGCGGGACGGAAATCGTGCACTTCCTTGAGACCGTCGGCGCGCTTGGCGCCCGGAGGGGCCAGAACGCCAGCGCGATCGTCGAGCACTTCGACGGGCGGGCGAGGAACCCCAACAAGGGCGTGATCCCGAAGGACGCTTGGAGGGAGCTCGTCGTGCCCGCGATGCGACAGGCCGGAATCACGAGCCGCGAGATGCAGGCGGCAATCGACGCGCGCTACTGCGGCGCGACGCTCTACAAGAGCGGATTGAGCCGCGAGCGAGCAATGCGCGTTGCCTCCGCCGTGCGCTGCAAGGAGCTGGTCGACCTGGCGCTGGGAGACGCATACTGGGACCCGATCGTCTCGATCGAGCCCGATGGCGTGGAGGAGGTCTTCGACATCGAGGTCGAAGGCCTGCACAACTTCGTCGCCGACAACGTCGTCGTCCACAACTCGATTGAGCAGGACGCCGACCTCGTCGCTTTCCTCTACCGCGAGGACTACTACCGCGATCCGGAGGACGAGCCGGACGGGCTGGCCGAGGTGATCGTCGCCAAGCACAGGAACGGGCCGATCGGCTCGCCGAAGCTGGTCTTCCTCGACCGCTTCCCCAAATTCGCCGACTACAGCGGTCACGAGCCGCCGGTCGAGCAGCCCGCCGGCGAGGGGCCGCCGCTCGAAGACGCGGCGGCCGCGGGGCCTGAGTTCTGATGGCGGCGCGCCCGCGCAGCGAGCCGTTCGCCGAACGCGCCTGCCCGCTGGGCGCCTGCGACGGCTCGGGCTGGATCCTCGGCCCCGAGGACGTCGCCCGCCCCTGCGAGTGCCGCGAAGCGCGGCTCAAGCGCGGCCGCATCCGCGGCGTCGCCTCGGCGATCCCGCCGCGCTACCGCGGCGTCTCCTTCGACCGTCCGCCGGTCAGCGACATGGCGCGAAGCGCAGAGACGAGGGCGGCGGTCGATCGAGTGCGCGAGTTCATCGATGGGCTCGACGCGAACCTCAAGCTGGGCAAGGGGCTCTGGTTATTCGGCGATACGGGCACGGGGAAGACCACGCTTGCCATGCTGGTGTCGAAAGCGGCCATTGAGGGAGGGCGGTCGGTCGCGATCTACTCCCTGCCCAAGCTTCTCGCCCGAATCCGCCGGACCTACGACGGGGGCCCCGGAGAGGACTCCTACAGTGCGTTCTTTCAGCGGCTGACCTCCGTGGATCTGCTGCACATCGACGATTTCGGCGCCGAGAAGCGCTCCGACTGGGTGCTCGAGCAGTTGTATTCCCTCGTCAACGAGCGCTATGAAGACGAACGCTCGATCTTGCTCACCACCAACCTCGCAATGGACAAGCTCGAGGAGCAAATCGGCCGCCGCACCGTCTCGCGGCTGACCGAGACCTGCGAGCAGGTGCCGCTTTTCGGCAGCGATCGTCGCCTCGAAAACGCGCCCTATTAGGGGCCATCCCGGTAGGGCTGGAACGTCTTGTACTTTTTTGTCGACTGACTCGGGCGCCAGCCGCGTAGCGCATCTTCAAAAAAGTTAAGTGGAAGCCCTACCGGGATGGCCCCGTCCGGGCCAACAAGGCACAATCCCCCGCCGTGGCTGGATCTGGCGTAGTCATAGTCGGCGCCCAGTGGGGCGACGAGGGCAAGGGCAAGGTCGTCGACCTGCTGGCCGAGCAGGCGCAGGCCGTCGTCCGCTTCCAGGGCGGCAACAACGCCGGCCACACGATCGTCCGCGACGGCGAGGAGTTCAAGTTCCACCTGATCCCGTCCGGGATCCTCTACCCGGACAAGCTCTGCATGATCGGCAACGGGGTCGTGCTCGACCCGCGCATCCTGCTCGGCGAGATCGACGGCCTGAAGCGGCGCGGGGTCGACGTCGGCAAGCTGCGGATCTCCGCCAACGCCCACCTGATCATGCCCTACCACGTGCTGCTCGACACGGCGGGCGAGATCAAGCTCGGCAAGCTCTCGATCGGCACGACCCGGCGCGGCATCGGCCCCTGCTACGCCGACAAGGCGCTGCGGCTCGGGATCCGCGTCCAGGACCTGCTCGACGAGAAGATCCTGCGCAAGAAGATCATGGCCGCGCTGGAGCCCAAGCAGCAGGCGCTGCGCGAGCTCTCGGTGCAGCGGCGCAAGCTGCGCAAGGAGGCCGGCGAGGGGGCTCGCGAGGGGGCCGACCAGAGCATCGCCGAGGCGCCCGACCCGCGGCTCGACCTGCACGCGATGAGCGAGGAGTTCGCCGGCTACGGGCACCGGCTCGAGCCCCACATCGCCGACACCGCGAAGCTCTGCTGGGAAGAGCTCGACAGCGGCCACCGGGTCCTCTTCGAGGGGGCGCAGGCGACCCTGCTCGACCTCGACCACGGCACCTATCCGTTCGTCACCTCCTCCAACCCGATCGCCGGCGCGGCCACGGTCGGCGCCGGGATCGGCCCGTCCGACATCGGCGAGGTGTGGGGCGTCGCCAAGGCCTACGCGACGCGGGTCGGCGCCGGGCCCTTCCCGACCGAGCTGGAAGACGCGGCCGGGCGCCACATGCTCGAACGCGGGCACGAGTACGGCACGACCACCGGGCGCGAGCGTCGCTGCGGCTGGATGGACCTGGTCGCCCTGCGCTACGCCGTGCGGCTCAACGGCATGACCGCGTTGACGATCACCAAGCTGGACGTGCTCAGCGGGCTCGATCCGCTGCGCGTCGCGGTCCGCTATCGCTCGCGCGAGGGGGCGATCTTCGACGAGTTCCCCTACCACCAGTCGATCCTGCACTCGGCCGAGCCCGAGTACGAGGACCTGCCGGGCTTCCAGGCCGACCTGAGCGAGTGCCGCAGCGAGGCCGACCTGCCCGCCGAGGCGCGCGCCTACCTCGACTTCGTCGCCGACGCCGCCGGCGTGCCGATCCGCCTCGTCGGCGTCGGCCCCGGGCGCGACGAGGTCGTCTGGATTGGCGGAAACCCCGGCGTGCTCTAAAGTCAGGGTGTGGCTACCGGAAGACGCACCGCCAGCGAGCGGCTGCCCCGGGGCCGTCACGGGCTACCGCGGGAGGCGGTGACGGAGTCCCAGCGGCGGCGGATCCTGCAAGCGATGATCGAAGTGGTCGCCGAGCGCGGCTATCCGGAGACGCGCGTGGTCGACGTGATCGGCGTCGCCGGCGTCTCCCGCAAGACCTTCTACGAGCTCTTCGCGAGCAAGGAGGACTGCTTCCTCGCCGCCTACGACGTGCTGCTCGGCAACCTGCTCGGCGACACCGCGCGCGGCTTCGAGTCCAAGCCGGGCTCGCCCTGGGCCGAGCGCGTCGCGGCCGGGCTGCAGGAGCTGCTCAAGCACCTCGCGGAGCACCCCGACGAGGGCCGCTTCGCGATCGTCGAGGTGCTCGCCGCCGGGCCGAAGGCGCTCGCCCGGCGCGACGCCGCCCTGCGGCAGTTCACCGGGTTTCTCGATGCCGGGCGGGCGGAGACGTCGGTCGAGCTGCCGGGCATCACCTCGCTCTCGCTCGCGGGCGGGGTCAACGAGCTGCTCTACAGCGAGATCCTGCACGGCGCCTCGGCGCGCCTGCCGAGCCGGCTTCCGGACCTGATGTTCTGGATCACGCTGCCCTTCCTCGGCCCCGAGGGCGCCGCCGAGGAGCGCGAGCGCGTGCGCCTCTCGATGCTCGAGGGCTGAAGCTCGATCCCGCAGCGCTCCTTTGACCATCCGCCCGGGTTATAGGAGAGCCGGGGCAGGGTAGTCGGCCGCCGGTGGGACAGATCACGGCTTTCTATGGAGCCCGCCCTCGGCTGGCTCCCAAAAGGAGAGAGAAATCGACATGCGTAGAAACCTCGTCCTGGTGCTCGCGCTCAGCGCGGCGCTCGCGGTCGGAGCGGCCGCGGTGGCAAGCGCGACGCAGATCACCCTGCGAGCGGGCAACCTGATCCTCACCTTCGGCGGCAACGTGGCGCCGAAGAAGCTGCCGCGCCATCACTTCGCCCCGGCCAGCGCCAAGGTCTTCGGCAAGGTCAAGACCTCGGACGGCACGCACCCGTCGGCCTTCCGCGAAGCGCAGTTCGACATCGACCGCAACGTCCTCGTCAACTCCAAGGGCATGCCGATCTGCCGAGCGGGCCAGCTCGAGGCGCGGGACACCCGGGCCGCGAGGCGCGTCTGCGGCAAGACGATCGTCGGCAGCGGCGCCGCGCACGCCGAGATCGCCTTCCCCGAACAGACCCCGATCAGGGTCCCCAGCCCGCTGCTCGTCTTCAACGGCGGCACCCACGGCGGCAAGACGAAGCTGCTGATCCACACCTTCATCACGGTGCCGGCGCCGACCGCGATCGTCACCCAGGTGACGCTGAAGCGCGTGCACAAGGGGCGCTTCGGCCTGCACGGCGTCGCCAAGATCCCGGTGATCGCCGGCGGCAGCGGCTCGGCGCTCGACTTCAACTTCAAGATCAAACGCTTCTATCGCTTCCGCCACCACAAGCGGAGCTTCCTGATGGCCCGCTGTCCGGACGGCAAGTTCAAGGTGCGGACCACCAAGACGCTGTTCAAGAACGAAGCCCAGGTTCCCGGGGTCGCCCCCCAGACGGTGCTGCAGGGCGGCCTGGTCACGCCCTGCACGCCGCGACGCGGCTAGCGGACACGTGTGCTGCTAGCTTTGCTGCGGGATTTAACATGGCTTTTCGACGGCCGCGGCTCAAACGGGCAGGGCCAAAAAGGAGAGAACAGAATGCGTAGAAAGCTGATGCTGGCGCTCGCCATTGCGGCGGTTGCGTCCCTTGGCGTCGCCGCGGTCGCGAGCGCGGTAAGCACCACGCTGCGAGCCGGCAACCTGATCGTCACCTTCGGCGGCAACACCTCGCCGAAGAAGCTGCCGCGGCACAAGTACGTGCCGGTGACGACGCACATCTTCGGCAAGATCAAGACCAGCGACGGCACCCATCCCTCGGCCTTCAGGGAAGCGGCCGTGAACATCGACAAGGACGTGAAGATCAACGTCAAGGGCTTCCCGGTCTGCAAGGCCGGCCAGCTCGAGGCGCGCGACACCAAGGCCGCCAAACGTGTCTGCGGCAAGACGATCCTCGGCGAAGGCAAGGCCGACGCGGAGATCGCCTTCCCCGAACAGAAGCCGATCCAGGTGCCGAGCCCGCTGCTCGTCTTCAACGGCGGCGAACACGGCGGCAAGGTGACGCTGCTGATCCACACCTTCATCACGGTGCCGGCGCCGACGGCGATCGTGACCACGGTGACGATCAAGCGGTCCGGCAGCGGCATCAAGTCGATCGCCAAAATCCCGGTGATCGCCGGCGGCAGCGGCTCCGCGCTTGACTTCAACTTCAAGCTCGGAAAGACCTACAGGTACAAGGGCAAGAAGGTCGGCTACTTCGAAGCCCGCTGCCCGGACGGCAAGTTCAAGGTCAGCGCGCCGAAGGTGCTGTTCAAGAACGAAGCGAACGCGCCCGGCGTCGCCGCGCAGACCGTGCTCAAGGGCGGGCTGGCGGTTCCCTGCACGCCGAAGGGCTAGCGCCACTCGACAAGCAGCGCCCGCGCAGAGCGGGCACAGAAGGGGCGGCCACGAGGCCGCCCCTTCTTCTTGCCTATTCGCCCTGCTGTTCGAAGGTGTGCTGGTAGGCGGTCTTCGGCCCGCTGCCGTAGATCGGTTCGAACGGGCCCTGCGGTTCGCAGCCCGGGGCGGGGATCGAGGAGGAGTCTTCCTGATCGGCGAAGGCGAAGTGCTTGAGCCGTTCGTAGAGGTTCGTCGCCTTCTCGACGTCGCCGCCGGTCCGTTCGTTGAAGGCAGCTTCGTTCGGCGTGTCGGGATCGAGATGCGCGGTGATCCCGGAGCTGCACTGGGCGGTGTGGAAGTTGAGCAGGCCCTTGGCGAGGCGCGAGGCGTAGCCGGGGTGGCTGTAGGCGCTGTTGCGGTTGGTGGTGAGGCGGGAGTCGTAGGTTGCGAGGCTTTCCGGCCCGAGCGGCGGCAGCAGCCGCAGGAAGTGGATCTGCGTGCCCTGCGAGTTGAGGTGGACGGCGTTGGTCGCCGCGGCGACGTTGCCGAACAGCGAGGTGACCTCGTTCTTGTAGAGGTCGAGGCCGGTCAGCAGCGGGTTGAGGTTGCGCAGGAACGGGTCCACGGCCCGCAGCAGGACGGGGAAGTCGCCGCGCAGGAACTTGCGCAGCGAGCCGAGCCCGTTGGGGGCGCGGTCGATCACCGGTTCGAGACCTTCGAACAGGCCCTTGGCCTGCGGAGCGAGGCGCGAGAAGGCGATCAGCGTCGGCGAGAGCTGCTTGGCGGCCGGCACCAACTGGCGGAACAGCGGGTCGGCATTGAGCGCGAAGGCTTTGAGCCGGTCGAAGGTGAGCCGCTGCTCGTCCTCGAAGGTCGGGAAGGCGCGGAACAGCGCTTCGATGTCGCGGTTGCGGGCGGCCGTGGTGCTGAAGACGGCGTTCGAGTTGCGGATCAGGCCGGCCAGCTGCCCCTCGCGTCCGCGCAGGGCGCGGAAGGTCGTCGCACCGTTGCGGAACAGCTGCCGCACGGCGAGCCGCTGCGTGTCGAGCACCCGGAAGAGCCGATCGAATTCGGTGAAGGCGGGATCGAACTCGGCGAACGCCGTGGAGAGCGAGCGGCCCTGGCCGGCGATCGCCGTGGCGCCTTCCTGCATCCATTCCTGGAAGGCGGCGCGGGTGCGCTTGTCGAAGGTGCGGAAGATCTCGTCGAGCTGCACCGATTCGGCCACGTTGGCCCTCGCCAGGGTGCCGCCGTCGTGCAGGGTCGGGCCGTTGCGGTTGCCGGGCGTCAGTTCGACGTAGGTCTCGCCGAGCAGCGTCTTCGTCCGCAGGATCGCCCGCGTGCCGCGCGGCAGCGGCGCGTACTTGTCTTCGATGTGGATCGTCGCCTGCGCCTGCTTGCCGTCGGGCGACTCTTCGATCGTCTGCACTTTGCCGACCGAGACGCCGGAGATCCGCACGTCCGACTGTTCGGCCAGCTGCGTCGCCTCCTGGAAGGGCACCTTGATCTCGTAGGGCTTCGCCTTGAACGGCGTCGGCCCGCCGAAGGTGATCCAGAGGAAGAGCAGGATGCCGAAGCAGGACAGGGCGAAGCCTGCGATGACGAGGAGCTGCGCGGTGCTGGGGGCTTTCTTGCTCATTCTTCGAGGTATTCGCAGTGTCCGGAGGGCGTGTTGGAGAAGGGGATTTCTTCCGCTTCGGGGATGCGCAGGCCCTGCAGCAGGGTCTTCAGGTAGGGCTTCAGCGGCGCGATGATCCCGTAGGCGAGAGCGGAGCCGTTGCAGGAGAGCATCGCGACGCCGCGGCTTATCGGGCCACCCGCGTCGGTCAGGTTGAAGGTCGCGTTGATGTCGTGGTTGAGCCAGGGAAGGTAGAAGAGGAAGCTCTGCCGCTTGCCCCGCGGCTTGTAGGCGAGCTCGTTGAGGAAGCTGTTGAGCGCGCCGAGCGAGCTGCCGAATTCGCTCACCGAGGTCTCGAGGCCGGGGGCCCCTTCGTTGAGGTGCGTGAGCACCGGGCGAATCTGGCGCGTGAAGGGCCGGATCTGCTCGCGGATCGGCGTCGCGGTCTGCTTGAAGAACTGCTCGTTGGCCTTGAACGCGGGCACCGACGCCTGCGCCTGCGGGATCAGCCCGAGCAGCGCCGGGCGGGCGGCTTCGGAGAAGCGGTTGGACGCGCTGAGCGCCGAGTCCAGCGCGGTGAGGGTGGGGGGGAACTCGCGCAGCGATTCCTGCAGCGCCTGCTGCTGGTTGGCGAAGTTGCCGAGCGCGTCCTTGGAGGAGGTGACGAAGCGTTCGAGCTCGGTGTCGTGGCGGCCCAGTTCGGTCGTCAGCAGCCCGAAGTCGTGGATCACGTTGGCGAGCGCGGCGCGGCGCTGGGCCACCGCCCGGTTGAGCTTGGCGATGTAGTGGGAGAACGGCTGCAGGCGCCGGAAGGCGTTGCCCAGCTGGCGGCCGCGGCCGCCGATCCCCTGCGCGCCGCCGGCGACGAGCAGCTGCACGTAGCGCTGCGTGTCGGTGTCGAGCTGGGAGAGGAACGCTTCGAACTGAATGCTCGGTTCGGTCTGCGAGAGCGGGAAGCGGTGGCCGGCTTCGACGTGCCGCCTGCCGCTGCCGGGAGAGATCTCCACGGTCATGTCGTTGAGGTTGGTTTTCGGCCGCAGCAGCAGCGTCGCGTTTGGATGGATCAGGTCGATGTACTTGGGCTCGACCTGCATGCCGACGACGGCGTGGCCGTCTTCGAGATCGACGGAGTCGATCTTGCCGACCTGGATGCCGGAGATCACGACCGCCTGGCCCTGGCCCGGAGTGACCGCCTGCGCGTCGCTGAAGTCCGCCGTCAGGTGGACGAAGTCTTCGCCGACGAAGGGCGCCCAGGAGGGCAGCGAAGCCTTCTGCTGGGTGAAGATCCACAGCGTCATCGCGATCGCCAGCACGGTCAGCACCGCGATCGCGATCGAGTCTTTGCCCCGGCCGCGCGCCTGGCGCGAGAGCGTGGCGCGGAAGTGGCGCCAGCGGCTGACGCCCGGCTCGCGCCCGCTCATGGGCTCACCGCCGTCAGTTCGGCCGGGCCGACCTGGCCCAGCGCTCCGTTGACGTCAGGCACCGGCTGGGTCGAGCAGCGCACGTTCGGCTTCTTCGGCGGGCGGCCCGCGATCTGCGGCTGCACGCCGGCCGCCGGTTCGATCACGTGCGCCCAGTCCTGTTTGTCGGTGCTGAGGTTGCCCGAAGGGTTCTCCAGCTTGGCCAGCGTGTCGCCGCCGCCGGCCTGGACCTTCAGGTAGGGCCCGTTGCCGTCGAAGTTCTGCTCGGCGCCGGCGAAGTCCGCCAGGTAGTAGAAGAACTCGCGGTAGTTCGGCCCGGTTTCGAAGCCGTCGTGGATCGTCTCGTTGCCGGTCGGCACGAACACCCTGCTGGTGCAGAGGCTGATCCGGTTGATCTGCGGGATCGTCTTCGCCGCCCCGGCCTGGGCAGCTCCGGTGAGCGGCGGGGTCGATTCCTCCAGCAGCCGCGCCACCCCGCCGAGCTCCCGGCCGGAGAGCAGCGGCCGGGCCTGCGCCAGCCACGGCTTCGAGGCCGAGATCAGCGCCGGCAGCTCGGCCACCGCGGGGCGGAACTCGATCGCCCAGGCGCGCAGCGGCGGCAGCGAGCGGTTGAGGCTGACCAGCGACTTGCGCCCGATCCGCACGGTCGGCGCCAGGCGGCCGATCGTCCTCGCCAGGTTCTGCGACTGCGCCGCGAGCGCCCCGGTGAAGGTGTTGAAGTTGACGATCAGGCCCTGCAGGTCCGCCTCGCGGCGGGCGAGCGCGCCGAACGCGCGGCCGGCGCCGGCCACCAGCCGCGAGAGGTCCTTCGGACTGGTGCCGAGGAAGGCGTTGGTGACCTGGGCGCTGTAGCGGCCGGCTTCGCCGCCGTATTTCAGCGCCCCGTTGAGCCCTTCGGCCCCGGTCTTGCCTTTCACCTCGGGCAGCTGGGTCGCGTCTTCGGCGGCGCTCGGCTTGTGCGTCAGCGCTTCGCCGTAGCTCTCGAGCAGGCGGCTGAGGTCGGCCCGCACGGGCGACTGCAGGGCGGTGAGGATCTGGTCGAGCTGGATCGCGGTCGACGTGTGGCTGACCGGGATCGTCGCCCCGCTGTCGAATTCCGGCGCGCTCGGGCTGCCGGGCTTGAGGTCGATGAAGAAGTTCCCCTCGAGGAAGATCCGCGGTTTGATCTCGGCGAAGGCGTCGTCGTGGATCGGACGGCCCTTGCCGTCGACGGTGAAGGTCACCTTGGTGTTGTCGCCGTCGCGACCGACCGAGATCACTTTGCCGACGTCGACGCCGGCGATCCGCACCGGCGAGTTGGTCGAGATCTTGACCCCGTTTGAGAAGGTGGCGTTGAGCGTGTAGCCGTGGCCCGTGAACGGCACGTGTTTGGTGAACGCCAGGTACGGGCCGAGCGTGAAGACGAGGATGAAGACGATCGCGATCGCCGCGTTGCTGGGCCGCCACTTGATGCGGCTGTTCGTCGCCCCGGCCCTGGTGTCGCGCTCCGGCAGGCGCCCCATCATCCACCGCCCCGCGTCGTCTTCGCCCACAGCTTGGGCGAGTGACCGATCACCGTCTGCCCGGCGACGTAGCGCTCGTTGCCCGCTTCGCAGACGCCGCCCTGGCCCGTCTTCGGATAGGGGTTGAAGTGCAGGAAGTTGGTCGGGCCGGGACCGGATGCGGGCGCTGAAGCCGGCTGCGACTCCGCGTTCGGGCCGTCCGGCGCCTCGAAGGCGATCGCGCTCAGCCAGCTCGCCTTGCCGTTCGATTCGCTGAACGCGTCGGCGAGGTTCGAGGCGGCGATGCTCAGGTACTGACAGGTGACCTGGGCCGGCGCGATGTGCTTGATCGCCGGCGCCAGCACTTCGTTCGTGTCGATCAGCAGATCGAGCCCGTTGAACACGCCCGGCTCGCTCTGGAAGTCGAGCAGCGCTTCCGCCGTCGGCGTCAGCTGCCGGTAGAGGCGCGGCGAGCGGTTGAGCGCCGGGATGCCGGCGCGCAGGGCGGCGTTGATCGTCGGCGAGGTTTCGCCCAGCGCCTTCGCCCCCGGCTTGAACGCCGTGAAGAAGCGCCCCGCGTCGCGAAGGAAGGGCCGCAGCGCCGGCAGGTCGGCGGTCACCGATTCGAGCGTCGGCGGGCCTTTGACGATCGTTTCCTGGATGTAGGGGCGGGAGACGCGGGCGAAGGCGGCGAAGGTGCGGTCCAGCGCGACGAACATGCTCGCCTGCTGCTCAGCCACCGGCGCGACGGTGGCGGAGAGGTCCTCGAGCGCTTCCCAGAAGGCGCCGAAGCGGGTGCCCGGTTCGACCAGGGTGCGGAGCACCGGCTGGCTGTTTTCGACCAGCCCCCGCAGGGCGCCGATCGCGCTGTTGATCTGCGGGCCGCGGCCGGCGAAGGCATTGCCGAAGCCGGCGTTGTTGCGCTGGATCGCGGTGCGGGTCTTCTCGTCGAACATGTCGAAGAACTGGTCGATGTCGACCGGTTCGGGCCGCGCCGTCGCGAGCGGAATCGTTTCACCGGCCTTCAGCCCCTTCGACGAGTCGCCGGGGACGATCTGCAGGTACTTGAGGCCGAGCGGCGATTTGGGGCGGATGATCATCGTCGAATCGGCGGGAATCGGTTCGGCGCTCTTGTCGAGCCGGAGGCTGAGTTCGGCGACGACGCGGCCGTCGCTCAGCTGGACCGGCTTGACTTCCCTGACCACGCCGACGCGCGAGCCGCCGATCCGCACCTCGTTGTTGTCGACCAGCGCGGCCGCGTTCGGCACCCGCGCCTTGAGGTCGTAGGTCGAGACGAAGGGAAGGCCGTTGTTGGCGTTGTAGGCGAGGAAGACGGCGACGATCACGACCAGCACCGTGACCGCCCCGACGATCGTCGGGCTGCTCGCCACTCCCTGTATGCCGCCGCGGCTTCTCATGGTCCGAGGAGATAGTCGAGGAGTGCGCGCTGAGAGGAGGTCGTCGCCCCGGCCTTCGCGCCGAGCTGTTCGCCTTCGCCGAGGCCCGGGGCTTGCGGGCGGGGCGCGGGCTTCGCCTGGCCCGGCGCGACCGGCCGCCGCTCGACCGGGGCGACACCGCTCGAGGTCCCGCCGGTCCTGCCGCCGAGCGCTTCCCCGAGCTCCCGATAGAGGCTCGACGCGCTCGCCGAGGAGGCGGTCGAGCTGGAACCCGGGCCGTTGAAGTTCGCCGAGCAGCCGGAGGTCGGTTCCGCCACGTAGTCGCTGCAGTTGGTCAGCGGCGTGAGGCTGCGGGTGAAGTGGCCGTACTTGTCGAATTCGTTGGTTGCCGCGGTGCTGTTGTAGATCAGGTCGGCGAGGCTGTCGAAGCCGCCGCGCTTGCGGGTGCTGACGAGGAATTCGGCCAGTTCGGAGACCGGCGTGGCGCCGCTCTGGCCGAGTTCGCGGGTCTTTTCGACCACAGGGTTGGCCGCCCGGATCTTCGGCCCGGCGGTTTCGCCGTTGGCGCCGAGCGACTTCAGCGAGACGGTCGACGCGGCCGAGAACGGGGTCAGCGCCCGCGTCGCCTGGGTGAGCGCCGGAGCCGCCTTGGCGAGCGATTCGGAGACCGGCGTGCCGGCCTTGGAGAAGTATTCGAAGCTCGCCATCGTCCGGCGCAGCTCACGCAGGAAGGCGGGCAGCTTGCGCAGCGAGGCTTCGACGTCGGCGCCCTTTTCGGCGCTCGCCTGCCCCGCCGCGCCGGCGTTGGCGAAGAAGCCGGCGACGCTGCGGCGCTCGCGCGAGAGCGGTGCGAGGATTCGCTCGGAGTCGGCGGAGAGCTGGGCGAGCCGGTCGCGCTGGGCGCTGAGGATCGCGAAGACGCGGTCCGCGTCGCGCAGCACGGGGTTCGCCCGCTTGACCACCTCCTCGAGGTCTTCGCCGCGCCCGGCGAGGCCCGCCCCCAATTCGTTGAGGATCAGGCGGAAGCGCTGCGCGTAGGTCAGTTGGTTGATGTTGTTGATCAGGTCCGGGTCGACGCTGGTGCTGTTGTTCTCGAACGGCAGCAGGTACTGGCCCGCCCCCGGCTCGCCGTCTTCGATCTTCTTCAGCGGCGGCGGCGGCTTCGAGCCCGGCGCGCGCGGCAGGGTCGGGCGGCAGTCGACGAACTTCTCGCCGATCAGCGACTGCGGCCGGATCAGGCAGGAGGCGTCCCTGCGAAAGTCCTGGAAGCCGGGGTCGTTGATCTTCATCGCGATCACGGCTTTGCCCGGCACGGAGATCGGCTTGCCGTTCCGGTAGCCGTCGACCTCGCCGGGCATCGTCACGCCGACCGATTCGATTTCGCCCACGGTCGCGCCGGCGACCCGAACTTCCTCGCCGGCGACCATGAAGCCGCCGCTGTCGAAGATGCCGCGGACCACGTAGCCGTTGCCTCCACCACCGCCGCCGAGCAGGACGACGAGCAGGACGACCACGGCGACAAGCACGCCCGGGATCAGCCATTTCCTCATGGCGAGTCCCCCGGATCGCATTCGGAGGAGCTGACGCCCGAGCCGGCGAAGGGCGGGTCGACGAAGGGGTTGGAGCCGTCGGAGGCGGGCTGCGTGCCGCCGCCGGGACAGGGCCGGCGAACCCCGGCCGAACCGCCGAAGGCGTCGTACTGTTCGCTCGGCTTGATCGGTTCGAGCTCGCCGCTTTCGTCGTTGCGCCTGAAGATGTTGAAGGCCAGCTGGGCGCGCGCGTAGTGGCCGTTGCCGTCGTAGTAGCCGGTGACCTGACCGAGTTTGCCGAAGCCGTTGAAGATGTCCGGCGTGTAGCTGCGGGCGAAGTTCAGCGTCGGCTGGAACGCTTCGATGCCGGTCTCGGCGTGCGGGAAGGCGGTCGAGGCGCGTTCCTGCACCAGCGGCAGGAAGCTCAGCGCTTCGGCGGTGTCGTTGGCGAAGCCCTTGCGCCTGACGCTGAGCCGCAGGTTCTTGAACACCGGCACCGCTTTCGAGAGCACCGGCCGCAGTTCGCTGAGGAACGGCGCCAGGTTCTTCGTCGCCGGCTTCGCCGTTTCGACCAGCGGGTCGAGGTCGTCGAGCGCCGCGCGCAGGTTGACGAAGGTCGTGTTCGCCTGGCGCATGAACGGCGGCAGGCCGCGCAGGCTCTGGTCGAGCGCTTCGTTCTGGCCGGCGATCGCGCCGAAGGCCGTGCTGGCGTTGGAGATCGCGCTGGAGAGCTCGCTGCCGCGCTGGGCGACGGCGGTCGAGAGCTTGCTCGAGCTGACGACGAAGCGCTCGAGCAGGTGCTGGTCGGCGTTCAGTTCGCCGACGAAGGCGCTGGTCCGGTTGAGCGCCGGGCCGAAGTACTTGAAGGTCTCGTTGGCGGCCTGGCCCCGTTCGGAGAACTGTTCGGCGTTGCCGCGCACGAACTGGCCCAGCGCCCGCCGCACCGGGTTGGGGAAGGTGTTGAGGAACTGGTCGAGGTCGACCTCCGTCGTCGTCGAGCCGAGTCCGAGCGTCGCGCCTTCTTCGAGCGCCGGGTTGCTGTTCGGCCCCGGGCTGATCGAGATGTAGTGGTTGGCGACGCCGGAGAGCGAGGTGGCGCGGATCGTCGCCGTGCTCCCCTCGTGCAGCTGCTGTTCGGAGCTGACTTCGATCTCCGCCAGGTTGTCGTCGGTCAGGCCGATGCTTTCCACCGAGCCGACGGCCTGGCCGCCGATCAGCACCTGATTGTCGGGCACCAGCTGGGCGGCGTTCTGGAAGACGAGCTTGTACTTGTGCCCGCCGCCGCCGCTGAAGAGGATCGCGGCGAGGGCGACGACGAGGACCGCCAGCCCGGCAATGGCGGCGATCCGCGCGGGCGTCACCCCCCGGGCTTGCGCCGGCCCTTTCTCCTCGCCTGACGGATTAGCAGCCACGGATCGTCGCTTGGAGTCCCCCGCCTCCATACAGAGGACAAGCCGGGGAATCGTATCCGAGCGATCAGCCGCCACGCGTGCGGCACGCCTCGCTTAACTCGAAGTCAACGCGCTTCGCGCCGCGGCCCGGGGCGCGCGCTCAGACGTTGAGCCGGGGCAGGACCCGGGCGAGCGGGCGCGGCAGCCACCAGACCCGATCGCCCAGCAGCAGCATCACCGCCGGCAAGAGGACGATGCGGACGACCGTCGCGTCGAGCAGCACGGCGACGGTGAGGCCGACGCCGAGCTGGCTGACCGTGGCGATCGAGGCGCCGGCGAAGGCGACGAAGACCGCCATCATGATCGCCGCCGCCCCGGTGATCACCCGCGCCGTGCGCTGCAGGCCGAACTCGATCGCGGCGGCGTTGTCGCCCTCGCGGTCGTAGTGCTCGCGCATCCGCACCAGCAGGAAGACCGCGTAGTCGATCGAGAGCCCGAAGACGACGCCGAAGATCGCCGTCGCGCCGACCGCGTCGACATAGCTGTGACCGCCCAGCGGCCAGTCTTCGGGCAGGCTGAAGAGCAGCGTCAGCACGCCGAAGGCGACGGCGACCGTCGCCAGGTTGAGCCCGACCGCGATCGCCGCCAGGGGCAGCGCTCGCAAGACCAGGACGAGGACGAGGAAGGTCGCCAGGGCGATCGCCGCGACCACGAAAGGGATCCGCTCGCGGGTGATGCGACTGTAGTCGTCGAGCTGCGCCGGGCCGCCGGCGACGCCGGTCCGCAGCCCGGCTTCGCGGCCGAGCGCGGCGGCCTCGCCGTCGAGCCGCTTGTTGAGCGCGATCGAGCCCGCCGAGTTGAAGGTGTAGCGGGAGATCACGAGGATCGCCGCCGCCTGGCCGCCGCCGTTCAGGTCGACGACTTCCGCCGCCCGCTCGCGGGTCCGCGGCCGGGCGCCGTCGAGCGCCGAGAGGACGAAGTAGCCGGAGTCGAAGATCCCCGGCGTCGCCCGCCGCACGCGGCGCGCCCTGCGCTTCAGCGACGCCGAGCTGGAGAGCACCTGCACGGTCGCGCGGCGCAGACCCGACTGCAGGGGGTGGGACTCGCTGTAGCCGCGGGCGAGGTTCTCTTCCAGCGCCGTCGCGCCCCTGCGGAGCTGGCCGATCCCGCCCGCCAGGGCGGTTGCGCCCGCCCCGAGCCGGGCGACCCCGTCCTCCAGCCCACCCGCCGCGCGGGCCAGCCGGGCGGAGCCGTGGGCGAGCTTCTTGCCCGCCCCTTCGAGCTTCTGCAGGCCGTCCGAGAGCCGTTTCGCGCCCTTGCTCATCCTCTTGACCAGAGCGACGCCGGAGACCAGCCAATCGGTCACCTGCTTGGATTCTTCGGCGTCTTCGACCAGGCTCGACTGCAGCGCCGCGAGCTCGGGGGGCAGTTCGCTCGCCGCCCCGAGTGCCTTCTGCACGGCTTCCAGGGCCGGGCCGTAGTTGGGGTCGCCCTTGCCGACCGTCATCCCTTCGAGCTGCTCGAGCGCGGTCTTGAGTTGGGCTTCGGCTTCTTCGGCCGGCGGCTGCAGCCGCGGCAGCGTCTGTTTGGAGGTTTCGTTGAGCGACTTCTGCAGGCGGCGCGAGCGGACGAGCGCATTGCGGTTCAGGTTCGGGATCAGGCTCTGCAGGGCGAACTTGAGGTTGAGCCCGGCGAGCGAGGCCCGGTGCTGGGCGCCCGCCAGGCGCCGCGTGCCGTCAGCGAAGGTGCGCAGCGCCGCCACCGCGCGCCGGCTGCCGGCTTCGGCCTGCGCGAGGCCGGCCGCGAGCGCCTTCGCCCCGGCCTGCGCCCTGCCCGACCCCGCGGCCAGCAGGCCGGCGCCGTAGCTCGCCCTGGCGATGCCGTCGCGCAGCTGCGCGACCCCCGAAGCCGCCTTGCCGAGGTTGCGCCCGAGCCGGGTCAGCTGCGCCAGCGGCCCCGATTCGCCGCCAGTCGCCAGCAGCGCGCTCGCCTGGCGCAACGGCTTCACCGCCTCTGAGATCTGCGCCGGGCCGACCACCGCCTGGACGCCGGGCAGCGCCGCGATCCGGTGCTGCCAGCGGCTCAGCGTCGCGAGCCGGTGGGGTTCGGTGACGGTGCCGTCCTCGGCCGCCGCGACGACGACGAACGGCGCGTCGTAGCCGGGGCCGATCGAATGCTCGATCAGTTCGAAGTCCTGCCGCGCCGGATCGTCCTGAGCGAGCTGGGTCTGGCTCGGCGGCCCGGTCTTCAGGCCGACGGCCGGCGCCGCGAGCAGGAGCAGGAGCAGGCCGATCGCCAGCGCCACCGGGAGGGGGCGCCGCAGCGCGGCTCCGACCACCGCCATCAGGCGCGAGCCGCCCTCGCCCGGCGCCCTGCCGATCCGCCAGCGGTCGACGTTCGGCCCCAGCAGGGTCAGGACCGCGGGCCCGACGACGACGGCGACGAGGACGCTGAGCGCGACGACGAGCACCAGCGTCGCCGCCAGCGAGCCGAGCAGCGAGCCCGGCACGATGAAGAAGGCGACCAGCATCGAGAGCATCAGGGTGCTGCCGGCGAAGACCGTGGTGCGGCCGGCGGTGCGGCGGGTGGCCCGCGCGGCGGCGCGCGGAGCGGCTCCGGCGGCGAGCTCCTCGCGGAAGCGCGAGACCATCAGCAGGGCGTAGTCGACGCCGAGCGCCAGGCCCATCATCGTGCAGACCGTGAGCGCGAAGGCGTCGACGCTGAACCAGTTGGTCACGAGCGAGAGCAGGCCGCGCGAGCTGATCACCGTGACGGCGCCGAAGGCGAGCGGGATCGCCGCCGCCACGGGCGAGCGGAAGACCAGCAGCAGGACGAGCAGCAGAATCGGCAGGGCGATCAGCTCGCCGCGCTCGGTGGCCGCGATCGAGTCGTCCTGGATCGCCCGCGAGAGCGTCGCGTAGCCGGTCTGGGTCCAGCGCACCGGCGGCCGCAGGTTGGCGGCGAGGGTTCCGTTCAGCTCCGGGACGACGTCGTTGACCGCCTCGTCGATGCCGACGTGGAAGTCGGCGATCAGGATCGCCCGCCGCGGGCCGGGGCGCAGCTGCTGCACCGTGCCGCGATCCCAGGGGGAGAGCGTCGTCACGGCGGGGCTGCTGCGGCGCAGGGCGCGAACCGCTCGCGGGCCCTGCCGGTCTAGCTGCTTCTCCGGTCCGCGCAGGAGGATCACGAACGGCGCGCTGTCGCCGAAGTGCTCGCGCAGCAGGTGCGTCGCGCGCGCCGACTCGGAGCCGGGGATCTCGAGGCTGGTCGGGCTGAGCTTGCTCTCCACCCCGGCGCCGAGGACTCCGAGGACGACGAGCAGCGCCAGCGAGACCGCGAGCACGCGTCGCTCGCCGCGCCCCTCACCCCTGCTCCTCCTCAAGGCCACCCTGCTAGTTTGGCTGTTGGGACCACGGACGGGGGATCGAGATGCGGAAGACTCTGTTAAGGACGCTGCTGGCGCTGGCCGCGCTGAGTCTGCTCGGCGCCGGGGCGGCGGAGGCGATCAAGCTGCGGATCGGCAACATCGTCATCGTCGGCGACGGCGGCTTCTCGCCGACCAAGCTGCCCAAGCACCGCAACGCGCCGATCAAGCTCTTCGGCCACGCCAGCTTCAAGACGGTCGACGGCACCCGCCCCTCGCCGCTGCGCACGCTGACGCTCGAATTCGACAAGCACGGCGCGGTCGAGACGCGCGGCCTGCCCAAGTGCACGATGGGCAGGCTGGTCGCGACGACGACCAAGCAGGCGCGCCGGCTCTGTCCCGGGGCGATCGTCGGCACGGGCTTCGGCACCGCCGTGGTCGAGCTGCCCGAACAGCGGCCGATCAAGGCGTCCTCGCCGCTGACGCTGTTCAACGGTCCGGTCAAGCACGGCAACCCGACCGTGCTCGGGCACGCCCACATCGACTACCCGGGGCCGACGACCTACGTGATCTCGATCGAGATCCAGAAGGTCCACCACGGCCGCTACGGGTTCAAGACCGTGGCGAACTTCCCGCGCATCGTCAACGACTACGGCTCGCCGATCTCCGGCCACCTGAAGATCGGACGCGAATGGATGTGGCACGGCAAGCGCCTCAGCTACGCCAACGCGCATTGCGCCGACGGCCGGCTGCAGGCGAAGGCGGAGTTCAGCTTCAAGGACGGAAGCTTCGTCCAGGGCACGATCTTCAAGCCGTGCCAGGTGCGCAAGTAGCAAGCGGCGCTACCCTGGTGGGTACCGGGGTGTTTAGGAGGCGATGACGAAAAAGCGGCTACTCGTGCTGGGTTTCACCCTGCTGCTCGCCGCGATCGGCTTGCTCGCGGGAGGCGCCGGGGCGGCGACCGTCCGCGTCGGGACCCTGGTCCTGCACGCCGACGGGGAATTCGCGCCGCGGGTGCTGCCCAGGCATCGCTTCGCGCCGATCCATTTCCAGGGATACGGGCAGATCAGGGAGACGGACGGGTCGGTGCCGCCGCCGCTCGAGCACGTGAAGATCGACTTCGACCGCGACGGCCACCTGACGACCGCCGGGCTCCCGGTCTGCCCGCTGCCGAAGCTCGAGGGCGCGACCACGGCGCAGGCCCGGCAGCGCTGCCGCCGGGCGATCGTCGGCACGGGCCATGTCGAAGCCGCGGTGACGCTCGCAGGGCTGGCGCGGATCGACCTCAGGCTGCCCCTGACGCTGTTCAACGGGCCGCGGCGCGGCGGGCATCCGACCGTCCTCGGGCACGCCAGGGCGCCCTTTCCGATCTCCGAGACCTACGTCATCGTCGCGCCGATCGAACGCATCCGTGGCGGCATCTACGGCTACCGCAGCGAATTCGACATCCCGCCGATCGCCCGCGGCTTCGGCTCGCTGACCCGCATCGACGCGAAGATCGGCCGCCGCTACCGCTTCCACGGCCGCAAGCGAAGCTACGTCTCGGCCCGCTGCTCGGACTACATCCTGCAGACCCGCGGCGCCTTCTTCTTCGCCGACGGCACGGTGATCTACGGCGACGCCTTCAAGGGCTGCACCCCCCGGCCCTGAGCCAAGCTCGCGCGCTTCCTATACTTGCCGCTCGCGGGCCGTTAGCTCAGTTGGTAGAGCAGGAGACTCTTAATCTCAAGGTCGTAGGTTCGATCCCTACACGGCCCACTCAGCGGGGCGCTAGCCGCCGCCCAGCGAGGTTCCGCCGGCGAAGCCGCCGAAGGGGTTTTTCAGCGCTTCCTTGCCGGATTCGGCTTCGAGCTTGGCGACTTCCTTCTTCTGCTTGGCGAAGGCCTTGCCGCGTTTGCGATATTCGGCGAGCTGTTTTTCGACGTTCTTGGCTTCGCTCTTGGAGTTCACTTCGGCTGCGGCCCGCTTGGTCGCCATGTCGCCGCCGGCGAAGTTGCCGGCGAAGTATTCGTAGATCGCCAGCGTGCTCAGCGTACCGAGGCTGGGGCTCTGCTCGGCGGCGATCCCCTGCGCCCTTGCCGCCCTGCTGACGTTTTCCTGCGCTTCGCCGACGGTCGAGCTGCCTTCGGCGAGGCGGAAGTAGGTCGAGGCGACGAGCTGGGCGGCGGTCGCGTTCGGTTCGCCGCCGGCCCGCTTCAGGTAGCGGCTCCAGGTTTCGGCGGCGGCTTCGAAGTCCTGCTTCGCTTCCGGCGTGATCACCGGCGGCGCCGTTTCGGAGGTCTGTTCGACCTCGGCGTTGCCGGCGTTGATCTGGGCGCGGGTCAGCGAGAGCAGCAGCTGTTCGTCGCCCGGGTTCTGCGCCAGCCGCCGTTCGATCCGTTCGGCCTGTTCGTGCAGCACCTTGGCGGCGCTGCCGCTCGAGCTCGAGTTGCCGAGCAGGTTCGCCAGGTTGAACGGGCCGACGACGAGGAACAGGCTCGCCCCCATCAGCAGGGCGAGGATCGCGTATACGACGCGGATCACGTGCTTGCGTTTGCCGCGCGTGTCGAAGAGCATTCGCCGCTCGCCGCTAGATGCCATTGCTCCCTATCTCTCCTGCGTAGACGGTTCGGCCGTTTCCCCGCTCGCCCCCGGCCTGCCGAAGGCTCGGGCAAGCAAGATACTCAACTCGTACAAAGCGAGCAGAGGCACCATCTCGATCAACATCGAGATCGGATCGACTCCCGGCAGCGCGGCGGCGACGATCGCGATCGCGAGGTAGGCGTAGCGCCGGTTGGCGCTGAGCTGCTCGATGCTGACGATGCCGAGGCGGGTGACCGCGAGGATCGCCAGGGGAAGCTGGAAGACGATGCCCCCGGCGAGCATCGTCATCGAGAAGAAGCCGTAGTAGTCGCGGGCGCGGACCTGGGTGTTGAACTGGCTTTCGTTGAAGTTGAGCAGGAAGCTCACCGCCGCCGGCATGACGACGAAGTAGGCGAAGGCGACGCCCACCATGAAGAGCAGCGGCGCCAGCAGCATGATCGGCAGGGCGACGCGCCGCTCGGCGTCGCTGAAGGCGGGCAGCACGTAGGCGTAGGCCTGGTAGATCAGCACCGGCAGCGAGAGGACGATCGCGCCGTAGGCGGCGACCGTCAGCGTCGTCGTGAACGGCTCGGTGACGCCGAAGGTGATCAGCTGCTTGTGCGCGCTGGGCAGCGGCCCGGAGGCGACTTCGAGCAGCAGGTGGTTCTGCCAGATGCAGAGCGCCAGGGCGACCCCGAAGGCCGCGGCGCAGACGATCAGGCGATGGCGGAGCTCGTCGAGGTGCTCGACCAGGCTGAGCCGGTCCTCGTGCGAGACGGGCCTAACGCGGCGGCGCATCCACCTGCTTTGGCGGCTCCTCGTCGTCGGTCTCGCCCGTCACCGAGCCTTTGAACTCGCGAATGCCCTTGCCCAGCGAGCGACCGAGCTCGGGCAGGCGCTTGGGGCCGAAGACGATCAAGGCGATGATCAGGACGACCACGATCTCCAGGGGTCCGACGTTTCCGAGCATCGACCCATGGTAACGGGCGCCGGCCGCGGTCGGATCGCATTCGAATTGACAGCTCGGCCTACCCGATTCTTGGTTTTTCCGCGATCTTCGCGGAAAAGTGCGGATAAAAACGGACCCTCGCGTGTTCGATAGTCAGAGCATGCACGACGCGAGCCGCACAAAGACGAGGACTGAGGCTGGCCTTCACGTCTGTCCCGAGTGCGGCTCCAAGCTCGTCCAACCGACCCGCTGGGAGCAGACCGCGAAGCGCGGGCACTGGCGCCTCTGGCGCCGCTGCCCCGAGTGCGAGTGGCGCTGCGACGGGATTCACGGCGAGCGTGAGATCGACGCCTTCGACGAGGCGCTCGACGACGGCGCCGAGGCGCTGACGAGCGAGCTGCACGAGCTCGAGCGCGAGGGCATGCGCGAAGTCGTCGAGGTCTTCGCCACGGCGCTCCAAGCCGACCTGATCACCGCGGACGACTTCGCTTAGCTGTAGCGCTGGACGACTCCGTCGGCAACGAGGTCGAGGAGCCTGCGGCGCTCGGGCTCGAGCCCGGTGAGCCGGCGCTTGCCTTCGGCGACCATCTCCAGCGCCCGCGAGCGGACCTGGCGCAGCGCCCCCGTCGCCTCGATCCTCTCGCAGAGCGACTCGGCGGCGGCTTGGTCGAGCGAGCGCAGATCCGCGTCGCGGATCCGCGGGTCGCGCTCGGCGGCGAGGATCAGCGGCAGGGTGACCGTGCCGTCGAGCAGGTCGGTGCCGCGCGCCTTGCCGGTGCGCTCGGCGGGCCCGGAGACGTCGAGCACGTCGTCGAGCAGCTGGAAGGCGAGCCCGATCGAAGCGCCGAAGGCGCCCAGCCGCTCGTCGTCCTGACCGAGCAGGCAGGCGCACTCGAACAGCGCCGCGGTCTTCAGCCGGCAGCGCTCCAGGTAGCGCTGCTCGTCGATCGAGCTGTCGTAGGCGTCCTGCCGCTGCGCCAGCTCGCCGCGGGCGAGCGCCACCGAGGCGGCGGAGAGCAGCTCGATCGAGCGCAGGTCTCCGGCCGCGGCAAGCAGGGCGAAGGCGCGCGAGAAGAGCAGGTCGCCGGCCGCGGTCGCTCGCTCTCGTCCCGAGGTCGCCGCGACCGTCGGACGGCCGCGGCGCAGCGGCGCGGCGTCGAGCACGTCGTCGTGGACCAGGGTCGCCATGTGGATCAGCTCGATCGCGGTCGCCGCCCGCACGGCCCGGTCGTCCGCGCCTTCGCCGGCGCAGAGCAGCACCAGCATCGGCCGCAGGCGCTTGCCGCCGGCCTCGAGCGTCATCGCCGCGTCGGCCGCCAGCGCCTCGCCGTGGCCCGCCCCCTGCTCGCGCAGCGCCTCCTCCACCTGTCCGAGCCGCGCCGGCAGCCAGCGACTGGAAGCGTCGAGCACCGCCGTGACCGGCGGCGGCACGGCCGAGTGCCGGGTCACCCGGCCTTGACGCCGCTGTGGATGGCCAGGATTCCCCCTGCCGTCAGCAGCCATCGGATCCGCTCGAAGCCGGCCGCGTCCATCTTCGCGGCTAGGCCCTCTGGGCCGGGGAAGCTGTGCACCGATTCGGAGAGGTAGGAGTAGGCCTCCGGGTTGGGCGTCAGGCGGCCGAGGACCGGCACGATCCGGTCGAACCAGAGCGAATAGAAGGTCGAGAACGGAGGTCGTCGCGGCTCGGTGAACTCGAGGATGACCAGCCTTCCTCCGGGCTTCAGGACCCGCGCCATCTCGCGCAGGCCCTTCTGCCGGTCGGCGAAGTTGCGAACCCCGAATCCGACCGTCACCGCGTCGAATCGGCCCTCGTCATATGGCAGGTCCAAGGCATCCGCCCACTCGAAGCGGACCGGGGCGCCGCGGTCGAGCGCCTTCTCGCGCGCCAGGTCGAGCATCGGCTCCGAGAAGTCGCAGCCGACGACGTGACCGCCGGGAGCAACGCGACTCGCCAGCTCGAAGGCGAGATCGCCGGTTCCGCAGCAGACATCCAAGACGGCATCGCCGGGGCCGACTGCCGCCCTATCTGCGGCCCGCGTCCGCCAGCCGTGATGCAGACCCGCCGTCATCAGCGAGTTCAGCAGGTCGTAGCGACCGGCGATCCGGTCGAACATGCTCTGCACCTGCTCGGAGAACTGGGCCGATTCGCGCTGCGGCTGCGCGGTGTCCGTCATCGGACTCAGTCTGGCAACTCAGTCCAGCGAGGACAGGAAGTCCGCCAGCTCGTTGAGCTTTTTCGGCGGCAGGTCGCGGAAGGAGGGCATGATGCCGGGCCCGATCTCGACCGAGCGGACGATCGCCGCGCGCGGGATGCGCTGGGCGATGTGGGTCAGTTCCGGGCCCGGCCCGTTGTTGCCGTTCTCGCCCAGCTTGTGGCAGGCGAGGCAGCCCGAGCCGGCGACGACCTCCTTGCCGGCCTCGTACTGCGGCGCGACCTCCATGTCGATCTGGGTCGGCGAGCCGGCGACGGCGCCCGCGTAGGTCAGGTAGGCCATCGAGACGATCGTCAGCAGGCCGGCCGTCGTCGCGATCGGCCGCCGCGCCGGGTTGCGCTCCGGGCCGCGGTCGTAGAACGGCAGCAGGAGCAGCAGCACCATGCAGATCGTCGGAATGCCGATCGTCGCGATCGGGACCAGCTCCGGCGGTTTCAGCACGCGCAGGAGCTCGAAGAGGAAGAAGAAGTACCACTCGGGGCGGGGCACGTAGGTGGTCGACGTGGGGTCGGCCTTCGGCCCCTGCTCGGCGCCGAAGATGATCGACATCGCGACGATCACGCCGACGACGAGCAGCGCCATCGCCGAGTCCTTGAGCACCGCGTAGGGGAAGAAGGGCTTGCCCTTCTTCTTCAGCAGCTCGTACTCCTCGAGATAGGCCTGCTTGTCGAACGCCTTCATGACCTCGGCCCCGCTCCGTTGCCCTCGACCCCCGCTTCGAGCGGCGCGACCGGCTCGGCGAGCTTCGGCTTCTTCGCGCGCACCCACGGCGGCGCCGTGGTGCCGAGCTTGACCACCAGGTACATGTGGGCGCCGATCAGGGCGATGATCGCCCCCGGCACGAGCAGCATGTGGATCGCGTAGAAGCGCGACAGCGTCGTCGCCCCGAGCTCCGGCCCGGCGCGCAGGAAGTCGCTCAGGTAGGGGCCGACGACCGGTCCCGTGCCGTTGATGTTGATGCCGACGACCGAGGCCCAGAAGGAACGCTGGTCGAAGGGCAGCAGGTAGCCGGTGAAGGCCATCGTCATCGTCAGGATCAGCAGCACGACGCCGATCACCCAGTTGAGCTCGCGCGGGTACTTGTAGGCGCCGAAGAAGAAGGTCCGCCCCATGTGGAGGAAGATCAGGATCACCATCACGCTCGATCCCCACTTGTGCATGCCGTGCACGAACTGGCCGAGGAAGACGTCGTTGTTGATGTGCGAGATCGAGGCGTAGGCCTGCGTGGTCGAGGGCGTGTAGAACATCGCCAGGAAGACGCCGGTGGTCGCCTGCACGATGAAGGCGAAGAGCGTCGCCGAGCCGAGCGTGTAGAACCAGTTGGTGCCCTTCGGCACCTTGCGGAAGAGCATCCCGGTGAGGAAGCCGCTGGCGGCGGTGCGCTGGTCGACCCAGGCGAGGACGTCCGACGGCGCTTCCTTCGCCCGCTCGCCGAGCCGCGACGCGTCGGAGGGCCGCTCCGGCGGCGCGGTTTTCAGGTCGGCCGGGGCCGGCCCCGTGGCGCCGTTGCCCTGGCCGGGCTTGGCCGGCCTGCGCAGCGGGGGAGGTATGAGCGAGTCGAGTTTCATCGGCTAGCCACCGCTCGGGGGCGGGAAGGTGGACGGACGGGGCGGGTACAGATATTCCCAGACGCCGCCGGTGAACTCGCCGGGGTCGCGGGCGCGCACCGGCTCGAGCTGCGAAGTGACGCTGTAGCGCGGCCCGAGCTCGACCTGGCCGTTGCGGATCCGCGTCTGGAACTGGTCGAGCGGCCGCACCGGCGGGCCGCCGATCCGCCGCCCCTGGAAGTCGTAGACGCCGCCGTGGCAGGGACAGATGAAGTTCCCCGCCGCCTCGACGAAGCGCACCGGGCAGCCGAGGTGGGCGCAGCGGTTGGAGACGGCGACGATCTGCTTCGGGTTCTCGCCCAGCTGCTTGGAGCCCTTGCGCACGTAGGCGGTGACCTTGCCGGCGTCGCCGATGCCGACCGTTTCGGTGAAGACGACCTGGCGGTAGGTGTCCTCGACGAAGTCGCCGACCGGCCCGACCGCCTCCCAGCGTTCTTTGCCGCGGTGGAAGATCGGCGCCACGGCGAAGCCGACCGCGGGCAGCACGATCGCCGCGCCGGCGATCCCGCCGAGGCCCTGGGCGGCGACCGTGAAGGCGCGCCGGCGGGTCATCGACTCGCCCTCGAAGTAGCCGGGCGGGTCGGGCCGCAGCCGCTCCGCCGGGCTCGCGCCCTCGGTCGTGTTTCGCTTGTCCGCTTCGTCAGCCATCTACGCCTCGTGCAACGGCCAGGGAGTTTATTGGCTCGGCGGCGAGTTCGAAGTCGCGGCGCGGCGACGGCCCCGGAACCTGGCGGTTTGCGTACAAAGGGTTAACAAGGTGCACCGTGACCGGCGGCGGGCTGGTATAAGCACTCTGCGTGTTTACTCGCCGAGGGGAGGAGAGGCGGTTGCCGCTCTCATTGCGGCAGCCTAAGGCCGTGCTCGCGGCCGCCCTCGTCGCGATCGTCGTTCTCGGGATCGTCGGCCGGGGAGTCGAGGATCAGCTGCGGCCCACCTCGCTCAACGTCCCCGGGACCGACTCGGGGCGCGCCAGCCAGCTGGTCCACCGCTACTTCGGCGACACCGCGCCGTTCGCGATCCTCCTCCGCGGGCCGGCGGGCGAGCTGAACCGCCAGGGGCCGGCGCTGATCCGCAAGCTGCGCCGGGACCCCGACGTGACCACCGTCTCGCCCTGGGACAAGGGCAGCGTCGGCAACCTGCGGCCGAGCCCGCGCAAGGCGCTGATCCTGGTCGACTTCCACACCAGCGCCGACGAAGCGGTCAAGACCACGGTCCCCTATCTCGACCGCACGCTGGAAGAGCAGATCAGGCCGCCGGTCAGCGCGGCGGAGACCGGCTACGCGAGTCTTTCGCGGGCGCTGATCGACGAGGCCGTGCACTCGACCGACATGGCCGAGCTGATCGCGATCCCCTTCCTCCTGCTGGTCCTGCTGCTCGTCTTCCGCTCGCCGATCGCGGCGGCGATCCCGCTCGCCTTCGGCGGAGTCGCCGTGATCACCTCGCGGGGGGCGCTCGCGATCGCCGCCCACTGGATCGCGATCGACGGCTTCGCGCTGACGGTCTGCTCGATGATGGGCCTGGCGCTCGGGGTCGACTACGCCCTGCTGATGGTCTCGCGCTTCCGCGAGGAGCTCGACGCCGGCGCCAGCCCGCTGGAGGCGGCGCGGATGACGCGGCGCACCGCCGGGCGCACGACCGCCTTCGCCGGCTCGACGCTCTTCCTGGCGATGCTGGTGACGCTCTTCGTGATGCCCGGCAACCTGCTGCTCTCGCTGGCGGGCACGGCGATCGTCGTCACCGCGATCAGCGTCCTCGTCGCCGCCCTGATCGGCCCGGCGCTGCTCGTCCTCACCGGCCACAACGTCAACCGCTGGCGGATCGGCGGCAACGGCGGCGGCGAGGGCGTGATGGCGCTGGTCCGCGGGGCGCTCAGCCGGCCGCTGCTCGCGGCGCTGCTGATCGGCGTCGTCGTCCTGCTCCTGGCGGCGCCGGTGCTGGCGCTGAAGACGGGGCCGCCCAGCGCCCAGCAGCTGCCGACCTCCAACCAGGCGCGCAAGGAAGCCGAGCTGATCGCCGGCGCGATCGGCCCGGGCTGGGAAGCGCCCTTCGTCCTCGTCGCGGTCTCCAACAAGGGCCCGATCACCGAACGGAGGAGCCTCGCGGCGCTGACCCGCTGGCAGCACCGGATCGCGGCCGATCCCGGCGTGCAGGCGGTGATCGGGCCGGCGCAGATCCGCAAGCAGGTCAAACCGCTGCAGAAGACCGGCAACGACCTGCTCGCCGGCAGGGGCGAAGCCGATCCCGAACAGCTGACGACGCTGGGCGAAAAACTCGGCGTCGCCGCCGGCGGCGTGCGCAGGCTGCGCTCTGGGATCTCGAAGGCCAGCCGCGGCGCCGGCCTGCTCGCCAATGGGACCGGGCGCGCGGGCAGCGGCGCCGAACAGCTCGAAGGCGGCATCTCCAAGCTGGCGTCCGGAGCCTCGAAGGCGGCGAACGCCCTCGCCAGGCTCGCCGCGGGGTCGGGAAAGCTGGCCGAAGGACAGCGCACCGCCGAGGTCGGCGCCTACTCCGTGCAAAGCGGTTCGGAAGGCCTGCTCAACACGGTCGAGGATCGCGGCCTGGAAACGGCCCGGTCGCTGCGCGCCGAACTGAAGAAGAGGGCCGCCGCCGACCCGAGCCTGGAGCCGCAGCTGCGCGAAGCCGAACACCTGGTCGAAGCGATGGCGATCGCCCGCAACGACGCGCAGCGGCTGAACGGCGAAGCCGAGCGGCTGCACCACGGGCAGGAAAGGCTGGTCGGCGGCACCGACCAGCTGCACAAGGGGGCGCAGAAGCTCGCCGATGCGACCGGTCAGCTCCCGGGCGCGCTGGGCAAGCTCGAAGGCGGCGCCTCGCAGCTGGTCGACGGCCTCGGCCGGCTGCGCGGCGGCGCCGACACGCTCGAAGAAAAGCTCGCCGAAGGGTTCCACCGCTCCAACCCCCTGCAGACGAACCTGCACAAGGGGCATGTGGAAGTGTCGGTCAGCGCCAAGAAGGTCAATCGCAAGGTCGATCGCCTGCGACACAACTCACCGGGGATCTTCAACTCCGGCTACTTCGTCCTCTCCAGCCTCGACGGGGCGCCGCCGGGAGAACGCAAGCGCGTCGCCGGCGTCGTCGACCTCGAAAACGGGCAGGCGGCGCAGCTGATCGTGATCCCCCGCTACACCTTCAACACCCCCGGCTCGACCGCGCTCAACGAGCGGCTGAAGCGCGACGCCCGCGGGCTGGCGGAGGCGACGGGGGCGACCACCGGAGTCACCGGCGCGGCCGCCGAACTGATCGACTACACCGACGTGATCTCCGAACGGATCCCGGTGATGATCGCGGTGATCACGCTCGCCACCTTCCTGATCCTGGTCGTGATCCTGCGGGCGATCCTGCTCGCGGCGATCGCCGTGATGCTGAACCTGGTCACCGTTGCGGTCGCCTTCGGCGTGCTGACGCTGCTGTTCGACGTGCCCGCGGGCTGGCCGCTTGGCGGCCACACCTACGTCGACGCGATCGGCGCGGCGGGGATCTTCGGGATCATCTTCGGGCTCTCGATCGATTACGCGGTCTTCCTGCTGATGCGGATGCGGGAGCATTACGAGAACAACTCCTCCAACGAGGAGGCGATCGTCTTCGGGCTGGAGAAGACCGCGCGGGTGATCACCGGCGCGGCGGCGATCATGCTGGCCGTCTTCGTCGCCTTCGCCGGAGCCGACATCGCCACGGTCAGCCAGCTCGGCACCGGGCTCGCGGTCGCCGTCCTGCTCGACGCGACCGTCGTGCGCATCGTCCTGCTGCCCGCGCTGATGCTGTTGCTGGGCAACCGGGTCTGGTGGCTGCCGGCGCCGCTGGAGAAGATCCTGCCCGAGATCGATCTTCACGGCTCTCGCGCGGGTTAGTACGCATACAGGCCTGGGAACTCGTGTATTTTTGATCCAGGGTTGAGAACAGGGGATCGGCTGGGGCCCTGCGCCGTCGCCGGGCCAACCAGAGGAAACAGGAGGATCGATCAAGTGGGAAGCTCAGTGAACAAGACGTCGCTGCCGTTGCTCGGCCTCGCCGTGGTCGTGGCCCTGCTGGCGGCGGTCCCTGTCGCTCTGGCCGCGGAAGGCGAAGCGGAACTCACCCGGGACGAATACATCGCCAGGGTCGAACCGATCTGCGCCGCCAACACGAGGTCGAACTCGAAGATCCTCAAGGGCGTCAAGCAGCAGGTCAAGAAGGGGAAGCTGAAGCCGGCGGGCAGGCGCTTCATCCGCGCCTCCGGCGTGCTCAACAGGTCGACCAGGCAGATCTCCAGGGTGCCGCGGCCGGCCGCCGACTCGGCCAAGCTCAGCAAGTGGATCGGCTACCTGAGGCACGAGGGGAGCTACCTGCTGCTGATCGGCAGGTCGCTCAAGTCCGGCAACAAATACAGAGCGCAGAAGCTGGCGGTGAAGCTGAACAAGAACAACAACCAGGCCAACAACACGGTGATCAGCTTCGGCTTCAAGGAATGCCGGATCGACTCCTCGAGGTTCATCTAGGTTGCGCCGCGCGGGGCTGCTCCTCGCTGCGGCGCTGCTCGCGCTGGGGGCCGCCGGGGCAGCCAGGGCGGAGCTCGTCAAGCACGGCGACCTGCTCGTCAACTTCGACGGCGGCATCTCGCCGCGGGCGCTGCCGCGCGAAGGGACGGCGCCCGTGGCGGTCAGCGTCGACAGCACCTTCAGGTCGGCGGAAGGCGCCGACCCACCGCCGCAGCTGCGCACGATCGCGATCGGCATCAACCAGGCCGGGCAGATCTACGACCGCGGGCTGCCGACCTGCCGCGTGCGCAAGATCCAGCCGGCGACGATCCGCGCCGCGAAGCGGATCTGCCACAGCGCGATCGTCGGCCACGGCCGCGTCGAAGTCCGCATCCACCTCGCCAACCAGCCGCCCTTCACCTTCACCGGCCCGCTGCTGGTGTTCCACGCGAAGCCGTCCGGCGGCAATCGCAGGCTGCTCGCGCAGGTCTACGGGCGCAAGCCCCCGTCGGCGTTCGTGCTCAACTTCAAGATCGTGCAGAAGAAGGGCACCTTCGGAACCGTGATCAAGACCTCCCTGCCGAAGGCCGCCCGCAAGTGGGCCTACGTGACCCACTTCGACATGCGGCTGCGTCGCATCTACACCTACAGGGGCCAGAAGCACAGCTTCATCAGCGCCGGCTGCGCGGCTCCGGCGGGCTTCCCGGGAGCCGTGTTCCCGTTCGCCCACGCAAACTTCGGCTTTGCCGGCGGCAACCACGTGACGACGACGCTCGTGCGCGATTGCACGGTGAGGTAGCCAAGAAGGCCTCCCGGCCTACCGGGAGGCCTTCTTCGTGAGCGCTCGTTCGACCTCGGACCAGCGATCTGGAAGCTCGTCCGTCCGCCCTTCGGTCTGTAGCTGGGCTGAGGTGCTGATCAGGTCGGCCAAGAGGAGGACCGTCTCGGTGTCGCCCATCGCCGCGAGACGCTCGATGCCGAGGGCGTAGAGGTAGTCGCCCGCGAGCAGGGCCAGGTCGTCGTCGTGACCGCTGAGCAGGCGCGAATCGCCGTAGTGCAGGAGGTAGCCCTCGCGGACCGCCTCGACCACGTAGGCGTAACCGGCTGGAAGGACGGCGGCCGGCCCGGCGGGATCGACCACGCGCGGGGAGATCGGCGTGCCCTCCCCGCGTAGCTGCTCCGCAAGCTGCTGCAGCGGACCGGTCATCCCAGCGCCTCGTCGAGAGCTTCGGCGGCGGCGGCGAGCGTGCGGTCGATCGCCCGCTCGTCGTGGGCGAGCGAGACGAACCAGGCCTCGAACTGCGAGGGGGGCGGGTAGACGCCGCGCTCGAGCATCGCCCGGCAGAAGCGCGCGTGCGCCTCGAGGTCGCAGGCCGCGGCGGCGGCGAAATCGGTGACCGGGCCGGCGCTGAAGAAGAGCGTCAGCAGGCCGGGCGCCGCCGCAACCCGCAGCGGCCGCCCGGCGGCGAGCTCGCGCAGGCCGGCGGCGAGACGCTCGGTCGAGGCCGCCAGCTGCGCGTAAGCGGCATCGTCGAGGCGGCGAAGCGTCGCCAGCCCGGCCGCCACCGCCAGCGGGTTGCCCGAGAGCGTGCCCGCCTGGTAGACGTCGCCGGCCGGAGCGACCCGCTCCATCGTCGCCGCCGGGCCGCCGAACGCCGCCGCGGGAAGCCCGCCCCCGAGCACCTTGCCCAGCACGGTCAGGTCCGGTTCGATCCCGTAGAGCTCCTGGGCGCCGCCGCGGGCGACGCGGAAGCCGCTGATCACCTCGTCGAAGATCAGCAGCGCGCCGGCGTCGCGCGTCGCGGCGCGCAGGAACTCGAGCAACCCCGGCTCGGCGGGCACGACCCCCATGTTGGCCGGCAGCGGCTCCGCGAGGACCGCGGCGACCGGATGATCGGCGAGCGCGCGGGCAACGGCGTCGCGGTCGTTCCACGGCACGACGACGGTGCCGGCGGTCTGCGCCGCCGGCACACCGGGGCTGGCCGGAATCGCCAGCGTCGCCAGGCCGGAGCCGGCCTCGGCGAGCAGCCCGTCGGAGTGGCCGTGGTAGGCGCCGGCGAACTTGACCACGACCTCGCGGCCGGTGACCGCGCGAGCGAGCCGCACGGCGCTCATCGCCGCCTCGGTGCCCGAGCTGGTCATCCGCAGCATCTCGACCGAGGGCACGCGGTCCGCGACCTGCTCGGCGAGCTCGACCTCCGCCTCGGTGGCGGCGCCGTAGCTCGTCCCGCGCGCCGCCGCCTCGCCCACCGCCGCGACGACCTCCGGCGCGGCGTGGCCGAGAATCAGCGGGCCCCAGGAGCAGACCCAGTCGATGTAGCGGTTGCCGTCTACGTCGACCAGCTCGCACGCCTCGCCGCGCTCGACGAAGACCGGCTCGCGGCCGATCTGGCGCATCGCCCGCACGGGAGAGTTGACGCCGCCGGGCAGCACGCGGCAGGCGCGCGCATAGAGCTCCGCGCTACGAGTGTTCAGCTTCCCACCGCGCGTAGTCCTCGGTGAAGTAATGAAGGCGGATCTTCTTGTACTCGGTCGAGGAGTAGAGCGTGGCGCGGTCGTCCGGGCCGATCGCGCACTCGGCGGCGATCGAGTCGAGGATCGCGTCGCACTCCTGCTTCGAGCGGCCGTGGGCCATCGTGAAGACGCTGTAGGGCCAGTCCGCGTAGGTCGGCCGCTGGTAGCAGTGGGAGATGCCGCGGAAGGAGGCCATCCGGCGGCCGGTCTCGAGGATCTCCTCCTCGGGCACCTTCCACACCCCCATGCCGTTGGCCGAGAAGCCGGCGCGGCGGTGGAAGAGGATCGCGGCGACGCGGCGCAGCAGCTTGCGCTCGACCATCCCGCGCAGCCTCTCCAGCAGCTCCTCGGTGGAGACGCCGAGCTCGGCCGCGGCGGTGTCGTAGGGACGCTCGATCGCCTCCATCGGCCCCTGCATCGCGCGGATCGTGGCGATGTCCTGCTCGTCGTAGGGCTGGCGCTCGAGCTCGCGCGGCGGCGTCGCCTCGACCGCAGCGGCGAGCGCCTCGGTCCCCTTCTCCATCTCCAGGTTCATGTTGATCTTGAACAGGGTCAGGGTGGGGAGCTGGCGCATCGACTCGGCGCCGGTCTCGCGCATCAGCGCCGCCAGCGTGCCCTCCATGCCGAGCTCGGAGTCGGGCGGCACGGCGATCGTGAACCAGAGGTTGAAGTCGTGCGTGCGCAGGTAGTTGTGCGATACGCCGGGATGCGCGTTGACCGCGGCGGCGGCGCGCTGTGGGTTCTCGGCGTCGACTTTCGCCGCGACCAGCATCGACTCGTAGCCGAGCGCCCGGGTGTCGAAGATCGGCGTGATCTCGCGGATGATCCGGCCCTCGAGCAGGCGCCGCGTGCGGGCGAGCGTGTCGTCGAGCGGCAGCTCCGCGGCTGCCGCGATCGGCGCGAAGGGCTCGGGCTCGAGCGGAAAGCTCGACTGCAGCAGGTTCATCAGCCGCTTGTCGGCGTCGTCGAGTGGGATCGCGCTGCCGTCCTTGCGGCTGCGCGCCTTCGACTGCGGGGTCTTTACCGGAGCCATCCAGCGGCCTCCTTCGCGTAATAGGTGACGATCGCGTCGGCGCCGGCGCGGCGGATCGAAGTCAACGTCTCGAGCACCGCCGGGCGCTCGTCGATCCAGCCGTTGGCGGCGGCCGCCTTCAGCATCGAGTACTCGCCCGAGACATGGTAGGCGGCCAGCGGGGCGCCGGTCTCCTGCTTGACCCGGCGCACGACGTCGAGGTACGGGACCGCCGGCTTGACCATCAGCATGTCGGCGCCCTCGTCGAGATCGAGCTGCGCCTCGCGCACCGCTTCAGCCGCGTTGGCCGGATCGAGCTGATAGTCGCGGCGGTCGCCGAAATCGGGGGTCGACTCGGCGGCGTCGCGGAAGGGACCGTAGAAGGCGGAGGCGTACTTGGCGCTGTAGGCGACGATCGGCGTGCCCGCGTGGCCCTCCTCGTCGAGCTGGTGGCGGATCGAGCCGACGCGCCCGTCCATCATGTCGCTCGGCGCGACCGCGTCCGCCCCGGCCTCGGCGTGGGAGATCGCGGTTTTGGCCAGCAGCTCCAGGGTCACGTCGTTGTCCACCTCGCCGTCGCGGACGAAGCCGCAGTGGCCGTGCGAGGTGTACTCGCAGAGGCAGACGTCGGTGATCACCGTCAGCTCCGGGTGGGCCTCCTTCAGCGCCCGCACAGCCATCTGAACGACGCCCTCCTCGTCGTAGGCGCCGGAGCCGGTCTCGTCCTTGCTCGCCGGCACGCCGAAGAGCAGGATTGCGCCGATCCCGGCGGCGGCGATCTCGGTCGCCTCGGCAACCAGCTCGGAGATCGAGAAGCGCTCGATGCCGGGCATCGACTCGACCTCCTCGCGCACGCCCTCGCCGGCGACGACGAAGGTGGGCTGGATCAGGTGGGCCGGCGAGAGCTCGGTCTCGCGGATCAGGCCGCGGAGGGTCTCGGTGCGGCGTAGGCGGCGCAGGCGGGTGCTTGGGAACTGCATTGGGTCGAGTTTACGGGGGTGAGGGGGGCGTCTGGCTGTGCCTAACTTCGCTCGCTCGTGATGATGGTGCCCGCGTCGCGGGCCCCGGATAGCCCGCCGGGGCGCCGCTTCGCGAGGCACATCCGAGGCACCACACCGCTCTCGTCACAAGCCATCACTAACAACGTGCCCCCACTCGCGAAGTAGCTTTCGGGACGTGCAGGCACGGGGGCTGGTCAAGAGGTACGGGGAGCGCGAAGCTCTTAAGGGTGTCGATTTCGCGGCCGAACCCGGGGAGCTTGTGGCTGTGATCGGGCCCAACGGGGCCGGCAAGACGACGCTGCTGTCGATCCTGGCTGGGACGTTGAGGGCGGATGCGGGGACGGTCGACTCGCCCAACGGGGATGTGGGGTGGGTGCCGCAACAGGCGGCGCTGTACCGGCGGCTCACCGTGGAGGAGAACCTCTTGCTGTTCGCGCGGCTGGAGAAGCGGGAGGATCCGGACGGGGCCGTCGAGGAGATGCTCGAGCTGACCGGGCTTCGGGAGCGACGGCGCGAGGTCGTGGCCAGGCTGTCGGGCGGCAAC
>DASSBJ010000083.1:0-3191 GCA_035698885.1 Solirubrobacterales bacterium
AGATCGCAGGCGGCGAGGCAGTCGCCGAGGCCAGGCTCGTATGCGAGCAGCGTGTAGCGCTGGTTGTGCGGCGCCGCCGCCAGCCGCTCCTCCAGGATCTCGAAGTCGCGCCGGCCGGAGAGGTGGATCACGTCGAAGTCGCGCCCCTCGCGCTCGGCCAGGGCGGCGAGCGCGCACTCGTTGATCGAGCGGGCGCCCTGGCTGCCGCCCATCACCAGCAGGCAGCGCGCCTCGCGGGCGATCCCGAAGCGCTCGCGGGCCGCGCCGCGGTCGGCGGCAAGCACGGCGTCGGGCACCGGACGGCCCGTGACCAGGTAGGGCTCGCCCTCTCGGCCGGCGATCGGAAAGGCGAGGCAGACCCGGCGCGCCGCGCGGGCGAGCAGGCGGTTGGCGAGCCCGAGGTGGCTGTCGGCCTCGGTCAGCACCAGGGGGATCCGCGCCAGCGCCGCCGCCAGCCCCGCGGGCCCGGCGACGAAGCCGCCCCCGCCCAGCACCACGTCGGGCCGGCGCCGCCAGAGGACCCGCAAGGCCGTGCCGACCGCGACCAGCGCCTCGAGCGCCGCCTTCGCCGCGCGCAGGCGGCTGCCACGGTCGATGCCGCGCACCTTGACGAAGTCGATCTCATAGCCGGCGGCGGGAACCAGGTCGGCCTCGATCCGCTCGCGCGTGCCGAGGAAGGAGACCTCAGCCCCCTCAGCCCGAAGCGCGTCGGCGACCGCCATGGCCGGCACGACGTGGCCGGCCGTTCCCCCGGCCGCCACCAGCACTCTTACGTCGTTTGGCACCGCTCGCTTGGCTCCTTCCTCGCGCGGGCTTGCGCCCACCCTCGACGACGCGCAGTTTGCCAGCGCGGGCGGTCCCTCCACGGGCGACGTTGAGGATCAGCCCGATGGCGAACAGGGTCGCCATCAGGCTGCTGTTGCCGTAGGAGACGAGCGGCAGCGGCACCCCGGTCAGCGGCGCCAGGCCCATCACCGCGAAGAGGTTGATCGTCGCCTGCACGAGAACCAGCGAGGTGAGGCCGGCGACGAGCAGCTTGCCGTAGTTGTCCTTCGCTTTCTTCGCCACCTGCAGGCCGGCGTAGCCGAACAGCGAGAAGAGTCCGACGACGCCGAGAATGCCGACGAGGCCGAGCTCCTCGCCGATCACCGCCGAGATCATGTCCGTGTGCGCCTCGGGCAGGTAGAAGGCCTTCTGCACGCCGTTGCCGATGCCGACGCCGAAGATGCCGCCGGAGCCGAGGGCGATCTTCGCCTGGGCCGCCTGGAAGCCGGCGCCGTTGGCGTCGGCGCCCGGATTGAGGAAGCCGGTCAGGCGCGCCATCCGGTAGGGCTCGATCACCGTCATCAGGAGGCCGAAGAAGGCGAGCGCCGCGGCGATCACGGCGAGGTCGCGGATCCGCATGCCGGCGGCGATCAGCGTCGCGGCGACGCCGAAGGCGACGACCATCGCGGTGCCCAGGTCGGGCTCGGCGACGATCAGCAGCGTCGCCGCGCCGACGACGAGCAGGAAGGGCATCAGGCCCTCGATCGTGCGGGCCCGCTTCGGCTTGCGTGCCAGCAGGTCGGCGCCGTAGAGGATCAGCGCCACCTTGGCGAGCTCGGAAGGCTGCAGCTGGATGAAGCCCGGCCCGATCCAGCGGCTCGACCCGTTGACCGAAGTGCCGCCGAAGAGGACGATCAGCAAGAGGAACATCGAGAGGGCGAGGATCGCCGGGGTGAGGCGCCGGAGCGTCGCGAGGCCGTGGCGCGCGGTCAGGTGCATGATCGCCAGGCCGACGGCGCCGAAGAGCAGCGTCCGCTTCAGGTAGAAGGCGCTGTCGGAGAGCCCCCCGTCGTTGAGGATCCGCGTCGTCGAGCTGGCGGAGAAGACCATCACCGCGCCGAAGGCGAGCAGGCAGAGCGTCGCCGTGAGCAGCAGGTTGTACTCGGCCGGCAGCTTCTCCGCGCGCTTTTTCGACTTGGCCTTCCTGCTCTTTCGCTCCGACCCGGACCAGGGCAGCGAGAGCGCGCTCATCCGAGCCCTCCGACGATCTGACGGAAGCGCTCGCCGCGCCGTTCGAAGTTCTCGAAGGCGTCGAAGCTGGCGCAGGCCGGCGAGAGCAGCACGACCTCGCCCGGCTTGGCCGCCGCGGCCGCGCGACGGACGGCGTCGTCGAGATCGGCGCAGCGATGCAGCTCGACGCCGGCGGCGACGACCGGCGCCAGCTCGGCGGCGAGCCGGTCGGCGGTGGCGCCGGTCAGGTAGGCGGCGGCGCAGCGCTCGCGCAGCGGCGCGACCAGCGACGCGAAATCCTCGCCCTTCTCGCTGCCGCCGAGGATCGCGTGCACACCGCCCGCGAAGGCGGAGATGCCGACCACGGCCGAGGCGACGTTGGTCGCCTTGGAGTCGTTGACGAAGCGCACGCCGCCGATCTCGGCGACCTGCTCGAGCCGGTGCGGGACCCCGGCGAAGCTGCGCAGCCCCTCGCGCACGGCGTCGCGGTCGAGGCCCATCGCCAGCGCCGCCGTCGCCGCCGCCATCGCGTTGGCCACGTTGTGCTCGCCGACGATGCCGAGCTCGGAGGCGGCGATCAGCGGCTCGCCGTCGTAGAAGATCGTGTCCTCCGCCAGGGCCACCTCGCACTGCGGCGCGGCGCCGCGACAGAAGGCGATACGGCGCCCGCAGCCGCCGAGATCGGCTCCGGCGAGCGCCGGGTCGTCGGCGTTGTAGACGGCGAGGTCCTCGTTGCGCTGGTTGGCGAAGATGCGCAGCTTCGCCGCCAGGTAGGCGTCGAGGTCGCGGTGGCGGTCCAGGTGGTCTGGCGCGAGGTTGAGGAAGACCCCGCACTCGGGAGCGAAGCGCGTCGTGTCCTCGAGCTGGAAGCTTGAGGCCTCGCAGACCACCGTCGCCGCCGGGTCGAGCCCGCCGGCCAGCGAGGCGAGCGGCGTGCCGACGTTGCCGGCGACGGCGACCGGCTCGCCGGCCGTGCGGTAGACGTGCCCGAGCAGCTCGACCGTGGTCGTCTTGCCGTTGGTGCCGGTGACGGCGAGGAAGCGATTGGGGATCGTCCGCCAGGCCAGCTCGAGCTCGCCGATGACGTCGAGCCCGCGCTCCAGCGCGGCAGAGATCACGGGCGCCTCCCGGGGCACGCCCGGGCTCTTGACGACGGTCCGCATGCCATCGAGCTGAGCCACTCCATCCGTATCCAG
>DASSBJ010000084.1:0-17024 GCA_035698885.1 Solirubrobacterales bacterium
TCCCGGTACTTCATGCCGGCGCCTCTTCAAGACGACGCTCGATGAACTTGCGAACGCGCACTGAGCGTTCAGACGCTGCCTCAGTCAGCCGGCGTTGCGTGGTCAGTCCGCGCTCCAGCGCCTGCCCGATCGCCATCTCGACCTGCTCCGGCTGGACGCCCGCTTCGAGGGAGTCGACGATGGTCCGCTCCGGGCTCGTCACCGGCAGCCCCTCGACTTTGCGGATCTCCGCTTTCGTCGGCGGTCGGTTCAGCGTGTGCAGGCGCACGCCCGTACGGCGGCGCTGTCCCCGCTCTGAGCGCGGCAGCGTGAGGTGAATAGCGTTAGGGATTACGTCGGAGAGTCCGTGGAGTTCGAGGGCGCTCTCGTGCGAGACCACGGCCCCCGCGTCGCGCAGAGGCAGCCAGGCGGCCATGACGTGCTCGTAAGGGCTTGAGGGGAAATGCCGAAGCCGGTAGAGCCCGCGACGGACCCGTTCGTAGCGGCCGCCGGGCCGGGCATGATGGCGCAGCGTGCTGCGATCCATCCCTGCGGCGACCGCCTGCTGCGCGGTGAAATACCCCGCCTGCGCCTCTGCCTGTCTATAGAGTCCATCGTGATCTACGTCAGACATATAGAGGATATTAGCACCCAAATCCATGACTATCTAGCTCTTGCCGGTTCGTGCCTGGGCCGCCCCCGACACGTCTACCTCGGCCGGCCTGGGATCTCAAGTCGTGCTCCACAAGGGCGAGCAGATCTGCTCTACGAAATAGAGCAGCAAGATCAACCTTCAAGTGGACCGCAACCCGTAAGTAGGTCACTGGTCCGAGTCCGGAAGGGGACCGCGACAGACACGGCCCACGGCGCCAGGAGGACAACATGATTCAGCGGATGGACAACGTGCTCATCGTCGTCGAGGACCTCGAGGCTCTCAAGGCGTTCTTCACCGAGCTCGGTATGGAGCTGGAGGGCGAGACGACGCTAGAGGGGCCTTGGGTGGACCAGACCGTCGGGCTCGACGACGTCCGAGCCGACATCGCCATGATGCGAACCCCGGACGGCCACGGCCGGGTGGAGCTGTCGAGGTTCCACAGGCCGCCGCCGGTCAGAGCCGAGCCCGAAAGCGCACCGGCGAACGCCCTGGGCATGCGCCGCATCATGTTCCTGGTCGACGACATCGACGACGTCGTCGACCGCCTGCGCAGCCACGGCGCCGAACTCGTGGGCGAGATCGCGCAGTACGAGGACATCTACCGGCTCTGCTTCCTGCGTGGCCCAGAGGGCATCGTCATCGGCCTGTCCGAGCAGCTCAGCTGAACCCATGGGGACCGGGCCGGCTCCGAGGTGCGGTGACCAGGTCCGCCAGTCCCTTCAGGTCCGCCTCGGTTCCGTCCAGCCCTTCGGTCGACTGAGCGCCGTCTATCGAGCGATGGTGAGCGGCACGCCGGCGCCGATGCGCCTCGCGAGCCACGTGATCGCGCCGCTGTCCAGCCGCACGCAGCCGTGCGAGACCGCGGTCCCGGGGACGCCGCCGAGGTTGTCGGTGCCGTGGATGCCGATCTGGCCCGGCCCGCCGTCGAATTCCTGGAAGACATTCGAGCGGGCGCTGGTCGCCAGCGCGTAGGGGCCGCCCGGTTCGCCCGCGGAGAGCGCCAGGGTCTCTTCGACGAAGAAGGCGCCGCGCGGGGTCGGGGTCGAGGGCTTGCCGACCACGGCGCGGAAGCGGCGGCGAAGCCGGCCGGCGTGGTAGACGCTGACCCGCCGAGCCGAGAGGCTGACCACGATTCGCCACTCGGTCACGGTGAGCCTGGTTCGATTCCGGGAGATCCACCCCTGGTGCCCGTTCGGCCGCCCGGGGAGGCGGACGCGCAGCCATTCCCCTCCCCTGCGGTCGCTCGCCCGGGCGAGGACCGGAAGCACCGTTCGCATCCCCGTGAGCGGGCGGCGGGCGGCGACCGCTTCGATCCGGCCCGCAGCGGCGCTCGGCCGGGCACGGGCGACGTGGTCGTGGCGCACGACGACGAGCGGCTGGCTCGCGGGGACCCGCGAGCCGGCGTCCGCCGCCGGCGCCGCGGCGCTCGCGCCGACCGTCGCCGCGAGCAGCCCCACGGCCAACGCCGAACGCCTCCGGCGCCGGCCGGAGGCGTTCGAGACGCGATCGAGAACTGCGATCACCCGGTGAACCGGGACGGGCCGTGGCGGGGATGCAGCACGGCTCTGGCGCAGGCGCGGTAGGGCAGCGTCCTCGTCTTGGCGCTGGTGCGGTCGGTGAACGTCACCCGGACCCTGATCCGATGGGCTCCCGGGGCCGCCTTCACGTAGACCGCGTACGGGGAGCTCCTGCGGTTGCCGATCCGCCTGCCGTCGAGGCGGAATACGACGCGCTGAATCCTGTGGCCTCTGACCGTCGCGCGGAATCCAGCCGTGCACGCCTCTCGGGGCGAACGACGGACGATCGCCCTGCCGTGTCTCCCCGCAATCCGATGGCGGTTCGGCCCTGACCGGTTGGGGCCGACCCGCGGGGGGCTGCCGGAGGTCGCCGAGGCGGGGGCTCCGCTCCCATTTTCACTGTTCGGCGCCTGGCCGGCCGGCGCAGTTTCCGTTGGCGTCGAGCCCGGCGGGGTCGATTCCGGCGGCGTCGATCCGGGCGGCGTCGATCCCGTTTCACACAGGGGACGGGTGAGGACGTTGTCGATCAGGCTGACCTGGCCGTTGCGCGCGAAGACGCGCCCGAGGACCGCGGCCCCGTCGTTCAGCGAGACGTCGGTCAGCGCGATCAGGTTCCCCGCGAACGCCGTGGTGCTGCCCAGCGTCGCCGAGCTGCCGACCTGCCAGTAGACGTTGCAGGGGGAGGCGCCGTTGACGAGCACCACCGAGCTGGCCGATGCGGTCGTCAGGGTCGAGGCGATCTCGAACACGAACTGCGCGTTGGGATCGCCGTTGGCGTCGAGCGTGAGGGCGCCGGTCAGCTGCGCGGAGGACGTGTACCGATAGGCCCCCGGAGCGAGGACGAGGCCGCCGAGGTCGGTGCCGGAGAGATCGTTTGCCGGCAGGACCGGCGTCCCGGCGGCGACGTTGTAGGCGGTGGTCACATCCGACTGCGCCTGTGCTGCGACGGCGTCGTTGTTGTGGACGGCGCCGTTGACGACGGCGGGGCTGCCGAAGCCCGGCAGCGAGGTTCCCGGAGACACGCCGAGGTCGCCGTTGAGGACCGACGGACCGGTGTTGGTGACGGTCGAGCCGCCGAGGACCACGAATGGGGACGCGGTCGCCAGGTCGACGGGCGCAGCCTCGGCGAACGCCGGAAGTGCGGCGAAAGCGAGGGCCGCGGCGAGGAGGACCCCCGCGAAGCCGCGCTTGAGAAGGGTTGGTTTGGACATGGCGTCCTTCCTATGAGGAGCAGCCGATACAACGTTCCTTGGCCGCCACCGATTCGCAAGGAAACCGACGATCGGTGTAACAGTCCTTCGGCAGCCCGGCTGACTCCGGCGGAGTCCCGTGGCTCTGCGAACCCGTCTCACGAACGGGGGTGCTTGAGTCGAGAAGGTCTGCTCCGGTGTCTGGATCGGATCGACGCAGGCCGCTGGACCGTGAGCTGCGGACGCGAGAGCGGACGAACGTTTCGCGCTCGAGATCCTCGGCCCGGAGCCGGTCATCCCGGCTTGGATGGAGATTCGTCCACTAGACGCAGGCCATACGAGCACAATGCTCTGAAATTTCTTAGCATGTGGTTCCAGGCGGTCGGGAACGACACGGCCGAAAAAATCACCGCTGATCGACACCCAGGCGGCGAGCCTGGACTCGAGCACCGACTGGGTCACCTACACGATCGGTGGCAACGACGCCGGCTTCGCCGACGTGATCACCGAATGCGCGCTGCCCTCGTGGGCGTCGGACTGCAACGGGGCGATCGACGAAGCGCAGGAATTCATCGAAAGCACGCTGCCGGGCCGGCTCGACGACGTGAACGAAACGATCGCCGCCGACGCGCCCAGCGCCGAGGTGGTCGTGCTCGACTACCCGCGCCTGTTCAACGGCGAAGATTGCAACGCGTTCACCTGGTTCAGCCCGAGCGAGGAGACGCGACTGAACGAAACGGCCGACATGCTGAAGAACGTGATCCGGGAAGCGGCCGAACGCGCCGGGTCGAACTTCGACTTCGGCAACGTCATCCCGCCGTTCATCGGCCATGCCGTCTGCGACGGCGGCGGTGGCTCGTCGACGGAGTGGATCAACGGCCTCTCCAACCCGGTGGGCGAAAGCTACCACCCGAAGGTCACAGGTCACTCGATGGGCTACTACCCGGTGGTTCACGGAATCACCGGCTGACACCGGCTGCATGCGATGCCGGGCCTCGGCCCGGCATCGCATGCGGTCACGGTCACGGCAGCAACTGCGGGGCGCGTTCGCGGACCAGCGTGGCGAGGGGCGAGTCGGAGGGGATCGCGCCCCGGTCGATCGACTCCAGCAGTTTCTCCACCGTGCTCGTCGCAGCCGCTCTGGCGCGACCCTCGGGGTGGGGCCAGGAGCGGACCTCCCGGAGGACATCGGCGAGAGTCACGTCGGCGAGCGATGGCTGGCCGCCGATCGCCATTGCCGCGTCGGTGCGAAGGTTTGGCCAGAGGGCGGTCGGCACCGTGTCGTAGAGCGGGGCGAGGGCGATCGTCTCGGGCGTCGGGTGCAGCAGCGCGAGGTTCTTGCCGTGCGCGTCGGCGTTGCCGATCGCCACCGTGAACACGGCGATGGCGACGAGGCGGTCGAGTTGTGCCGCCGGATCGACTGCGTAGGCATCGAGGAGCTCTGCGGCTCGGCGCAACGACGGGCCGCCGCCGGATTCGTACTTGGCTCGACCGCGCCCGCCATCGGGGTCGATGCCGAGCGCCTGGCAGAGGTCCTCCTGGTGCACTCGTCGCACCTCTCCGTCGACAGGCTCACGATCGAAGCGCGAGACGATCAGGCAGCGGTTCGCCCCGACCTCGGTCAGCTCCGATTCGACCGAGGTCAGGCCCGCGGCCCGGGCCAGCTCAAGGCAATGGGACTCGGCTTCGACAAGGCCCGGATGCCGAGGATCGTCGAGCTTGAGGATGTGCGTCGAAGGGCGACCACCCAACGGTCGCGCCCAGCTTCCATCGTCGAGCCTGACCAGCAGCAACTTGTCTTGGAGGCCGGCCAGTGACAGCTCGCTGTCGTCGTGCGCTCCCAGCGGGTAGTCGTCCAGCTCCTCTACCGCCTCAGCCAGCGATTGCGCGGTGTAGGGATCTGCCCCGAAACGGCGGTCGGTCGGCTCGTCGGCGTCGATGACCAACGCCCCGGCGACGTCGCGTCCGTAGCGAGCGAGCAGATCGAAGGTGGCGTTGACCGCGACCCCCGCGCGTGCGGCCAGCGCCTGCAGGGCCTGGCCCTCGGGCAGCAGGCCGCGGCAGAAGGCCGCGGCGTCTCGCGGTCGCTCGCCCAGCGGCAGTGAGCAGGAGAGGAAGGGGCTGTTCAGCGGTGCGCTCCGCAGCGCCTCGTCGGTGTAGCGGCAGCGGATTTGCGGCCAGCGCGGCTGCTCGAGGTCGGCGACGTGGGTGCCGTCCATCCAGACGCCGAGCCGGTTACCGGCGGGCGCCATCGTCCTCGTCCATCGACACGGTGACCGTCGCTCCCATGCGGCGGAGCAGTCGCAGGGCCCGCTCGATCGCCAGGGTGGAGGCGCCGGACTCCAGCCGGGCGAGGTATGAGCGCTCGACCCCGGCTTCCTCGGCGAGGCGCTGCTGGGTCAGGCCACGCCTACTGCGGACCCCGGCGATCGCGCGAGCGAGGTCGGGGGCGGAGCGAATCGTCCATTCCAGAGGGGAGCCACCATTTGTGGGCATATTCGTACTTTACCCTACTTAGGCGATTTGTGCGGATATTCCTACAGCCAGATGAAATGGAGGATTGTCTTGATATTCGCACGAAATGTATGACTTGAAGGGAGACCCGCCATGATCCAAGCGTGAGCGACGTGGCGCTTTTGATCCCGGTCGGCGTGCTGATCGGGGTGTTGCTGGGCTCGGTCGGGGGCGGTGGCTCGCTGCTCGCCGTGCCGGCGCTCGTCTACCTGGGCGACCAGAGCGTGCGCGGCGCGCAGGCCGGCGCGCTGGTGGTGGTGATCGCCGCCGCCGCGATCGGCTCGGTCTCCTACCTGCGGCGCGGCGAGGTGCGCTGGCGGGCGGGGCTGGCCTTCGGGGCGGCGGCCGCGCTCAGCTCGCTCGCCGGCTCGCTGCTCGCGCGGGCGCTCGACCCCGACGTGCTGCTGCTCGCCTTCTCGCCGGTGATGGTGCTCGGCGCGGTCGCGATGGTCGGCGAGCGGGCGGGGGCCGAGTCGAGCTTCCGGCCCTGGCGCCACGGCGTCGGCGGCCATTCGGCCGTCGCGGTGGTCCTGCTCGGCCTCGCCGTCGGCTCGCTGACCGGCCTCTTCGGCGTCGGCGGCGGCTTCGTGATCGTGCCGGCGCTCGTCCTCTCGCTCGGCTTCGCGATGACCGAGGCCGTCGGCACCAGCCTGCTGGTGATCGTCATCGGCTCGCTGGTCGCTCTGCTCGTCCGCCTCCACGGCGGCGTCGAGTGGGCGACGATCCTGCCCTTCGCCGCCGCCGCGGCGCTCGGCGTCCTGCTCGGCAGCCGGCTCGGCGAACGAGTTTCCACGGACGCGCTGACCCGCTGGTTCGCCCTGCTCGTCGTCGCCACCGCCCTCTACACCGGCGCCGAGGCGCTGGCCTCGCTGGTCTGACGACTGCTTCTGTCGTGAAGCGAGCCCTTGCGGCTCAAGCCCGCTCGGCCAGCAGGCTGCGGGCGCAATCGGCGATCGTGTCCTCGAGCGGGCGGGGCGACCAGCCGAGCCGCGTCCGCGCCTTCTCGCTCGAGATCCGCGTCTGCTTGCCGAGCTGGCCGAGGATCGAGCGCACGCTCGGGTCGAAGAGCGCCATCGCGCGGACGAGGATGTTCGGCACCGTGCGGGTCGGCACCTTGGCGGCGTCCTCGCCGAGCCGCTCGCGCAGGACCGCCGCGATTTCGGCCATCCACATGAACTCGTCGACGGCGATCAGGCGCTCGCCCCCGGCCTCGGGCGCCGTCATCGCCCTGACCTCGAGCTCGGCGACGTCGCGCACGTCGACGAAGCTGAAGCCGATCCGCGGCACGCCCGGCATCCCACCGAGCAGCCGCTCGATCGCCTGCAGCGAGTAGGAGCGGCCGGCGCCGAGCACCGGGCCGATGATCGCGCCGGGGTTGACCGTCGTCAGCTTCTGCGTCGCGCCGCGCTCGCGGGCGAGCTCCCAGGCGGCCAGCTCGGCGATCGTCTTCGAGCGCGCGTAGGGAGTCATCTCCATGTTCTCGGGGTCGCTCCAGTCGCGCTCGTCCAGCGGCCGCCCCGACACCGCCTTGCCGCTGCCGGTGATCGCGGCGACCGAGGAGGTGACGACGACGCGCTCGGCCCCCGCGTCGAGGGCGGCGCCGAGCACCCGCAGCGTGCCCTCGCGCGCCGGCACGATCAGCTCGTCGGGGTCCTTCGGCTGCACCGGCGGGAAGGGCGAGGCGACGTGGAGCACGTAGCCGCAGCCCGCGACGGCCTCCGTCCAGCCGTCGTCGGAGCGCAGATCGGCGCCGAGCACCGTGAGCCGCTCACCGGCGTCGACCTGCGTGGCGACCGCGGCGCGCACATCGGTCTCGCGGGCGAGATCGCGCACGGTCGTGCGCACCGCGTAGCCCTGGCGCAGCAGCTCGACCACGCACCAGCCGCCGAGGAATCCCGAGCCGCCGGTGACGAGGACCGTCTTGCCCTCTGTCCGCGAAGCCTCCACGCGGAGCAGTATGACGTGGGAGCATCCGGGCGACCGAAGTGTCCCCGAACTCGACTGGAGCCGCTGACCCTGGGGGAGACGACGTTCACCTTCGTCACCGAGGGGATCGAGTCGGCGCTGGCGCGGGCGCGCGAGGCGGCCGGCGAGCGGGACGTCGCGATCGGCGGCGGCGCCCGGCTCTTCGAGGACGGCGCCGGAGCGGGCCTCGCGCTGGAGTCGACCCTCGTCGTCGACACGCCCGAGGTCACCCACCTCAGGTACCGGGTCGGCCAGCTGCCCTCGCCGGGGCAGCGCTATGCCGCACGTCACACTGGCTGACCAGCCAGTCTGCGAGAATCGCGCCGTGGCCGAGCGGTCGCCCGAACATCTCGACGTGCTGATCGTCGGCGCCGGCCTCTCGGGGATCGGCGCCGCCTGGCACCTGCAGGAGCGCTGCCCGGGCAAGAGCTACGCGATCCTCGAGGCGCGCGAGGACCTCGGCGGCACCTGGGACCTCTTCCGCTACCCCGGGATCCGCTCGGACTCCGACATGCACACGCTCGGCTACCGCTTCAAGCCCTGGACGGCGGAGAAGTCGATCACCGACGGGCCGTCGATCCTCGAGTACGTGCGCGAGACCGCGCGCGAGAACGGGATCGAGCAGAGGATCCGCTACCGCCACCGCGTCGTCGCCGCCGAGTGGTCGAGCGAGCGCGCCCGCTGGACGGTCGAGGCCGAGCGCGAGGACGGCGAGCGGCTGCGGCTGACCTGCGACTTCCTCTGGGCCTGCAGCGGCTACTACCGCTACGACGAAGGCTTCACCCCGAGGTTCGAGGGCGAGGAGCGCTTCGCCGGCCCGGTCGTCCACCCGCAGCACTGGCCGGAGGACCTTGACTACGCCGGCAAGCGCGTGGTCGTGATCGGCAGCGGCGCCACCGCGGTGACGCTGGTGCCGGCGATGGCGAAGGAGGCCGCGCACGTGACGATGCTGCAGCGCTCGCCGACCTACATCGCCTCGCTGCCGGCCGAGGACCGGATCGCCGCGTCGCTGCGCCGCCGGCTGCCCGAGCGCGCCGCTTACGCCGCGGTGCGCTGGAAGAACGTCCTCATCCAGACGCTCTTCTACCAGCTCAGCCGCCGCCGCCCGGAGCTGGTCAAGCGGCTGATCCGCCGGGGCGTGCAGCGCTCGCTGCCGCCCGGCTTCGACGTCGACAGGCACTTCAAGCCCCGCTACAACCCCTGGGACCAGCGCATGTGCCTGGTCCCCGACGGCGACCTCTTCCGCGTGCTCTCCGACGGCAGCGCGTCGGTCGTCACCGACACGATCGAGAGCTTCACCGAGGGCGGCGTCGCACTCGCCTCGGGGGAGCGGCTGGAGGCCGACGTGATCGTCACCGCGACCGGCCTCAACCTGCTCTTCCTCGGCGGCATGGAGCTGCGCGTCGACGGGGCGCCGGTCGACGTGCCGAGCACGATGGCCTACAGGGGCCTGATGCTGAGCGGCGTCCCAAACATGGCCTTCACGGTCGGCTACACCAACGCCTCCTGGACGCTGAAGGCGGACCTCACCTCCGAGTACGTCTGCCGGCTGCTCAACCACATGTCGGCGCACGGCTACCGCCGCTGCGTGCCCGAGGTCGACCCGTCGATCGACGAGCAGCCGCTGCTCGACTTCAACTCCGGCTACGTCCTGCGCTCGCTCGACGAATTCCCCAAGCAGGGCTCGAAGGAGCCGTGGAAGCTGCGTCAGAACTACCTCTTCGACATCGGCACGATCCGCCGCGGCTCGCTCGAGGACGGCGCCCTGAAGTTCACCAACGGCTCTTCAGGGCCGCTTTCGCCGGCCGATATCGCCGCCGCCGAGCACGTCGCCCCGGCCGCCAGCGCCCAGTAGCCGCCGCCGGTGTCCCAGAAGCCTTACTCGGCGCTTGCTTCGAGCCGCTCGGCGAGGCGGTTCATGCCGCGCTCCCGGGCGGCCGCGGCGGCCCCGGCCCGGTCGGTGGGGCGGTCGGCCGGGCGCTCGACGCCGGCGTCGCGCAGGGTGGCGATGTCCTTGAAGGCGAGCAGCTCGTCGCGGCCGTCGATCAGCGCCGCGCGCAGCTTCGGCCGCCGCTCGCGGATCGCGTTGTCGAGGACCGCCTCCAGCGTGCCGTGCTGGCGCAGCAGCTCGGCCGCGGTCTTCGGGCCGACGCCCCTGGCGCCGGGCAGGCCGTCGGCCGGGTCGCCGCGCAGGGCGATGAAGTCGGGGACCTGCGCCGGGTCGACGCCGTAGCGCTCACGCACCTCGGCGGGCCCGACCTCTTCGGCGCCCGCCTTGCCGCCCGTCTTCACGTAGAGCACCGTCACCCGCTCGCCGGCGCACTGGTACATGTCGCGGTCGCCGGTCAGCAGCAGGGCGCGGCCGCCGGCCTCGGCCTCGAGCCGAGCATAGGTGCCGAGCAGGTCGTCGGCCTCGAGAGCCTCGCTCGTCGCGACAGTCCAGCCGAAGGCCTCGAAGAAGCCGCGGGCGTCGGCGAACTGGTGCGGCAGGTCGTCCGGCATCGCCGCCTCGCGCTCGGCGTGGTAGGCGGGATAGAGCTCGGTGCGGTAGGCGGCGGCGTCGGGGCCGAAGCAGAGGACGACGGCGCGCGGCTCGTGCGCCTCGACCTCGCGCAGGATCAGGTTCGCCGTGCCGAGCAGCGCGTTGACCGGCCTGCCGTCCGGCCCCTTGATCGAGTCGGGCAGCGCGTAGAAGGCGCGGAACAGCATCGAGGGCGTGTCGACGGCGAGCAGAGGTCGGGAGCCGGAGGGCCGCACGAGCGCCATCCTAGGCGGCGGGTGCTTGACCATGACAGGAGCGGGTACTCGGGGGCATGGCTGAGAGGCACGAAGGGCACAGGCGCGACGAACCGCGCTCGCCCCTGCGCCTCGGCAAGCGCTCCTGGGGCGGGGCGCTGAAGCGCTCGGCGAAGGGGTTCCAGGCCGACAACCTGACCGACTGGGCGGCGGCGCTGACCTACTACGGCGTGCTCTCGATCTTCCCGGCGCTGATCGCGATCGTCTCGATCGCCGGGCTGATCGGATCCTCGGCGATCGACCCGATGATCGAAAACGTCGGCGAAGTGGCGCCCGGACCGGGGCGTGAAATCACCGAAAACGCGCTCGACAACCTGCGCGGCAGCCAGGGCGCCGCGAGCCTCGCCCTGATCGTCAGCGTGGGGATCGCGATCTGGTCGGCCTCGGCATACGTCGCCGCCTTCATGCGCGCCTCCAACGCGATCTACGACGTCGAGGAGGGCCGGCCGATCTGGAAGACGCTGCCGACCCGCGTGCTCGTCACCATCGTGCTGCTGGTCCTGCTGATCGCCGTCGCGATCGGCATCACCCTGACCGGCGGTCTCGCCGAAAAGGTCGCCGAACCGCTCGGCCTCGGCGACACCGCCGTCGCCGTGTGGGAAGTAGCGAAGTGGCCGGTCCTGCTGCTCGCGGTCAGCCTGATCCTGGCGCTGCTCTACTGGGCCTCGCCCAACGTCAAGCACCCCGGCTTCCACTGGCTGACCCCCGGTTCGACCGTCGCCCTCGCGCTCTGGCTCGCCGTCTCGGTCGCCTTCGCCTTCTACGTCGCGAACTTCGGTTCCTACAACAAGACCTACGGCTCGATGGCGGCGCCGATCGTCTTCCTCGTCTGGCTCTGGGTATCCAACATCGCCGTGCTGCTCGGCGCCGAGCTCAACGCCGAGCTCGAGCGCGGTCGCGAGATCGAGCGCGGCGCACCCGCCGGCCGCGAACCGGCGATCGAGCCCCGCGACACGCGCAAGATCGAGTCGTAACCGGAGGGGCGCTGTAGATTCGGGGGCGCATGGGCTTCATGCAACCCACCCCGCCGCCGTTCGAGTACGAGGAGTGGAGGAGCCGTCCGCACCTGAAGCGGATCGAGGCCTGCGCCCAGGACTGGGCGCTGAACGGCTTCGGCACGCCGTACTTCGTCTACCTGCTCTACGTCGTCAAGCTCGTCCTCTACGCGGGCGGCGGGCTGCTGCTGATCGCGGCGACGACGCCCGGGCTGGGCGGGCTGGGGGACCTCTCCTCCTGGTGGACCGAGCCGATCGTCTTCGAGAAGGCGGTGATCTGGACGCTGCTCTGGGAGGTGCTCGGGCTGGGCGCCGGCTCGCTGCCGCTGACCCTGCGCTTCTCGCCGATGATCGGCGGCGTCCTCTACTGGCTGCGCCCGGGGACGACCCGGCTGCCGCCCTGGCCCGAGCACGTGCCGCTGACCCGCGGCAACCGGCGCACGCTGCTCGACGTCGCGCTCTACGCGGCGCTGCTCGCCGCGGCGATCAACCTGCTGCTCTCGGGCGGCGTCGACGCAACGGCCGCCGGCGCCGGCCGCCTCGACCCCCTCGCCGTCGGCGTCATGCTCGCCCTGCTCGGCGCGCTCGGCCTGCGCGACAAGGTGCCCTTCCTCGCCGCCCGTCCCGAAATCTACGGCACGCTCTCGCTGATCTTCCTCTTCCCGCTGACGAACATGGTCGTCGCCGCGCAGCTCGTCTTCGTCTGCATCTGGTGGGGGGCGGCGTCCTCGAAGCTCAACCACCACTTCCCCTTCGTCGTCACGGTGATGATCAGCAACACGCCGTGGAACCGCTCGCGGCGGATGAAGAAACGGCTCTACCGCGATCACCCGGACGACCTGCTGCCCTCCTCGCTCGGCGCCTTCGCCGCCCACCTCGGCACCGTCATCGAGTTCACGCTGCCGCTGATCCTGCTCGTCTCCCAGGGCGGCTGGATCGGCGCCCTCGCCGTCGCCGGGATGGTGATCTTCCACCTGCACATCCTCTCGACCTTCCCGCTGGCGGTGCCGCTGGAGTGGAACGTCTTCATGATCTTCGGCCTGCTCTTCCTCTTCGGCCACTACGGCGCGACGCCCTGGTCGACGCTCGAGGACCCGCTGCTCCTGCTGCTCCTCGCGGTGCCCTGCGTCGGCTTCCCGGTGCTCGGCAACTTCCGCCCCGACCTCGTCTCCTTCCTGCCCTCGATGCGCTACTACGCCGGCAACTGGGCGACCAGCCAGTGGCTCTTCCGACGCGACAGCGGCGCCGAGGCGAGCCTCGACGCGAACCTCGTCAAGCCGGCGCCGATCGTCACCGAGCAGCTGGCCAAGTCCTACGACCCGGAGCTGATCGACGTGCTGATCCACAAAGGCCTGGCCTTCCGCTCGCTGCACTCGCACGGGCGGGCGCTCAACGGCCTGGTCCAGCGCGCCGTCGACGACGTCGAGGACTACGACGTGCGCGAGGGCGAGCTGATCGCCGGCGTCGTGCTCGGCTACAACTTCGGCGACGGCCACTTCCACGACCAGCGGCTGCTGGCGGCGATCCAGGAGCGCTGCCGCTTCGAGCCGGGGGAGCTGCGCGTGGTCGTGCTCGAGTCCCAGCCGGCGCACGTGCAGCGCCAGCGCTACCGGATCTTCGACGCGGCGACGGGCCTGGTCGAGGAGGGCTGGGTCAGCGTCGCCGACATGATCGAGCGCCAGCCCTGGCTCGACGAGCGCCCCTTCCCGGTCCAGCCGCTCGAGTCGGCGGCGAGGGCGCCCGGATCGGCGAAGCCGGCATGAGCGAGGCGATCGTTGTCGGGTCCGGCCCGAACGGCCTCGTCGCCGCCGCGGTGCTGGCGAAGCAGGGAGTGAAGGTGACGGTGATCGAGGCCGCGCCGACGATCGGCGGCGGCGCCCGCACGAGCGAACTGACCCTGCCGGGCCTGCTGCACGACGACTGCTCGGCGTCCCACCCCTTCTCACCGAGCTCGCTGGCGCTGGCTCCGCTCGGCCTCGAGCGTCACGGGCTTGAGTGGGCCTGGGCGGAGCTCGACCTAGCGCACCCGCTCGACAGCGGCGCTGCGGTGACCATGCGGCGCTCGATCGGGGAAACCGCCGCCGGACTCGGCGCGGCCGGCGCGGCCTGGAAGCGGCTTTTTGGGTCTTCCTCGGCTCGCTTCGACGCCCTTAGCGAAGACATCATGCGCCCGGTTGTTCACCTGCCGCGCCACCCGTTCCTCCTCGCCCGCTTCGGCTCGGCGGCGGCGGCGCCGGTGTCGCTGCTCGCGCGCGCCCTTCCCACCGCGGAGGCGCGCGCCCTTTTCGGTGGCACCGCAGCGCATTCCTTCAGTCCCTTCTCCCGGCCCTTCAGCGCCGCAGCGGGGATGGCGCTGACCTGCGCCTGCCACCGCAACGGCTGGCCGGTCGCGCGCGGTGGCTCGGGGACGATCGCCGACGCTCTCGCCGCTGCGCTTCGTGAGCACGGCGGACGCATCGAGACCGGCCGCCCGGTGCGCTCGCTCGCCGAGCTGCCCGCGGCCGACGCCGTGATCTTCGACCTTGCGCCGTCGGCGGTCGCCGAGATCGCCGCGGACCGGTTGCCGCAGCGGACGGCGAGCGCCTATCGCCGCTATCGCCACGGCCCCGGCGCCTTCAAGCTCGACCTCGCGGTCGAAGGGGGCGTGCCCTGGACCGCGGAGGCGGCGCGGCGGGCGGGAACCGTGCACGCGGTCGGCTCCTATGAGGAAACGGCTGCCTGCGAGCGCGAGATAAACCGCGGCCGGATGCCGGAGCGACCGTTCGTGCTCGTCGGTCAGCAATATCTCGCCGACCCGTCGCGCTCGCGCGGCGAGGTCCACCCGGTCTGGGCTTATGCCCACGTTCCACACGGGTATCCGGGCGACGCTACGGAGCCGCTGCTCGACCAGATCGAACGCTTCGCCCCCGGCCTGCGCGAGCGCATCCTCGCCCGCCACGTCCGCTCGCCCGCCGAGCTCGCCTCCTACAACCCCAACTACGTCGGTGGCGACATCATCACCGGCGCCAACACCCCGCTCCAGTCCGTCGTTCGGCCCCGAATCGCCATCGACCCTTATGCGACCGGCGCTCCCGGCCTCTTCATCTGCTCCGCCGCAACGCCCCCTGGCGCCGGAGCTCACGGCATGAACGGCCACAACGCCGCCCAGTCCGTGCTTCGATTCCTGGATTGACCGGGTTCCGGTGCGACTTTCGTACCCAGGAGGTACAAAAGTCGCACCGGAAGCCCGGGATCGCGGTCCCGTAGATTCCCCGCGGTGAAGGCGCTCGACGTGGAGAACTTGGAGAAGCGGTACTCGACCGGGGTCGAGGCGCTGCGCGGCGTCTCGCTGCAGATCGAGCCCGGCGAGCTGTTCGGCCTGCTCGGGCCCAACGGCGCCGGCAAGTCGACCATGATCCACTGCACGACCGGGCTCGCGCAGCCGACCGGCGGCTCGATCCACGTCTTCGGCCACGACGCGATCGACGACTACGGCCCCGCCCGCCAGGCGGTCGGCCTCGCCCCGCAGGAGCCCAACCTGGATTGGTTCCTCACCGTGCAGGAGTCGCTCGACTACCACGCCGGCTACTTCGGCATGCCGAAGCGCGAGCGCCGCGAGCGCACCGCCGAGCTGCTGGAGACCTTCTCGCTGACCGAGAAGGCCGGCGAACGCACGCGCACGCTCTCGGGCGGGATGAAACGGCGGCTGATCCTGGCGCGGGCGATGATGCACCGGCCGCGCCTGCTGATCCTCGACGAGCCGACCGCCGGCGTCGACGTCGAGCTGCGGCTCGAGCTCTGGCACTACGTGCAGCGGATCAACGCGGAGGGGACGACGATCCTGCTCACCACGCATTACCTGGAGGAGGCCGAGCAGCTCTGCGACCGGATCGCCTTCATCAACCACGGCGAGATCGTCGGCGAGGGGACGAGCGCCGAGCTCTCGGCCCGCTACGGCGTCGACAACCTCGAGGACGCCTACCTGGAGCTGGTCGGCCGCAAGGAGCTGTCGCGCTCGCACGTTCCGGTCGAGCCGGAGGCCGTTCGGTGAGCACCGCGCAGATCCGCTTCGCGACGCTCTGGCGCCGCGAGGTCAACCGCTTCATGAAGATCAAGAAGCAGACGATCGGCGCGCCGCTGCTCGAAACGTTCCTCTACATCTCCGTCTTCGGTGCCGCGCTGGGGTCGCGGATCGACAAGCTGCACGGCATCGACTACGTCGTCTTCGTGATCCCCGGCCTGATCATGATGGCCTGGTCGATCAACGCCTTCGCCAACAACTCCTCCTCGATCCTGCAGCAGAAATTCCAGGGGGCGATCCAGGACCAGCTCTCTTCGCCGGCGTCTCCGATGGAGCTGCTGCTCGCCTTCAGCCTCGGCGGCTTCGTGCGCGGCCTGCTGGTCGCGGCGCTTACCTTCGTCGCCGCCTCGCTGCTGGTCGACTTGCCGGTCGACCACATCCTCGTCCTGATCCCGGCCCTGTTCCTGGTCGGCTTCTTCTTCTCGCAGCTGGGAGTGCTGATCGGCGTTCGCGCCGAACAGTTCGACGACGTCGCCTTCGCCCAGACCTTCATCCTGCAGCCGCTGATCTTCCTCGGCGGCGTCTTCTACTCGGCCACCCTGCTGCCCGAGCCCTTCGAGACGCTGACCCACTTCAACCCGATCTTCTACATGATCAATCTGGTCCGCTACGGCTTCGTAGGCTTCACCGAAGTCAGCATTCCCCTCTCGCTCCTCGCCCTCACGGGAGCGACCGCGGCGCTCTTCCTCATCAACCTGCGCCTCTTCTCCCGCGGCTACCGCCTCCGCGCGTAACTCCCAACGACACCAGTGCTCGGCCCCGGCGATCTCGATACCCGGGCAGATGATTGATTCCACGCTCAGAAGCAGTCATTTAGCGACCCGCTCGCCGCCAGAGTGAGGTTTTGCCCCCATATAGGTGGTCAAGCTCACTCTCGTGCATGCTCCCGTCGAGCGTCATGCATGGTCGGGCCCGCCTAGCTAGCGCTCCGGCGCTACGTTCTCGCTGATCCAGCCGAGGTAGCCCGCGCTGCCGGCGAGGACGGGGATCGCCAGGACCTCCGGCTCCTCGTAGGAGTGGAGCTCGCGGATCGCGTCCTCGACCTCCGGGTAGCGGCCCGCCTCGGTCTTCGCCAGGCACTGCCACTCCTCGGCCCGCTCGATCTTTCCCTGCCAGCGATAGCGGCTCGCGATCGGCCCGATCGTCTGCACGCAGGCCGCCAGGCGGCGCTCGACCAGCGACGAGGCGATCCGCTCCGCCTCGTCCTCGGAGGCGACGGTGGTAAGCACCTGGACGTAGCGCGTGCTCACCGTCGTCGCGCCGGGGCGCTACACCTCCGGGCTTGGGCTCGGCCCGACTCCTGCGTTGGCGACTGTTTCGCCCTCGCGCGTGTCGGGCATGACGAGGATCGCG
>DASSBJ010000085.1:0-2297 GCA_035698885.1 Solirubrobacterales bacterium
ACGCCGAACACCCCGCATTCCTCGCGCGGGCCATCGCGATCTATCGGCTGCCCCTGGGGCGGAGTCAAAGCGCGTGTTCCTCGCGTTGGAAAAGGACGTGACGCGCAGGCGGACTGCCTACCCCGGCAGGGTAGCAGCGGCGCCGGGCGGCGCCGCCGATCGATCCCTGGCCCGCCCCCATCCTTCGCCGTTACCGGGCGAGGGGTCTAGAGCCGTTCGGCCAGCGAGCGCCAGGCGGACTCGGCGTCGGCGAGGGGGAGCGAGAGGCTGCGGTCGCCGGCGGCGATCTCGATCGTGTCGCCGCCGACCTTGCCGAGGTAGAGGACGGACACCCCGTCGCCCGCCAGCGCTTCGAGGCGCTGGCGCTCGCCGCTGAGGACGAAGCCGCCGACACCCTCGCCGAACTGCGCCTCCTCCGGGGTGCAGCCGCGCTCGCGCAGGTGCTGCAGGTCGACGCGGCAGCCCAGGCCGCTGCCGATCGCGCACTCGGCGAGCGCGCAGGCGAGGCCGCCGTCGCTGACGTCGTGGGCGGAGGCGAGCGCACCGCCGCGGGCGGCCTCGCGCACCGCCTCGCAGGCCGCGGCGACCGCGGCGGTGTCGGGCTGCGGCAGGCCGGGTCCGAGCTCGCCGCGCTGCTTCGCCAGCTCGCTGCCTTCGAGCGTCGGTTCGAACGGGCCGAGCAGGCAGATCGCGTCGCCCTCGGCGGCGAAGGTGCTCGGCGCCGCCGCCCCCGGGTCCGGCAGCTCGCCGACCATGCCGACGACCGGCGTCGGGTAGATCGGGCCTTCCGTGCCCTCGTTGTAGAGGGAGACGTTGCCGCCGACCACCGGCACGCCGAGCGCCTCGCAGGCGTCGGCCAGGCCCTGCACCGCGCGGTCGAGCTGCCAGGCGGGCGCCGGTTTCTCCGGGTTGCCGAAGTTGAGGCAGTTGGTCAGCCCGAGCGGCTCGGCGCCGGCGCAGGCGAGGTTCTGGGCGCACTCGAGCACCGCCTCGACCGTGCCGGCGTAGGGGTCGCAGGCGACGCGCCGCCCGTTGCCGTCGATCGAGACGGCGATCGCCGTGTCCGCCTCGGGGATCGCCAGCACCGCGGCATCGGCGCTCTCCGGGCGCCGCGCCGTGCGCGAGCCGACGATCGAGTCGTACTGCTCGAAGGCGCAGCGCTTGGAGGCGATGCTCGGCGCCGCGAGCAGCGCCAGCAGGGTCTCGGCCGCGCTCGCGCCGGCCTCGAGCGTCGCCCGGTTGCCGTAGACCCACTCCTCGGGCTCCGCCGGCTCGAGGTCGTACAGCGGGCAGCCGTCGACCAGCGCCGCGACCGGCATCTCGCCGACGACCTCCGCGCCGCGCAGCACCCGCACCAGGCCGTGGTCGGCGACCGCGCCGATCTCCGCCGCGCCGGTCTGCCATTTCTCGCAGACGGCGACGACCTCGGCGACCCTCGACGGCTCGACCACCGCGAGCATCCGCTCCTGCGACTCCGAGACCATGATCTCGAACGGCTCCATGTCGGCCTCGCGCAGCGGCACGCGGGCGACGTCGATGTCGACGCCGACCCCGCCCGCCGAGGCCATCTCGCTCGCCGAGGAGGTCAGCCCCGCCGCGCCGAGGTCCTGCAGCGAGACCAGCAGCCCCTTCGCCAGCAGCTCGAGGCAGCACTCGAGCAGCTTCGACTCCTCGAACGGGTCGCCGATCTGCACGGTCGGCCGCTTCGCGGCGTCGCCGTCGCCGAGCTCCGCCGAGGCGAGCACCGAGGCGCCGCCGATCCCGTCGCGGCCGGTCGAGGCGCCCATCAGCACCAGCGCGTTGCCGACCCCGGCCGCCGCCGCGCGCACCATCTCGTCGCGCTTCGCCAGCCCGACGCACATCGCGTTGACCAGGCAGTTGTGCTCGTAGGGCGCCTCGAAGTAGATCTCGCCGCCGACCGTCGGCACGCCGATCGAGTTGCCGTAGTGGCCGATCCCGCGCACCGCGCCGTCGAGCAGGTGGCGCGAGCGCAGCGAGTCGAGCTCGCCGAAGCGCAGCGAGTCGAGGATCGCGATCGGTCGCGCGCCGAGCGCGAAGACGTCGCGCAGGATGCCGCCGACACCGGTCGCCGCGCCCTCGAACGGTTCGACCGCGCTGGGGTGGTTGTGCGACTCGACCTTGAAGGCGACCGCATGGCCGCCGCCGACGTCGACCGCGCCGGCGTTCTCGCCCGGTCCCATCACCACCCGCTCGCCCTCGGTCGGCAGCCGCCGCAGCAGCTTGCGCGAGTGCTTGTAGGCGCAGTGCTCGGACCAGAGCAGGCTGAACATCGCCAG
>DASSBJ010000086.1:0-18500 GCA_035698885.1 Solirubrobacterales bacterium
CGGGCCAGGAGCCGCCGCCCGCCCCCTCGAGCGAGATGCCGCCGCCGCTGCCGGCCGACCAGCAGACGCCCCCGGCCGGAGAGGGCGCGCCGCCCGCCTAGACTCCGGGGCGTGGACCGCGCCCTGCTGAAGCAGACCCTCGCCGAGGCCGGCGAGCCGTCCTATCGCGCCTCCCAGGTCTGGGAGTGGGTGGCGCGCGGAGCGGGCTCCTACGCCGAGATGACCAACCTGCCGGCCGCCCTGCGCGAGCGGCTGGCGGAGGCGCTGCCGCTCTCCACCCTGGAGCTGCGGGCCGAGGCGAAGTCGGACGACGGCACGGTCAAGGCGCTCTTCCACACCGCCGACGGGCGGCCGCTGGAGGCGGTGCTGATGCGCTATCGCGACGGGCGCCGCTCGGTCTGCCTCTCCTCGCAGTCGGGCTGCCCGCTGACCTGCACCTTCTGCGCCACCGGCCAGATGCGCTTCGGCCGCAACCTCAGCGCCGACGAGATCCTCGACCAGGCGCTGCACTTCCGCCGCGTCGAAGAGATCGACCACGTCGTCTTCATGGGCATGGGGGAGCCGACGATGAACGTCGACGCGGTGCTCGAGGCCTGCGAGCGACTGCCCGAGCTCGGCGTCACCCACCGCCGCACGGCGATCTCGACCGTCGGCTGGGTGCCGGGCATCGACCGGCTGGCCGAAACCGCGATGCCGATCGCCCTGGCGCTCTCCCTGCACGCGCCCAACGACGGCCTGCGCTCGCAGCTGATGCCGGTCAACGAGCGCTACCCGCTGGCGCAGGTGCTCGCCGCCTGCGAGCGCTGGCGGGCGCGCCGCCGGCGCAAGGTCTTCGTCGAGTACGTGATGCTCGACGGGGTCAACGACCTGCCCGAGCACGCGCGCGAGCTCGCCGAGCTGCTCGACCGCCGCGCCTACAAGGTCAACCTGATCCCCTACAACCCGACGGGCGCCTACGACGGCTCACCGCCGGAGCGGATCGAGCGCTTCCGCGCGGTGCTCGCCGAGCACGGCCTCGCCGCCACCGTGCGGCTCACCCGCGGCCGCGACATCGAGGCGGCCTGCGGCCAGCTGGCGGCCACTGGCCGGTCAGCCAGCTAGGATCGGGACGATGCCGGTCGAGGCGCCCGCCAAGCCAGTCCCCCATGTCGAGCCGCCGCTCCAGCTGAGCCCGAACCCGGTCCGGCGGCTGGCCGAAGACGTGCGCGCCGAGCTGCGGGTGCGGCGCGGCGGCACCTATCCGCCGGGGCCGCAGAACTTCGACTTCGGCCGCACCCTGAAGATGGCCAGCGACCCGCTGCCGATCCTGCTCTCGCTCTACGAAGAGCACGGCCCGATCTTCAGCGTCCGCCTGCTCCACCACCCGGTGATCTTCATGCTCGGGCCGGAGGCGAACCACTTCATCACCGTCATCCACCCGGAGAACTTCCACTGGCGCGAGGGGAGCTTCGGCGACCTGATCCCGCTGCTCGGCGACGGCCTGCTGACGATCGACGGCGCCTACCACGACCGCGCCCGCGAGACGATGATGCCGGCCTTCCACCGCGAGCACGTGGCGGCGGCGGCGGAGGCGATGGTCGCCGAGGCGACCCCGGCGATCGACCGCCTGCGCCCCGGCGGGGTCGTCGACCTGTACGAGTGGATGCGCGGTCTGGCGATGCGGATCGCGATGCGGGCGCTGCTGGGCCTGGACCCCGACGAGGCCGGCAAGGGCGCCGCCGCGGCCGAGCACTTCGAGCGCGCCCTGGGCTTCTACGGCATCGACTTCCACCTGCGTCTGCTGCGCGGCCCCGGCTCGCCCTGGTCGAAGATGCTCGGTTCGCGGGCGATCCTCGACGAGATCGTCTACGACGAGATCCGCCAGCGCCGCGCCGCGCCGGACCCCGAGCGGATGGACATCCTCAGCCTGCTGCTCGGCGTACGCGACGAGGCGGGCGAGGGGTTCTCGGACAAGGAGGTGCGGGACCAGACGATGACGCTGATGTTCGCCGGCCACGACACCTCGACCTCGACCCTGAGCTTCATGATGCACGAGCTGGCCCGCCACCCCGACGTGGTCGAGAAGCTGATCGCCGAGCAGGACGAGGTGCTCGGCGGCGACCCGCCGGACATCGACCGGCTGGAGCGCGAGATGCCTTACCTCGACATGGTGCTCGACGAGGTGCTGCGCCTCTACCCGCCCGCCTGGATCGGCCCGCGGCGCGCCGTGCGCGACTTCGAGTTCGGCGGTCACGAAGTGCGCAGGGGCGCCTACGTCAACTACTGCTCCTGGGCCAGCCACCGGATCCCCGACGTCTTCCCCGACCCCGAGGCGTTCATCCCCGAGCGCTTCACCCGGGAGCGCAAGGCGGCGCTGCCGCGTGGCGCCTACGTCCCCTTCGGCGGCGGCCGGCGGATCTGCATCGGCAAGCGCTTCGGCCAGACCGAGGTGAAGCTGGTGGCGACGATGCTGCTCCAGCGGCTGCGCCTCGACGCGCTGCCGGGGCGCACGATGACCGTGCGCCAGATGCCCACTCTCTCGCCCAAGGACGGCCTGCGGATGCGGGTGCTGCCCCGCGCCTGACAGCCCCGCGGGCTACTTGATGAACAGCATCTCCTCGTACTTGGGCAGCGGCCAGAGGTCGTCGGCGACGACCTTCTCCAGCGTGTCGGCCGCCTCGCGCACCCGGTCCATCGCCGCGAGCTGCTTGTCGCGGGCGTGGATCGCCAGCTCGAGTCCCTCGAGCTCGTCCGGGTAGGCGTTCGCTTCCTCGAGCTCCAGCAGCGACTGGCCGAGCGCGTCGAGCCCGGCCTCGACCTCGCCGGCGACGCCTTCGGCGCGGCCCGACTCGCGGATCAGCGCCATGTAGCGCAGCGCCGCGGGCAGGATCATCGTCTTGGCGATCGAGTGCGTCGTCTCGGCCTCGATGTTGGCGCGGATCGCGTACTGCTCGACCCAGACCTCGAAGCGCGACTCGAGCTCGCGCCGCGAGAGCACGTTGTAGTTCTCGAACGCGGCGACGGTCTGGTCGGAGATCACTTCCGGCAGCGCCTCCGGCGTCGTCCGCAGGTTCTTCAGCCCGCGCCGCTCGGCCTCCGCGTGCCACTCCTCGGCGTAGTTGTCGCCGCCGAAGCAGACCTGCTTGTTGGCGCTGTAGCTCTCCTTGACCAGCTCGATCACGGCCTCGGGCATCGGCTTGCCGCCGTTCAGCTTCTGCTCCAGCTTGCCGGCGAGCTCGTCGATCGCCTCGGCGGCGATCGTGTTCAGCACCGTGTTGGGGAAGGCGAGCGACATGCTGGACCCCAGCGCCCGGAACTCGAATTTGTTGCCGGTGAAGGCGAACGGCGAGGTGCGGTTGCGGTCGCCGCCGTGCATCGGCAGTTTCGGCAGCACCGTCGCGCCGAGCTCGAGGAAGGAGGCCGGCGTGTTCGGGTCGCCCTCGCCGGTCGCGATCGCCTCGAAGACCTTTTCCAGCTCGCCACCGAGGAAGATCGAGATGATCGCCGGCGGCGCCTCGTTGGCGCCGAGCCGGTGGTCCTGGCCGATGTTGGCGACCGAGGCGCGCAGCAGTCCCTGGTGCTTGTTGACCGCCTGGATCACCGCGGCGCAGAAGAAGAGGAAGTGGATGTTGTCGGCGGGCGTGTCGCCCGGGTCGAGCAGGTTGGAGCCGCCGTCGGTCCCCATCGACCAGTTGTTGTGCTTGCCCGAGCCGTTGACCCCGGCGAAGGGCTTCTCGTGCAGCAGGCAGACGAAGCCGTAGCGGCGGGCGACGCTTTCCAGCGTCTGCATCAGCAGCTGCTGGTGGTCGGAGCCGACGTTGGAGTTCTCGAAGATCGGCGCGATCTCGTACTGCGCCGGCGCGACCTCGTTGTGGCGGGTCTTGACCGGGATGCCGAGCTTGCGCATCTCCAGCTCGGACTCGAGCATGAAGGCGAGCACCCGCTCGGGGATCGAGCCGAAGTAGTGGTCGTCGAGCTCGTGGCCTTTCGGCGGCTTGGCGCCGAACAGGGTGCGCCCGGTGGCGATCAGGTCGGGACGCTCGAAGTAGTATTGCTCGTCGATCAGGAAGTACTCCTGCTCGGGCCCGACCGTGGTGAAGACGCGCTTGGAGTCCTCGTCGCCGAGCAGCCGCAGCGCCTTGATCGCCGAGCGCGAGAGCGCGTCCATCGAGCGCAGCAGCGGGATCTTCGCGTCGAGCGCCTCGCCGGTCCAGGAGGCGAAGGCGGTCGGGATGCAGAGCAGGACGCCGTTCGGGTTCTCGAGCAGGAAGGCGGGGGAGGTCGGGTCCCAGGCGGTGTAGCCGCGCGCCTCGAAGGTGGCGCGGACGCCGCCGGTCGGGAAGGAGGAGGCGTCGGGCTCGCCCTGGACCAGCTCCTTGCCGGAGAAGCCGGCCAGCGCGGTGCCTTCGCCCGCCGGCTCGAAGAAGGAATCGTGCTTCTCGGCGGTCGAGCCGGTCAGCGGCTGGAACATGTGGGTGTAGTGGGTCGCGCCGTTCTCCAGCGCCCACTCCTTCATCGCCTCGGCGACCGCGTCGGCGAGGCTCGGGTCGAGCGCCTCGCCGTCCGCCAGGGTCGCCTGCAGCTTCTCGAAGACGTCGCCCGGCAGCCGTTCGCGCTGCACGGCGACGGAGAAGACGTTGGCGCCGAACGGGTTGTTCTCGGGCAGGGTCAGGTCGATCGCGCCGAGGGCCTCTCCGTTGGAGCTCCACTGCGCTGCGGTCACGTTCTGCTGGCGAATACGAGTCATCGGCTGTGTCTTTTCCTCACTTGGTCGAAAGAGCCAAAGGAGACTAATGGGAGCGCGCTTGAAATGCCTTTGTACGGCGGTACAAACGTCGCCCGGCGCCTTTGTCCGCACGGAGAGCGATAGCCTCCGCGACCCCTTCCAAGCCAGAATCGGAGGACTCACCCGAATGTTCGTCTCGAAGGCCGCCGTCGTCGGCGGCGGCACCATGGGCGGCGAGATCGCGCAGGCGATCGCCGCGTCCGACATCCCCGTCGTCGTCAAGGACATCGACCGGAAGTTCGTCGACGCCGCGGTGGAAAAAGCCCGCGCCGTCACCGAGGGGCAGCTCGCCCGCCTGGTCAAGAAGGAGAAGCTGACCTCCGAGCAGGCCGACGCGCGCCTCGCCGAGGTGATGGGGCTGATCGCCGGGACGACGAGCTACGACGAGTTCGGCGACGTCGACTTCGTCGTCGAGGCGGTGCCGGAGCGGATGGAGATCAAGCAGGCGGTGTTCCGGGAGCTCGACGCCGCCACCCCGGGGCACGCGATCCTCTCCTCCAACACCTCCTCGCTCTCGATCACCGAGATCGGGGAAGCGACGCTGCGGCCCGACAAGGTCGTCGGCTTCCACTTCTTCTACCCGGCCTCGGTGATGCCGCTGGTCGAGGTGATCGCCAGCGAGGACAGCTCCGAGGAGGCCGTGACCGCCGCCTACAACTTCGCCCAGGCGATCAAGAAGCAGCCGATCGTCTGCGGCGAGGTCCCCGGCTTCGTCGTCAACCGGGTGCTGATGGCGACGATGGGGGAGATCTGGCGCGCCCAGGAGACCCAGGGCCTATCGCTGAAGGCGATCGACGAGGCGATCGCCGGCGCCAAAGCGGCGCCGATGGGGCCGTTCTTCCTCACCGACCTGCTCGGCCTCGACACCGTGCTGCACGTCGCCGAGCACCTCAACGACTCCTACGGCGAGAGCTTCTACGTCCACCGGGGCCTGCAGGGCCTCGTCGCCGACGGCAAGCTCGGCGCCAAGAGCGGCGGCGAGGGCTTCTTCAAGGACGGCGAGCAGAACGTCGCCGGCGACGCGGAGCCCGACACCGAGGAGCTGGTCGCGATGTTCACCGGCCGCGCCCTGATCGAGGCCTGCCAGCTGGTCGAGGAGGGGGTCTGCTCGGTCCGCGACATCGACCTCGGGATGATGGCCGGCGCCGGCCTGGACCCGCGCAAAGGCCTCTTCCCCCCGTTCTGGAAAGCCGACCTCGAGGGGCTCGACGCGATCCTCGAGCGGATCGAGCGGCTCGAGGAGAAGCACGGCGAGCGCTTCGCGCCGCCGCTGCTGCTCAAGCGGCTCGTCGCCCAGGGCCGGCTCGGGCTCAAATCCGGCCAGGGCTTCTACCCCTACCCGCAGGCCGACGAGGGCGAGCAGCCGGAGACTGTGAAGCTGGAGACGCGCGGCGACGTCGCGATCGCCTGGCTCGCCAACGCGCCGATGAACGCGATCTCCCCCGATGTGATCCGCGACCTGGGCACGGTTTGGGAGAGGGTGAAGGCGTCGGAGGAGGTCGGCGCGATGGTCGTCGCCTCCTCGATCCCGGTCGTCTTCTCGGCCGGCGCCGACATCAAGGCGTTCACGTCGATGGACGAAGCGGGGGGTGCGGAGCTGCTGCACGAAGCACACGCCCTGCTGCGCGAGCTCGGCAGCGAGAGCACGGCGACGATCGCCGCGGTCAACTCGATCGCCTTCGGCGGCGGCTGCGAGCTGGCGATGTCCTGCGATGTGCGGATCGCCGCCGAGGCGGCGGTCTTCGGCCAGCCGGAGATCAAGCTCGGCATCGTCCCCGGCTTCGGCGGTACGCAGCGGCTGCCGCGCCTGGTCGGCCCCAACAAGGCGCTGGAGATGAACCTGACCGGCGAGGCGATCCTCGCCGGCGAGGCGCTGGAGGCCGGGCTCGCCAACCGGGTCGTGCCCGACCACGAGCTGTTCGAGACGGCGCTGATGTGGGCGCGCAAGCTGGCCGCCCAGGCGCCGGTCGCCCGCGGCCAGATCAAGTCGGCCTCGCACAAGGGCGACCTCGACGAGGGCATCGAGGCCGAGAAGCAGGCCTTCGCCACCGCCTTCGCCAGCGAGGACGCCAAGGAGGGCATCGCGGCCTTCCTCGGCAAGCGCACCCCCAGATGGAGCGGCAAGTAGCGACGCCCCAGGGCCGACGGGCCTCAGACCACCCGACGGCCGTCGTCTTCGACAACGACGGCCTGCTGCTCGATACCGAGTCCGTCTGGACGCGGGCCGAGCGCGATCTCTTCGAGCGCCGCGGGCTCGCCTTCACGCCGGCGCACAAGCGCGAGCTCGTCGGCACCTCGGCCGAGATCGCCGGCGGCATCCTCGAGCGCCGCCTCGGGGAGCCGGGCCGGGGACTGGCGCTGATCGAGGAGCTCAACGAGCTGGTCGTCGCCGAGCTCGAGCACGGGGTCGAGGCGATGGTCGGCGCCCGCGAGCTGCTGCACGAGCTGAAGCGGCGGGGCACTCCGCTGGGCCTGGTCTCCAACTCGCCGCTCGTCTTCGTGCGGCGCTCGCTCGAGATCGTCGGCTTCGAGGACCGCTTCGACGTCGTCGTCAGCGCCCACGAAGTCGCCGCTCCGAAGCCTGCGCCCGACCCCTACCTCGAGGCCTGTCGCCGGCTCGAGGTCGAGGCGGGGCGGCAGGTCGTCGCGCTGGAGGACTCGCCGACCGGTGTCGCCGCCGCCCGCGCCGCCGGCCTGACCGTGATCGGCATTCCGTCGCTGGAGGGGATCGCGCTCGACGAAGCGCACGAGATCGCCGAGTCGCTGCTCGACGGGGTGGTGGCGAGACGGCTTTCGCTGTGAGGCCTGGCGTCAGCCCCGCAGGACGCGGCGGCGCCGTAGCACTCTCTCGCAGAGGTCGAGCAGGTCTCTTACTGAGCTTAGGTTGGTTGAGCTGAGGTCGCTGTGCAGGGCCTCGTTGGCGGCGTCGCCCGCCTCGCTGCGGCGCGTTTGCAGTTGGGCCATGTCCTCTTTATGGCCCGGGTCGGACAGGGCGCCGTCGAGCTCTACCAGCAGCGCCTCGAGGCCTACGCGGAGCTGCAGGGCCGCCTCGCGGTTGCGGCCGGCGTCGAGGTCGGCGCGGGCGCGCAAGAGCAGCGTCTCGCAGGCGTCGAGGCTCTCCCGGCCGCCGAGCACAGCCGCGACCCGCTCCTGCGGGCGCAGCTCTTCCTCGCGCCGGCGGCGCTGCGAGCGCCCGCCGCGCACGTCGACCTCTCGCGCGCTGGAGAAGCGCCCGGACGCCACCTCCTTGCCGCTGCCATGTCCGATTCGCATGGTCGCCGCATGCTCGCTGCGCAGCTCACGGCCCGGCGTGCCGCTTGCCACGGCGTTCGCGTGCAGCGCCCGGTTGAGCAGGGCCAGCGCCTCGGCGATCGCTGCGTCGGTCGTCTCCTCCTCCGCCAGGGTCTCGCTCAGCCAGCGCTCCGCCGCCTCGCTTGAGTCGAAGGGCTCGTGAGCTCGTACGGCGGTTGCCCGGGCCAGTGGAAGCGGTGCCGGCTCGGCCCCAAGGTCGGCCTCCCGCGGCTTGCGCCGCCGACGCCGCGGAGGGGGCGGAGCGCCCACCGTTTCGACCACCAGCACCCGCTCGCCCGCCTCGTCGCGAGCGAGGTAGCGGCCGTCCGGAAGCCCGAGCTCGCCGGGGAGCTCGAACTGGACGAATCCGAAGAAACGGCTCAGTTGCCCCTGTGCCGGTCGGGCAGCGCGAACCGCGACGGGGCCGTGCGCACCTTGGGGTTCTCGATCCCCTCGAGCCGCTTGGTCAGCCGCAGCCACTGCTTCGGCCCCAGCAGGGCGTTGAACTCTTCGCCGAAGGCGCCGCCGAGCGGCCGGTAGCCGATGTGCACGTGGTCGTAGTGGTCGGGCAGGGCGAAGCTGGCTTCGCCAGGCAGGTCCTCGAGCGAGATCACCTGATGCGGATGCATCGTCCCCTGCAGCTGCAGGACCGTGCGGATCAGCTCGTCGGTCAGCGTGCCGGGCCCCTGGTGGCCGGTGACGGGCACGCCGTTGATCGTCGGAATGTCGACCGCGTCGCCGGTCGAATGCTCGGAGACGTTCCCTGACGTGGTCAGGTAGCTGTGTCCGCACTCCAGCGCGCTGACCGAGAGCTCGAAGCCTTTCGAGACGAGGTACTCGAGCGCCGCCAGCACGCGCCGGTCGATCCTGCCGCTGGCGATGTCGGTGCGGCCGCAGCCGTAGATGTCGAGGTGCTTGTCGGCGAGCACCCGGCGCTCCAAAGCCTCCTTGGAGAGCAGCAGGACGCCGGCGCCGCCGAGCTCGCCGGCCAGCGGGTTCTTGCCCTTGGCTCGGTAGATCGCCGTCGCCTCGAGCAGCTTCCAGCCGTCGAGGATCGGCTTCGGGTCGATCTTCGGCGCCCCCTTGCCGGCGGGCCGGATCGCGAAGTTGACGTGCGGGTCGACGCCGGCTTCGGATCCGCCGATCGTCCCCAGCTCGGTTCCCGCTATAACCCTCGACCCGACCCTTAAGGTTCCGTCGGCGCCCTTCGCGGCGGCGCTGTCGACCGCGGCGTCCGCCGGCCGCTCGTCCCTGGTGCGCCCCGGCAGCGCGTAGAGCCGCGGGCGGATGTTCTGGCTGTCGACTGGGACGCGCTTCTCCTTGCCGGTGGGGGTGATCACGCGGCGGTGCTTGCGCACGATCGCGCCGAGCTTGGCGTAGATGTAGCGGTTGCCGTAGGCGTCGCGCAGGACCACGTAGCGGCCGAGCCGCTTCGAGTCGCCCAGCTTGACGATCGTGCCGTCGTTGACGGCGACGACCGGAGCGCCCCGGTGGGCGTAGATGTTGATCCCGCGCCGGGTCGGCGAGGAGGAGATCACCTCGGCGGCGTTGCCGTATTCGTCGCGCTGTTGCGGCGTCGCCCTGCTCAGCGCCGCCCGGGCGGAGATTTCGTCCGCGTAGCGGGCGTCGGCGGCGACCGGGAAGTGCGCCCCCTCGGTCAGCCCGGTGAGCGAGCCGACCAGGTCGGTCGGCAGCTTGCCGTAAGCGCGCGCGTACAGCAGCACCTCCTGCACGTACCAGTCGGCGTGGTTGTAGGCGAAGATCGCGTGGTAGAGGTCCTTGCCGCCGCCCGCCGCGTGGAGATAGTGAGCCGCGGCGCAGATCGCGTCGACCGGGTTGTAGGGGTCCTTGCGGCCGTCGCCGTTGGCGTCGACGCCGTAGGTCTCCCAGCTCGAGGGCAGGAACTGCATCCAGCCGACCGCGCCGGCGCTGGATACGTTGAGGTTGGTGCCGAAGGCGGTCTCGATCTTGTTGATCGAGGCGAGAACCTCCCAGGGGATCCCGTACTGGGTTCCGCAGGCCTGGTAGATCGGCAGCAGGAAGGGGGGGATCTCGAACGAGTCGATGACGAAGTTGGGGACGCCGATCGGCGCCGGGCCGAAGGTCGCGATCGTCGCGTCGGGGTTGGCGCCGGTCGGGGCGCCGCCCCGGCCGAACTGCGAGCCGCCGTCGCCGCCTTCGCTCGGGGGCTGCACGCCCGCGGTCGCGGCGGGCGCTTCGACGCCGCCGCCTGCGCCGCCTCCGAGGCTCTCGTTGTGCTTGACGCTCCTGCTCGGTTCGCTTGCCGCTTCGGAGGCGTCGAGCCCGGCGCCGCTCTGCAGCTTCGCGCCGGCTTCGTTCTGAGGCTGTTCGGCTTCCCCGCCTTCGGGCGCCGGGACGGGCTTGCTCTCGCCGCTTGCCGGTTCTTCGGCTTCCTCGCTCGGGTCGCCGGCCGATTCGCAGTCGGGGTCTTCGAGGTCGGCGAGCCCGTCTTCGTCGTCGTCGACGCCGTTCGAGCAGGCCGGCTCTTCGGCCGGCGGCGCGGCCAGCGAGGGGGTGGTGGAGAGGCCCTGGGTCGCCTGCCCTTCGCCGAGGCCGGCCGACGGATCGGCGCCCGCCATGCCGACACCGAGCGCGGTGACAACCGCGAACCCGGCCAGCGCGATGATCAGTGCGAGCTTCTGTCTCATGCGTTCGCGTTTCCGCTCCCTGCCTGCACGAGCAGATCCCTACCCGTGTCGATCCTCTCCCCAAGCATCCAGCCTGCCCAAAGTACTGAGTTGTGCGGAGGCGCGCAACGCGCCGCCGCACCCCCCAACATGCCCTTAATCAACGAATGACCCATGCCTGTCGACTCGCAGCTTTTCAGCCGCGCCGGATGGGCCGGTGAAGAACTCGTTACGGGCGGCCGGAGGCCCGGCGGCAGAGCCAAGGCTCTAAGGTGTCGCGGGTGAGCTTCGAAAGCGGATTCGAGGACGATCAGGACGGCCTGCGGCGGCGCAGCGAGGCGGCGATCGGCGAGCTGGCCCAGGCGCTGCTCGACAGCCACGTGCTCGAGAACGCCGTCGCCGCCGCGTTCGGCGCCCGCGAGAAGGCCGTGGAGGCCCAGCACGCGGCGCTGGCGGCGCTCAACCTGCCCACGGCCGGCGACGTCGAGCGGCTCGAGCGACGCCTGCGCTCGATCTCGCAGCGGCTCGACGAGTTCGAGGACGAGCTCGACCGGGTCTCGCGCGAGGTCGGCGGCCTGCGGCGCGAGGTCGCCGCGGAACGGCGGCAGAGCACCGCCGACTCGGCTCCCGAGGGCTAAGCCTAACCCTCGACTTGAGGGTTAGATAAGGCCTCTGCCGCGGCCCTTCCGGCCCGCGCCGCGACCTCTTCCAGCCGCTCTCCCCGCAACGGCTCTTCGCGCTCGGTTTCGGTCGCGATCAGCAGCGCGGCGGCGGCGATCCCGAGCCTGCGGGCGGTGGCCAGCGTGGCGAGGCTCTGCATGTCGGCGGCTCCCGCCCCCGCCGCGGCCCGCGGCTGGGTGGGCATCGTGTCGAGGCTGGCGACGGTCACGGCGCGTGCGTCCCCCGCCAGCGCCCTCGCCAGGCGACCGTGGAGCTCCGCGTCCGGCGCGACGGTCTCGCCGGCCGGGACGCCGAAGGAGGCGGCGCTGCCACCGACCGCCAGCGCCGCCTCGACCGCCAGCAGCTCGCCGGCCCGCGCCGCGGCGCCGAAGGCGACGCAGGTGCCCACCCGTATGGCCCGTTCGACGCCGAGCTCCGCCAGGTCGGCCAGCACCAGCGCGGCGCTCGGGCCGCCCATCCCGGTGGCCTGGACCGTCAGCTCCTCGCCCTCGGGAGTTCGCCCGCCGTAGCCCCAGAGACCGCGCGCGTGGTTGCTCATCTTCGGCTGCGCCAGCAGCTCCTGGGCGAGCAGCAGCGCCCGGCCGGGGTCGCCGACGAGGATCGCGGCGGGCGCGATCGGCGCGGTCGGTTTGAGGCGCACCGGCACGGCGGCGCGCACGATAGCCGCCCGCGGCCCCCGGACCGCGCAATCCGATCGGGAGAAACCGCGCCGGCGAATTTGCTCCAGCCGTCCAAACACGGCTCGCCGCGGCGTCCATACCTTGGCTTCAGCTCGTTCAACCGCGATCGCCGGGCGTGCTCCGGCGGGCTAAGGAGGCAGTTCCCCAGATGCCACAGATAGTCAGTGAGCTCAACATGGCCTGGGTCGCCGTCGCGACCGTGCTGGTCTTCCTCATGCAGGCCGGGTTCATGTTCCTCGAGATCGGCTTCTCGAGGCAGAAGAACGCCGGCACCGGGGTCGCCAAGATCCTGATCAACCTGGCGCTCTGCACGATCGCCTGGTGGGCGATCGGCTACGGCATCGCCGAAGGCGGCGGCAACGACTTCTTCGGCGACAGCGGCTTCTTCTTCCACTTCGACCAGACGGTCGCCGGGGAAGCGGTGAACGGAGAAACCGCGATGCTGATGCTCTACGGGCTCGCCTTCTGCGCGGTCTCGCTGGCGATCGTCTGGGGAACCACGCTGGAGCGGATCAAGTTCGGCGCCTACGTGATCTACGCGATCGTCTTCGGCGCGGTGATCTACCCGCTGGTCGCCCACGCGGTCTGGGGCGGCGGCCTGCTCTCCGACATCGGCGGCAAGCCGGTGATGGACTTCGCGGGCTCCTCGGTCGTCCACCTGACCGGCGCCGTCGGCGCCCTCGCGGCGCTGCTGCTGCTCGGCCCGCGCAAGGGCAAGTACGACCCCGACGGCAAGCCGCGGGTGATCCCCGGCCACTCGATGCCCCTGGTCGGCCTCGGCGTGATCGTCCTCTGGATCGGCTGGTTCGGCTTCAACGGAGGCTCGACCTTCGAAACCGCCGGAAACTTCTTCGGCGAGGTCATGCTCAACACGCAGCTGGCCGCGGCGGCGGGCGTCATCGGCGCCTCCCTGGCCGCCTACCTGAAGAGCCGCACCCTGGACGTCGGCATGGCCGGCAACGGCGCGATCGCCGGCCTCGTCGGGATCACCGCTCCCTCGGGCTTCGTCGAGTTCTGGGCGGCGCCGATCATCGGCCTCGTCGCCGGGTTGCTGGTCGTCTACGCCGTGCTGGCGATCGACCGGCTGCTCGACGATCCGGTCGGCGCGCTCTCGGCGCACGGCCTGGCCGGGATCTGGGGAACGCTCTCGGTCGGCATCTTCGGCTCCGCGCGGCTGGTCAGCGAAGGGGCCGCCCCGGGGCTCTGGTACTCGGTGTTCGGCGATGTGCCGTTCAGCGCCAGCCTCGGTCAGCTAGCCGTCCAGGGCCTCGCCGTGCTCTTCACCTTCGTCGTCGTCTTCGCGATCTCGATCGCCACCTTCGCCCTGATCAAGGGCACGATCGGGCTGCGGGTCGACGACGAGGAGGAGGAAGCCGGCCTCGACATCAGCTCGCACGGCATGTACGGGTACCCGGAGCAGTTCATCCCGCAGCCGGAGTACTCGACCGGGCTGCCGACGACGCTGGGCTCGGCAGCCGGCGCCCCGGCGCCCGCAGCCGCTCCGATGACCGCGACCGAACAGTAGAAGGGGGTCCCAGGCATGAAGAAGATAGAGGCGTTCATCCGCCATGAGGCTTTCGAGCCGATCAGGGCCGAGCTGCTCGACCGGGGCTTTCCGTCCCTGTCGATCGTCGAGGCCAAGGGCTCGGGCAGGCAGAAGGGGATCGTCGAGCGCTACCGCGGCTCGACCCTGACCGTCAACGTCCGGCCGAAGCTGAAGCTCGAGATCGTGGTCGAGGACAAAGACAAGCCACTGGTCGTCGAGACGATCCTCAAGCACGCCCGCACGGGCGAGGTCGGTGACGGCAAGGTGTTCGTCCTGCCGGTCGAGGAGGCGATCCGCATCCGCACCGGCGAGGGCGGCGAGGAGGTGCTTCAGGCGCACTCCGAGGAGGACCTTTAGCCTCGTTGGCCGATGGCCGACGAACGGATCTCCCTGAGCGAGGCCGCGCGCCGCTCCGGCGTCCCGGCGAGCACGCTGAAGCGCTGGGCGGCCGAGAAGATCCTGCCGGTGCGGCGCGGACGCTGGACGGCCGCCGCCGCGGCGCAGGCGCGGGTGGTGGCGCGGATGCGCGAACGCGGCCATTCGCTGGAGGAGCTGAGGCGGGCGGGCCGCGAGGGTCGCCTCGCCTTCGGCTTCGTCGAGGAGCTGCTGCCCGACCGGGAGGAGCTGGTCACGCTCGAGGACGCCGCGCGCGAGACCGGCCTCGAGCCGGAGCTGATCGAGCGCATCCTGGTCATCCTCGGCACGCCGCTCGGCCGCGAGCGGGGGCTCGGCCACGACGACCTGGCGGCCCTGCGCCACATCGCCCGTGTGCTCGCCGCCGGCCTGCCGCTGGTCGCCCTGCTGCAGCTGGTCCGCGTCTACGTGCAGTCGCTGCGCCGGATCGCCGACGCGGAGGTGCGGCTGTTCCACCTCTACGTGCACGAGCCGATGATCCGCGACGCCCTGCCCGAGCTGGAGATCGCCGAGGAGATGGGCGAGATGGCCGCCGACGTGCTGCCGCTGGCGGCGCCGCTGACCGAGTACCTGCACCGGCGCTACCTGCGCTTCTTCCTCGAGCAGGACGTCGTCGGCCACATGGAGACCGATCTCGCGGCGCCGCCCTCCGAGCTCGGCCAGGTCCCGGTGACGCTCTGCTTCATCGACCTCACCGGCTTCACCCGCTACACCGAGGAGGAGGGCGAGCGCGAGGCGCTCGACGTGGTCGAGAACTTCGTCGAGACGGTGGAGGCGACGCTGCCGCCGGAGGCGACCGTGGTGAAGACGATCGGCGACGAGGTGATGGTCGTCTCGCCCGAACCGACCTCGCTCACCGTATGGGCGGTGGGGCTGCTCGACCGGTTCCCCGACCGGCCGCGGCCGCGGGTCGGCGTCCACCACGGCGAGGCCGTCTACCGCGACGGCGACTACTTCGGCACCCAGGTCAACCTCGCTCACCGCGTCGTCGGCCGCGCCCAGGCCGGCGAGGTGCTCGTCACCGACAGCGTCACCGGCTCGCTGAGCGAGCGCGGCCTGGTCTGCGAGCCGATCGGCGAGGTCAACCTCAAGGGCTTCCCGGTCGCCACTCCGCTCTACCTGGTCCGCCGCGCGTAACACTGTCCATATATGGAGAGCGAGGCGATGCTCGAGGCGGTGCGCGAGGGCGGCATGCTGCCGGGGGGAACGCCCGTGGTCGCGATGCTCTCCGGCGGGCGGGACTCGGTCTGCCTGCTCGACCTCGCGGTGCGGCTGCTCGGCGCCGACCCGGTCACCGCGCTGCACGTCAACTACGGCCTGCGCGACGACTCCGACGCCGACGAGCAGCACTGCGCGGCGCTCTGCGCGCGGCTCGGGGTGCGCTTCGAGGCCGAGCGGCCGCGCCGGCCGGAGGGGCCGGGCAACCTGCAGGCCTGGGCGCGCGACGCGCGCTACGCGGCCGCCGCCCGGCTAGCCGAGGCGGACGGCAGCCTGATCGCCACCGGCCACACCGCCGACGACCAGGTCGAGACGATCCTCTACCGGCTCGCCTCCTCGCCGAGCCGGCGGGCGCTGCTGGGAATGAAGCCGCGCGACGGCGTCCTGGTGCGGCCGCTGCTCGGCTTCAGCCGTGAGCGGACCACCGCCTACTGCGAGCAGCGCGGGCTGGCCTGGCGCGACGACCCGAGCAACGCCGGCGCCGCCTACGCCCGCAATCGCGTGCGCCACGGGCTCGCCGCGGCGCTCGCCGAGGTCCATCCCGCCGCGGCGCGGAACGTGCTGCGCACGGCGGAGCTGCTGCGCGACGAGGCCGAGGTGCTCGACGCGCTCGTCGCCGCCGAGCTCGACGACTCGAACGGCTCGGCCCGCAACACGATCGAGCTCGAGCGGCTCGCCGAGCTGCCGCCGGCGCTGCGCCGGCTCGTCGTCCAGCAGCTCGCCGACCGCGCCGCCGGCCGGCCGGTCGCCGGCGCCGCTCGCCATGCCGAGGAGGTCGCCGCCCTGCGCCGCACCGGCACCGCGATGCTCGATCTCGGCGGCGGCGTCCGCGCGATCGCCGAGCGCGGCACCCTGCGCGCCGAGCGCTGAACGTAGACTGCCGCGGGTGATTTCGCGATGAGCGATCCGGCGATCGGCGAGACGCTGGTCTCCGGCGAGGATCTGCGGCGGCGGGTCGCCGAGCTGGGGCGGCAGATCAGCGAGGACTACGCGGGGCGCGACCTGTTCATGGTCGGCGTGCTGAAGGGGGCGGTGATCTTCCTAGCCGACCTGATGCGCCACCTCGACATCCCCTGCGAGATCGACTTCATGGCGGTCTCCAGCTACGGCTCGCAGACCGACTCCTCCGGCGTCGTGCGCATCCTCAAGGACCTCGACGCGCCGATCGAGGGGCGCCACGTCTTGATCGTCGAGGACATCATCGACTCCGGCCTGACCCTGCAATACCTGAAGCGCAACCTGGAAGCGCGCGAGCCGGCCTCGCTGGAGGCCTGCGCGCTGCTGGTCAAGCCCGACCGGCTGCGCGAGGGCGTCAGGCCGCCGCGCTACGTCGGCTTCCCGATCGCCGACCGCTTCGCGATCGGCTACGGCCTCGATCGCGCGCAGCGCTACCGCAACCTCGACTACGTCGCCGCGTTGAATCAGTGATCTGCGGCCGCCGAATCCACCGAGATAGCTGAAACCGCCCTGGTACGCTGAAATTTCCCTGTGAGGCGTTTCTTCAAAAGCGCAGCCTTTCCGATCCTGCTGGTGGTCATCCTGGCGTTCGTCGCCCAGCGTGTGATCAGCCCCGGTCCGAGCACCGAATCGCCCACCTACAACCAGCTGATCGAAAAGAAAAGCGGCCTGATCGAAAGCGGCCAGGTCGAAGAGGTCAACGTCAACGTCAAGGACAGCACCCTCGACGTCAAGGAGAAGAACGACGAAAGCTTCTCCACCGGCTATCCGCCCGACGCCGAAGCGAGCCTGATCCGGCAGCTCGAAGAAAACGGCGTCAAGACCAAGGTCCACGGCACCGGCGGCTCGAGCCTGCTCTCGCTGTTCACCTACATCCTGCCCTTCGTCCTCTTCTTCGGCTTCTGGATCTTCCTGATGAACCAGATGCAGGGCGGCGGCTCGCGGGTGATGAACTTCGGCAAATCGAAAGCCAAGCGGATGTCGGTCGACGCGCCGAAAATCTCCTTCCGCGACGTCGCCGGGGTCGACGAGGCGGTGCAGGAGCTGCAGGAGATCAAGGAATTCCTCGAGAACCCGAAGAAATTCCAGTCGCTGGGCGCCCGCATCCCCAAGGGCGTGCTGCTCTACGGCCCGCCCGGCACGGGCAAGACGCTGCTCGCGCGCGCGGTCGCCGGCGAGGCCGGCGTGCCCTTCTTCTCGATCTCCGGCTCGGACTTCGTCGAGATGTTCGTCGGCGTCGGCGCCAGCCGCGTGCGCGACCTGTTCGAGCAGGCGAAGCAGAACTCGCCCTGCATCATCTTCATGGACGAGATCGACGCCGTCGGCCGCCACCGCGGCGCCGGGATGGGCGGCGGCCACGACGAGCGTGAGCAGACGCTCAACCAGCTGCTGGTCGAGATGGACGGCTTCGAGATGAAAGACAACATCATCCTGATCGCCGCGACCAACCGGCCCGACATCCTCGATCCGGCGCTGCTGCGGCCCGGGCGCTTCGACCGCCAGGTCGTCGTCGACCGGCCCGACCGCAAGGGCCGCAAGAAGATCCTCGAGGTGCACACCCGCGGCAAGCCGCTGGGCAAGCAGATCGACCTCGACGCGCTCGCCGGCCAGACGCCCGGCTTCACCGGCGCCGACCTCGCCAACCTGATCAACGAGGCGGCGCTGCTGACCGCCCGCCAGGGCCGGCGCGAGATCTCCATGCAGGAGCTCGAGGAGGGGATCATGCGGGTGATCGCCGGCCCGGAGAAGAAGACCCGGGTGATGAGCGAGAAGGAGCGGTTGATCACCGCCTACCACGAGCTCGGCCACGCGATCGTCGGCCACCTGCTGCCCAACTGCGACCCGGTGCACAAGATCTCGATCATCAGCCGCGGCCAGGCGCTCGGCTACACGATCAGCCTGCCGACCGAGGACAAGTTCCTGACCAGCCGCGCCGAGCTGACCGACACGATGGCGATGACCCTGGGCGGCCGCGCCGCCGAGGAGATCGTCTTCGGCGAGATCACCACCGGCGCCTCCAACGACCTCGAGAAGGTGACCGAGACGGCGAAGCAGATGGTGATGCGCTTCGGCATGTCGGAGCGGCTCGGCCCGCGCGTCTTTGGCCACGACCGCGGCCAGCCGTTCCTCGGCCGCGAGTTCTCCGCCGAGCCCGACTACTCGGACGAGATCGCACGCGAGATCGACGACGAGATCCGCCGCATCGTCGAGGCCGCGCACCAGACCTCGAAGGACATCCTCAACGACAAGCGCGACGAGCTCGACACGATCTCCAAGATCCTGCTCGAGCGCGAGACGAT